>JBDSPG010000331.1:0-26419 GCA_039912685.1 Longimicrobiales bacterium | reverse complement strand
TGCCCCGTCCACACCTTCTCGTTCGACTCGAGATCTACTAAAGTCGCATTGATCTGGTAGTACACGACCTTCTCGCGTCCCTGCGCATCCTGCAGCGTTTCGATGCTGCCCTGCAGCATGTACTTCGCGCCGAGCTCCTGCGCCTGGCGTGCCCGCGTGTCGGCGCGCGCGTTCTCCCGCTGGTCCTTGCGTTCGTTGCGCACATCGCTGCGTTCGTCCTTCGTGGCAATGACGCGTACGGTGCCCGACGTTACATACGCCTTCTCGAGATCCTTCGTGAACGTCGCAACCGGGATGTGCTCCATGGTATTGTTAAAGAAGCTTCCGATGATCACGACCGGTGCCTGGCCGCCATGCGTCTCGGTGTGGCGCCGCAGCCATGGTTCCGACAGGCTGGACTGGATGAGCTCGTTGGCAACGAGTCGCGAATCGGTGTCGTTCCAGCCACCGGAAAGGTCAGTGACGGCGTTGGGGTCGATTCGCGTCACCTTTGTCTGGGCGCAGGCGGCGGGAATCACGAGCAACGCAAACACTGCAACGCGGCCCAGGGTGCGGACGGACGAGAAAGCGGTCATATCGGATACCTCCGGCATTGGACTGTCAGTGGCCGTCACGGAAGCGTGCCGACCAGTTCGAGGTCTACTACACAGCCTGTTTCAGGAAAGTTCGCAGGCGGTGCCGCCGGGCGCCGGATACGACCCCGGGACGGTCGCGCAAGCGGTTGCCCTGTAGTGGCATGGGGGCGATAATTCGCGGACCCAGCCGAGCGGAAAACGCCCACTGAAGCGCGCATGCGATCCGAGATCACGACACCTGAAGTACTGAGCGAGGAGAGCGCGGTCGAGCTGTCGCTGCGTCCGCAACGGCTTGAGGAGTTTATCGGTCAGCAGAAGGTCAAGGATTCGCTGCGGATCGCGATTGACGCGACGAGTGCCCGCAAGGAAGCGCTCGACCACACGCTGTTCCACGGCCCGCCGGGCCTGGGCAAGACCACGCTGGCGATGCTGATGGCGCGTGAGCTGGGGGTGAACATCAAGACGACGTCGGGTCCGGTGCTCGAGAAGCCGGGCGACCTCGTCGGCATCCTGACGAATCTGCGCGAGCGCGACATCCTGTTCATCGACGAGATCCATCGTCTGCGCCCCATTGTCGAAGAGTTCCTGTATCCGGCTATGGAGGACTACCGGATCGACATCCGTCTTTCCGAAGGACCAAAAGCGCAGACCGTGACGATGCCGATCGAGCGTTTTACGCTTGTCGGCGCCACCACGCGCTTCGGTCTGCTTACACCGCCGATGCGCGCGCGCTTCAGCATCATCCAGCGCCTCAACTTCTACACGCCGGATGAGCTGACCGTCATTGTCACGCGCGTGGCGGAGATCCTCGGTGTCGAGTGCACCATTGAAGGCGCGCGTGAGATCGGACGTCGCTCACGCGGCACGCCCCGCGTCGCCATCCGCCTGCTTCGACGCGTGCGCGACTTCGCGGAAGTACGCGCAAAGGGTGTGATTACGCTGGATGTTGCGGGCGAGGCGCTCGTCATGCTCGATGTAGACGAGTACGGCCTCGACGACATGGATGCTCGCATTCTGAAGAGCATCATCGAGCATTTCGATGGCGGCCCGGTGGGTCTCAACACGCTGGCCGTTTCGGTGGGCGAAGATGCGGGAACACTCGAGGAAGTGTATGAGCCGTTCCTGATTCAGAACGGTTTCCTCATGCGTTCGCCGCGTGGCCGCATGGCGACGAAGAATGCGTATCGACGTTTCGGCTACACGCTGCCGGCGGAGCGCGACAAGCCTGATGAACCCCAGGTCCATTTGTTCGAGGGCTGATGGAGATCATCGCGCTCAAGTTCGCCGATCGTCGCCTGTTGTCCGCGCGTTACGAGCAGCACGGCAACTCGCATCGGATCATGCGCGAGTCGCTGCTGCAGCGCGGTGCGGGGGATGCGGTCGAGCGTCTGGAAGCGCTGCGTAACATCGAACGCTCGTTCGATCTCGATCTCGGACTTGTCTGTCATCTGTACGAGCGCCGCGGTGATGCGGACCGTCATCCGATCGAGAAGATGGTCGTCGAATTCATTACCGACGTTCACGTGAACGCCGCGGCCGGCGCTGACGGGGACGAGCTCCTGTGGATCCGTCCGGATCGCGTGCGCCAGGTGCGCGACCTCATGCAGGGGCAAGTCGTCAGTGAGCGGGAGTAGCAGCCTCCCGACCTCGGCTTTCGACTACGAGCTGCCCAACCAACAGATCGCCCGCTACCCGACCGAGCGCCGCGACGAGAGCCGGCTTCTCGTCCTCCAGCCGGACGGCTCCATCGAACATCACACGTTCCGCGACATCACAGACATGATCCCAGCGGGTGATGTCCTGGTCCTCAATGAAACCCGCGTCATGCCGGCGCGAATCCTCGGGCGGCGGCCGGGCGGAGGCGAGGCGGAAGTCCTCCTGCTGGCGCCGCACGTCGCAACCAGCGAATCCGTTGTCCTATGGGAGGCGTTGGTCCGCCCGGGCTCGAAGATGCGCCCGGGCCGGCGCATCACGGTTGCGCCCGACTTCGGGATCGAGGTCATGGAGGTGCTGGCCAACGGCAACCGCGTGGTCCGCCTCCATAGCGAGGGTCCGCCAGCGGAGGCGATTGCCCGGTATGGCCGCATGCCGCTGCCGCCCTATATCGACCGGCCGGTCGAGGGGTTCGACGCGGAGCGCTATCAGACCGTGTATGGCCGGGAGGAGGGCTCGGTTGCTGCCCCTACTGCCGGCCTTCATTTTACGCAGGCTGTGCTCGACCATCTGGAGGGGCGCGGCGTGCGGATCGCCCGCATTGTGCTGCACGTCGGCGTCGGCACGTTCCGGCCGGTCGAGGTCGAGGACCCGGCCGAACATATCATGCACGAGGAACGATATTCGGTGGGCGGGGAGGCGGCGGAGACGATCAATGACGCTAAGTCGGCGGGTGGCAGTGTCTGGGCGGTCGGTACAACGGTGACGCGGACGCTCGAATCGATCGCGGCGGAAGACGGCCGAATCTTCGCCAGCGGGGGTGCGACCGCGCTCTTCATCAGACCGGGGTATCAGTTCCGGGTGGTGGACCGCCTGCTCACGAACTTCCACCTGCCGCGCTCGACGTTACTCATGCTGGTTTGCGCGTTCGGCGGGTACGAGCATGTCATGGCGACATACGCGACGGCAGTGCGCGAGCGGTATCGATTCTATTCCTATGGCGATGCAATGCTGGTGATGGGTGTTTGAGTTCGAAATCGAAAGGACGGATGGTGCAGGACGGGCCGGAACGCTCACACTGCCGCACGGCGTTGTTCGCACACCGGTGTTCATGCCGGTAGGGACGCAGGCGACGGTGAAAACGGCGTCGCCTCATGAGCTGGTCGATATCGGTGCGGAGATCATCCTGTCCAATACCTACCACCTGTATCTGCGACCGGGTCATGACGTCGTGAAGCAGATGGGCGGGCTGCACAAATTCATGAGCTGGGATCGGCCGGTGCTGACGGACTCCGGCGGTTTCCAGGTGTTCAGCCTGGGCAAGACCAACAAGATTTCGGATGATGGCGTGCTTTTCCAGAGTCACATCGACGGGTCGAGGCACATGTTCACGCCGGAAGGCGTGATGGACGTTCAGCGCTCGCTCGGTGCGGACATCATCATGGCGTTCGATGAGTGTCCGCCCGGCCAGTCCTCGCGGGAAGTTGCGAGCGAAGCACACGAGCGGTCGATGCGCTGGCTCGCGCGTTGCCGCACGCGCTTCGATGAGCTGCGTGCGCAGGATGGTCATTCTGATGCGCAGACGCTGTTTCCGATCCTGCAGGGCTCGGTGTACGCGGACCTGCGCGTCGATGCAGCGCATCGCGTGCGCGACATGGCAGACTGGCACGGCATCGCCATTGGCGGACTTTCCGTGGGGGAGCCGAAGCCGCGCATGTACGAGATGCTCGACGTACTTGAGCCCGAGCTGCCGCCGCGTCTACCGCGGTACCTGATGGGTGTCGGCTATCCGGATGACCTGGTGGAGGCGATACGCCGGGGTGTGGACATGTTCGACTGTGTCGCACCGACGCGCAACGGACGAAACGGCACTGCATGGGTCGCGCATGGCGGGCAAGTGAATGTGAGAGCCGCGCGCTACAAGCTGGATGAACGGCCGCTCGACCCGACGTGCGACTGTTATACGTGCTCGAATTTCAGTCGCGCGTACCTGCGGCATCTGGTGGCAGCGGGCGAAGTGCTCGCACTGCGGCTCGTGTCGCTGCACAATCTGCGGTTTCTCGTGCGCATCGCGCAGGACGCCCGAACAGCGATCCTGAATGATGAGCTTATGCAGTGGAGTGAAGACTGGCTCGCGCGATTCCGCGGGAGCCGTGAACCGATAACGGAGATATCCTGACATGAACGTTCTGGCATTGTTGGCATTGCAGGCGGCACCGCGTTCCCAGATGATCGGGCCGGCAATCACGCTCGTCTCATTCGCACTCATCATGTACTTCCTCATCATCCGCCCGCAGAAGAGGATCCAGTCGCAGCACCGCGATCTGATCGAGGGCGTGAAGAAGGGCGACGAGGTCATGAGCGAAGGCGGTCTCATCGGTACCGTCGTGCACATCGCCGAAGACCGTGTGACACTCAAGAGTGCGGATGCGCGCGTTGTGATTTCGAAGATGAAGATCGCGCGTGTTTTCACTGCGACGACAACAGAAAGCTAGGACCGTTCATGTCCGTACGTGAAGTAAAACTGCTCGGCGAACCGGTGCTTCGAAAGCGGGCCGATGAGGTGCAGTTGCAGATCAATAGTGACGCCTCGGCGCAGATGCCAAAGTTTGAAATGACGGATGACCTGCGGAAGTTGATCGCGGACATGTTCGACACGATGTACGCCGAAGAGGGAATCGGCCTCGCGGCGCCGCAGATCGGGGAGAGTGTGCGCGTGATCGTGGTCGATCCGCATGAGGAGGGCGTCGAACCGTTCGCGCTCGTGAACCCGCGGATCACCGAGTTCAGCGATGAGACGGATCGCGCGGAGGAGGGCTGTCTGAGTGTGCCCGGCCTGCGCGAGGTCGTGGAGCGGCCCATGCAGGTAGTAGTTGAGGGCATAGACCCTGCGGGTCGTCCGACTCGCATCGAGGCGGGCGGCCTCGTCGCCCGGATTCTGCAGCACGAGGTCGATCACATCGACGGGATCATGTTTCTTGACCGGGTGAGTCCATTAAAGCGAAAGATGCTGCTGAAGAAGTGGCAGAAAGTGAAGCCGGACGCTGAATGAGAGTTCTCTTCTGGGGCACACCGGAGTTTGCGCTGCCGTCACTGCGCGCCCTGCTTGGCGAGGCGCATGATGTAGTAGCAGTCGTGACTCAGCCGGATCGGCCGGCGGGTCGCGGGCGCAAGTTGCGCGCGCCCCCCGTGAAGCAGCTCGCGCTCGAGGAGAAGCTGATGGTCCTCCAGCCGGAGCAGCCGTACGGCGCCGAGTTCCTCGAGACGATGCGCGCACTCGACGCGGAGATATCCGTAGTGGTGGCGTATGGACAGATTTTGAAGCGTGAAGTCCTGGATGTCCCAGGTTTCGGTACCATCAACGTCCATGCGTCGCTGTTGCCGGGGCTGCGCGGCGCTGCACCGATCAACTGGGCGATCGAGCGGGGTCATGACGAGACGGGCGTCACGATTATGCGCATCGCAGAGCGTCTCGATGCGGGGCCGATCCTGCACCAGGTACGGGAGCCGATCACCGATGAAGAGACTGCGTCAGATCTCGCAACGCGATTGAGTGAGCTGGGTGCGGAAGCGCTTATCGAAGCGCTCGCACTCATGGAGATGGATTCCATCGAGGAGGAGGAGCAGGAGCACGATCGCGCGACGTACGCGCCCAAACTTACGCGCGAGGACGCGCACATCGACTGGATTCGTTCGGCCGTGGAATTAGGCCGCCACATCCGCGCGTTGGACAGCAAGCCGGGTGCCTGGTCCCGCTGGCACGATGAAGACATCAAGCTGTATCGGCCGACACCGATGCCGGACAACGCGCATGACGCGACACCCGGCACCGTGCTCGAGCATTCGGACGCGGATGGTGGTCTGCTCATCGCATGCGGTAGCGGGGCAATACTTGTGAGAGAGGTAAAGCTTGCCGGGAAGCGCCGTATGACCGTCGCGGAGTGGGCGCGGGGCCGGGGTGCGGTGGTTGGTGACCTCTTCCACTAGACCGGACGTCCCGAGGCTTCACGTCATCACGAATGACGAGATCGCTGCGCGGCCCGATTTCATTTCGCATGCGACGTCCATCATGGAGGCATGCGCCGGCGCGGTTGCGTTTCACCTGCGGTTGAAGCGCGCGAGAGCACACACGCTTTACGATCTGGCAGAAACGCTGACAGGAGTGGCGCGGCGAACAAACACTGCGCTCTACCTCAACGAGCGGATCGATGTAGCAGTGGCGGCTGGTGCGACCGGTGTGCAGCTGACGGCGTCATCGATTCCCGTGTCGGCCGCAACGAGTTGGCGATACAGCGGTGTAGCACTCGTAATCGGGTACTCGGCGCACGGCGTGGCGGAAGCAATGAGTGCAGAAAGTGACGGAGCCGATTTCGTCATACTGGGTACCATCTGGTCGAGCGGCACTCATCCGGGCGAGTGCACCGCCGGCATCGACCTGATCACCGCCGCGTCGGAGCGGCTGTCAATTCCAGTGGTCGCGATCGGCGGCGTAACGCCGTCGCGGGCGCAGGAGGCGCTGCTCGCGGGTGCGCACGGTGTGGCCGCGATCGCAGGAATATGGGATGCCGAAGTACCGGCGAAGGCAGCAACGAATTATCTGAACGCGATGCAGGACGTAAGATGATACAGGTGAATATCAATGGTGAGCCGCGTGAAGTGCCGGAGGGTACGGTCGTCACGCTGCTGGAGACACTGGGACTTCATCCGCAGCTCATAGTGGTCGAGCGGAATCGCGAAATTCTCGATCGCGGGGCGTACGCGGCCACCACCGTCGTTGCGGGTGACACGTACGAGCTGGTGCACTTTGTGGGGGGTGGATGAACGAGCAGGACATTTTCCGCATCGCGGACCGCACGTTCGCGTCGCGCCTCATTGTGGGAACGGGGAAGTACCGTTCGAATGATGAGATGGTGCGCGCGATACAGGCGTCAGGAGCGGATATGGTTACGGTTGCCGTGCGTAGGGTGGACCTGGACCGCACCCAAGAAGAGGGCATTCTCTACCACCTGGATCCGGCGCGGATTTTCCTGCTGCCGAACACCGCAGGCTGTTACACTGCGGAGGAAGCGATCCGCTACGCGCGGCTCGGCCGCGCCGCGGGCATGAGTGACTGGGTGAAGCTGGAAGTGATTGGGGACCAGCGCACACTCCTGCCCGACGTCTTCGCAACACTCGAGGCCGCGAAGGTGCTTGTGGGCGAGGGCTTCAAGGTGATGGCGTATACGAACGAAGACCTCATCACTGCGTTGCGACTCGAGGACGCGGGTTGTGCGGCGGTCATGCCGCTTGCGAGCCCGATCGGCAGCGGTCTCGGGCTGGTGAACCCGTACTTCATCCGCGAAATCAAAAGCCGGCTTTCGTGTCCCGTGATTGTCGATGCAGGTGTTGGTACTGCGTCTGACGCGTGTCTCACGATGGAGCAGGGTGTCGATGGCATTCTGATGAACACGGCGCTCGCAGAAGCGGAAGACGCAGTTCGGATGTCACTCGCGATGAAGCTCGCCGTGCAGGCCGGCCGCCTTGCATACCTGGCGGGGCGCATGCCGCGACGCGAAACCGCCGTGCCATCCTCGCCGCTGCGCGGGATGCTGTCCTGACCCAGACTACGGGCGCCACGCCTGCGCGGCTCGCCGCGTTCGACATACTCCGTGCTGTCCGCAAAGGCGAGCTCGCGGATCGCGCACTCGCTCGCGTTCTGCCGGGCGTTCCGCCGCGCGAGCGCGCATTCGCACAGGAGCTGACGTACGGCGTGCTGCGGATGCGCGGCCGCCTGGACTACCGCATCTCCCGCATTGCAACACGTCCGCTCGGTGAAATACAGCCGGATGCACTTGATGCGCTGCGCATGGGTGCATATCAGCTTTTCGAGCTGAACGGAATTCCGCCGTATGCCGCCGTTTCGGAGAGCGTCGAGCTGGTCAAGCCGGGCGGAACCGCAGTCGCCGGCTTCGTAAATGGTGTGCTGAAAGGAATGCAACGCGCAGGCTCGCCTGCGTTTCCGTCACTCGATCAGGATGCAGTCACGCATCTGACGACATGGGGCTCGCATCCGCAGTGGCTGGTTGAACGCTGGATCCGGCAGTATGGCGCGGAAGACACGGCGTGGCTGGTCGAAGCGAATAACCGCCGTCCTGAAGTCATCATTCAGCCATTCAGCATGACGACGACAGAATCCGTGCGTGTCCTGAGCGGTGAGCCGGAGATGACGGCGGAGGCGCTGCAATTCCACGCGAAAGGTATCCGGCTGACGCACGGCGATGTGACGCGGGCACTCGAGCTGGTGCCCGGCATCGTGCAGGATCCAGCCGCGCGCTTCGTGACGCGTTATATCGGCGCGAAGCCGAAGGACACCGTCCTCGATGTGTGTGCTGCACCCGGCGGCAAAGCGGTCGGCCTCGCGCAGCGCGCGGGCTACACGGTTGCAGCAGATCTGTCGTTGCAACGGCTCGGTCGCGTGCACGAGAACGTCGAGCGCTTGCGTGGACAGGGAGTGCCGATCAATGCGGGCCTGGTCGTCGCGGATGCGCGCACGCCGCCGTTTCGCGAAGCAGACATCGTGTTCGTGGACGCGCCGTGCACGGGTACGGGCACACTGCGTCGCCATCCGGACGGACGGTGGCGGCTTCAGCATTCCGACCTGCGCGCACTCGTGACACTGCAGCGCGAAATCCTGCTGGCCGCAGCAGCATGCGTGCAACCGGGCGGTATACTCGTTTACGCGACATGCTCGCTCGAGCCGGAAGAGAATGCGCAGCAGGTCGAGTGGTTGTTGCAGAACATCGAGGGCTTCGCTGTCGCGCCGCCTTCCGATTTCCCGCTCCGCCTCGACCGCAGAGGTTTTCTCCACGTGCTTCCGCAGGAGCACGGTTTCGACGGCGCGTTCGCGGCGCGGCTGCGGAGGATTCGCTAATGCTTGGTGATGGCATGCGCCGACGGCAGCAGGGCAAGCCGGCTGCGACCGCAGGACCGGAAGACCGTCGCACACGCACGCGTGCAAAACCCATCAACTGGCGTTTCGTCATTCCCGTCACGCTCGCAGTACTGCTGCTGCCGTTCGCGGTCGGCTACGCATTCGCGGTTTTCGTGCTGTTTCCCGCGCCGAAGGTGGAGGGTGGTGGCGGCCTTGTCGTACCGAACGTGATCGGGCAGACCGTGGATGAAGCGCGCAACGCAATCGCAGCGGCGGGACTGGGCGGGATCGAGGTAATGCCACTGCCGCATCCTGACGCAGTGCCCGGCACAATTACCGCTCAGAACCCGCTTCCAGGACAGGAACTGCGCGCCGGTGCTGGTATTTCCGTATCGATCAGCTCAGGCCGCTCGCGCGTGACTGTACCCGATGTCGAGGGACTCGCGCCCGATGCTGCGCGTCAGATTCTGGTCCGCCTCGGCTTCGACGTTCGAATCATGGAGAAATCGAGCATGACTGCGGTTGGCCGGGTCTTCCGCATGGATCCCGTTTCAGGCGCGGCGGTGCAGCTGCCGGCCACTGTAATCATAGCAGTCAGCACCGGCCCGCTTCCACTCGATTCGTTGAGCACGCCGCCCGACACGATGCGCGCGCGTGAAGCTGCATTGCAAACTCCCCAGCGGCAGCGTTGACGCGCATGGCATTACAGCCGAACCGTCCCCACTGGATTCGCGTTCTCGTGTTCGTGCTCGCGGGCATTCTCGCGATCATGATCTGGACGAACCGGGACCGCTTCGCACCGGTGGAGCCGGGTCGTCCGCTGCCTTCGTATGAAGTGTACAGCCTGCTCGGCGACACGATCGACATCCGCGATTACAAGGGCAGCGTCGTTGTACTGAATGTGTGGGCGACATGGTGCGGTCCGTGTGTACGGGAGATGCCCGCACTCGAGCGGCTCCATCAGACGCTCGGACCGAAGGGGCTTGAGATTATCGCGGTGAGTGTCGATACGACGCCGAATGCAGATGCGCTAGTGGCTTCGTTTCGCGACCGGTTTGCGTTGACTTTCCCCCTCCTGCGCGACCCGAGCGGTCATATCGAGCAACGCCTCGGAGTGCAGGGGTTTCCGACGACTTTTATCATCGACCGACGCGGCCGCATCATCGAAAAACTGATTGGCGCCCGCGGCTGGGACAGCACCGCGATGGTTGCAAAGCTCGAGAAGCTACTCTGAGTTTCCGACCGGCCTATGCGTCTGCCTTGTAGCCGACCGCGCACCAGTACGGCGTGTGTTCTGAAAAAACGATGTTCTCCAACCCACCGTCCTTCATCAGTTCCATCATCTGCGAACGTGTGAATCGCTGCTCGATCCGCGTGCCAAACCGGTCGAGTGCGTCGGTCCGCATGGTGTAAAGCGTCTTGTCGCGATAGAACGACAACGGAATACCGTCGACGTTCATGCCCGCGCGCTCGAGAAGGGCCGAGCCGCGGGCGAGTGGGATATATACGAGCGCCGCGAGTGCCTGGCTCACCGCGTACCTCGCCGGATGCGGCAATCGGCTGACAACCCGACGCACCAGGTCGCTGGCCCGCCACACTGCCCGGAAACCGAGGCCCCGGTTGCCGAAGGCGTAATAGAGATAAAGCAGGAACGGCGCGCCCGGTTTCAGGCAGCGCACGCATTCCCGGAGCGCTGCGGTGATATCAGGGACGTGATGCAGGACGCCCAGCGAATAGGCGAAGTCGAGGGAGTCTGTGTCGAAGGGCAGCTGACCGACGGTGGCCTCAAAGAAGTGCACGTTCGGCAGACGGGCAAGCGACGTACGCGCCACTGCGAGTGCCTCGGCGCTCGCGTCGACGCAGTGAAGGGTGCCAACGCGGGGCGCGACCATGAGGGCCCATCGACCCGAGCCACAGCCGAAATCCGCGCCAATCGAATCGTCGGACAGCTCGTGCCACGGGAAGACAGCAAAGTAAGACTCGAAAATGGCCGTCCGTTCATGATCGGGAAGAGCGCTCTGGTCGAAGCGGCTCCACTCGTCACCGAACCCCCGCACCACATTCATGTCTGCGTTTTTCACGGCACCCCTCGTGTTCGAGGATCTGAGAGCTGGATTTGACCCGCCATCCGCCTTTGCAGGCACACCTTAATTTAATAACGTACTGCGTACGTCCGGGCGAACACCCTTTTTGGAAGCTTCTCTGAGGCGCGGCGTGACCAGGAACTGGCAGCTCAAACTCACGGCAATTGTGATCGCATTCCTGCTCTGGGCCGCAGTACAGAGTGGGCGGCCCTACCGCTATCGTATGACCCGCGTCCCGGTCCGCGTCGTAAATCATGACCCCGAGTGGGTGGTGTCGAGCGATGTTTCGCCCGCAGCAGTGTCGATTGAATTCCGTGGCAGTTTCAGGGACCTGCTGAAACTGGCGACGGCGGGCGTCGCGATCGAGGTGCCCGTCGGTGACGTAAGTGGGAGGACAGCTGTATACTCCCTGCGCAGCGGGTGGGTGGACCTGGGCCGGGCGAGCAGTGACATCGAGGTGGGCCGCATCGTGCCCGAGAGTGTGCACGTCGCGTTCGACCGAATCGCAACGCGGCTCGTTGCGGTTCGCGCGAAGTTCGATGGCGCGCTGCCGGATGGCTATGAGCTCCGTGGTGCTCCGGTGCTCGACCCTGCTGTCGTCCGGGTAAGCGGGCCGGCACAACGTCTGACGGAAATGGATACTGTAGACCTGCCCGCGATCGACCTGGCAGGACGGCGTGTGAGTGAAACGGTGGAGCTGATGATCGATACAACGGGACTGGGTGTGACAGTGTCGCCGCGCCGCGTGCGCGTCGCGCTACCCGTGCGCACAGCAGTGAAGGTGCGGCAATGATGGATTGCTGCGCATGCTGAATCAAACGCTTGTGCTGGGAATCGAGACATCATGCGACGAAACCTCGGCCGCTGTTCTGCGCGGGACCGAGCTCATCGGTCATGTCATCCTGTCACAGGACGTGCACGCACTATATGGCGGCGTCGTTCCGGAGCTCGCGTCGCGCGCACACCTTGCCGCAATCGACGATGTCGTACAGGGTGCGCTCACGGAGGCCGGTGTAACCCTGCAGGAAGTGGATGTACTCGCCGCGACCGCAGGTCCGGGTTTGATCGGTGCACTGCTGGTGGGACTGACCTGGGCGAAGTCGGCAGCGTTTGCGCTGGACCGGCCGTTCGTGCCGGTTCACCACATGGAAGCGCACCTGTTCGCTACGGCCGTCGAGAACGCGAACGCAGAGCCGCCATTCGTTGCATTGCTGGTTTCCGGCGGCCACACCATGCTGCTCTGGGTGCCGGAGTGGGGCCGCTACGAGCTGCTTGGCGAAACACGTGATGATGCAGCCGGCGAAGCATTCGACAAGGTCGCGAAGATCCTGGGTCTCGGGTATCCCGGCGGTCCTGTCATCGAACGCACCGCCGCGAAAGGGAATGCGCGCGCGATCGCGTTTCCGCGACCCATGCTTGCATCCAACCAGACACCGGACGATCCCGATTACTTCGCATTCTCGTTCAGCGGACTAAAGACATCGGTGCTCACTCGCGTCCGCGCGCTGCAGGCCGACGGTCCACTGAATGAAGGACAGGTAGCCGATGTTGCTGCATCGTTCCAGGCGGCTGTGATTGATGTTCTCGTGCGCAAGACAATGCGAGCTGTTGATGCAAAAGGCTGCACGCGCGTCGTGCTGGGCGGAGGTGTTGCCGCGAGTCGCGCGCTGCGTCTCGCTTTGGCTGACGCACTCGGCGACAGCGGCGAACTCTTCCATCCTTCACCGCGGCTCGCAACGGACAATGCGGCGATGATCGCACGAACTGCGCTCTACCGCTTCGAGTGCGGCGACACCGGCGGCGAGGATGATACCGCGCGCGCGGATCTGCCCTTCCCAGGACTGTCGCGATGCTGACGATCCTGCATATCTCCGACTTGCACTTCGGACCGTTCTACGTGCCACGCGTGGGCGAGGCGTTGCTGGGCGCGGCGAACGAGCTGAATGCAGACATCATCGTTGCAAGCGGCGACTTCACGCAGCGCGCCAAGCCCGCGGAGTTTCAGCAGGCGCGCGCACTGCTCGATGCACTCCCCGATGTCCCGAAGGTCGTAATCCCGGGCAACCACGATGTTCCGCTGTATCGCTTCGCCGAGCGCGCGTTCCGTCCATTCATGTACTATAAACAGTACATATCGGAGGAACTCGAGACGGTGTTGCGCCACAAGGATGCACGTATCGTCGCGCTGAACACCACCGCCCCGCTGCGCGCGATTGTGAACGGCCGTATCGAGCCCCACGACCTCGAGTTCTGTCGCGAATCGTTCAAGGACGTGCCCGCCGGTGTCGCGAAAATCGTAGTCGCACATCACCATTTCGCGCCGGCGCCGGACTACGAGGGCGGGGACGTGATGCCGCACGCGAAAGAGGCGATGGAAGCCTTCGCCGAGATGGGCGTAGACATGGTGCTCGGCGGGCATCTGCATCGCGCGTACATAGGCAACTCGCTCGATGTGTATCCCGGCATCGATCGCGACCAGGGCGTGATCATCATCCAGTCAGGCACCACGACATCCCGGCGCGGCCGCGCGAGGGAGCGGGAGAAGAACAGCTTCAATCTAATCCGGATCACGGAAGACCGGGTCCGTGTCACGCACTACATGTATTTCAGTGACATGGCCGGCTTCGCGCCGATCAGTCGTCACCTCTTCCCGCGTCCGGGCAAGCACTATCTGTCCGACCTGCAGGAACCCGCGGACGTTCCGTCGGCATCCGTCGAAGGTGTCGCGCTCGCTCCACCTGTCGGCGTTGAACCGAAGGGCTGAGCTTCGATGAAACGCTCGGCAGCGCTGATGCTCCTGTTGCTGCTGATCGCGGTACCAGCACAGGCGCGGCAAGATTCCGTGCAGGTCCGCTCGCTCGGATTCGACGGCCTGCGCGTGATTCCTGACGGGCTGCTGGCGACTGCCATCGTCTCGACACAGACGCGCTGCATTACACCCGCCCTCGCACCACTCTGCCTCTTCGGTATCGGCCTCGACCGGCAGTACGTCGATGCGCGAATTCTCTCTGCGGATGTCGTTCGACTCCGCCTGTTCTACTACCAGCGCGGCTATCGCGAGGCTACTGTAACACTCGATACGGCGCGATCGAGCGATGGCATGGATGTGCGTTTTCGCATCAACGCCGGGCCACCCGTTGTCGCAGCAACCGTCGAATACGCAGGCACTGATTCGCTACCGGTCACGACAGCGGGTTTACCATTGCGCCTGGGCGCACCGCTCAGCATGATCGACTACGAGCTTACGCGCGACACGCTGACGCAACGACTGGCGAACCGCGGCTATGCGCGTGCGTATGTGCTCGCGAATTACGAGATCGCCAGCGACTCCCCCCACATCGCGCATGTCCGCTTCGAGGTTGCGCCCGGTGTGCGCGCACGATTCGGTGAAATCCAGGTGGATGGCGCAGCGCGCGTGTCGCCGGCTGTGGTTCGTCGCATGCTGACGTTCAAGCCCGGGGACAGCTATAGCATTGACGCACTGCTCAGGAGTCAGCGCAGCCTGTTCAGTCTCGAGATCTTCCGCCACGCGCAGATCGATACGATCGCGAGCACCAACGACTCAATCGTTCCCGTGCGCGTTCAGGTGAACGAAGGCGACCTGCATCGGTTCCGCATCGGTGTCGGCATGAACACGGCGGAATATCTGAATGCGGAAGGCCGGTGGACCACGCGCAACTTCCTCGGTGGTGCGCGCCATCTCGAGGTGCGCGGCCGACTGACCAATCTCGTTTCCGGATTGAAGTACCTGCCGGTTTTCGATGACTGTTCCGGTCTGTATTGCGACGTGAGTGGTTCGCTGTCGGTCGACTTCGAGCAGCCGTGGTTCATGGGGTCGCGCAACACACTCGGCCTCGGACTCTTCGCGGATCGACTCACACTGCCGCAGGTATACGTGCGCACGTCACGAGGTGGATCCGTCAGCCTGCGTCGTGCGCTCGGCGGCGGCGCGGCGGTGCAGCTGGTGTACCGGCCGGAACTCACGCGCCTGCAATCCGATGGCGACGTCATCTTCTGCGTGAATTTCGTCGCATGCGAGCAGTCGGAGATCCAGCAGCTGCGCGAGTCGCACTGGCTCGCGCCGATCGGTCTGTCGTACGCGCTCGACAAGTCGAACAACCTGCTCGACGCGACACGCGGCCTGATTTTCCGGGCTGATGCCGAGTATGCCGGGTCTGCGATCGGGTCCGACTTCGCGTACGGCCGCCTGCTGGCGGAACTCATCCACTATCGCGAGATCACGACGGGTGTAGTGCTCGCAACACGCCTGCGGCCGGGTCTGGCGGAGGCCATCGGCAAGGACAACGCAACTCTCGGCCTGCATCCGCAGAAGCGGTTCTTCGCAGGCGGCTCGAACAGTGTGCGCGGTTTTGCACAGTACCGTCTGGGACCGAAGCTGCTCACAGTCGATGCGGCGCGCACCCTGAATGACTCGATCGATGTGACCTTCACCGGGTGCAGCGCACAGGCGATCAACGCGGGGACGTGCAATGTCGGGGACCTGGTGCGTACCCAGCCGGACCTCCTGGACGTGCGACCGATCGGTGGCGCCGCACTCCTGGAAGCCAATGCCGAGCTACGCTTCCCCCTGATCGGCGGCCGCCTGCGCGGAGCCGCGTTCCTCGACGTCGGACAGGTTTGGAAGACGGTCGGCGTCGCGAGCCTGCGGGACCTCGCGTGGTCGCCGGGCGTGGGCATACGTTACGTCAGCCCCATTGGCCCGGTGCGGGTCGATATCGGCTACAACACGCAGGGTGCTGAGCAGATCACTGTGGTCACCACCGAGGTGTGCGCGCGCAGGACGGCTGAGGTGTGTGACGCAATTCAGCCGGATCAGGTGTATGAGCGTGGCAGTCTCGCAAACACGAAAGTCTTGCAGCCGCTCGGAACGGTCGCCTGGAATCCGTACCGCTCGTTCCTCAGCCGGCTGCAGCTCCACTTCTCCATCGGGCAGGCGTTCTAGGTGAAGCGTTCCGCGCATCTGGCGGCATACCTCGTAACCGGCATTGCGATCGGTCTGATTCTCGCGTTCATCGCGATTCAGTTCATCACGCGCAGCCCGTGGGGAATGGTGCGCGTGCGAGGCGTCGCCATGGGCTGGCTGACGCAGCGCGTGCAGGGTGATGTGCGCATCGGCAGGATCACCGGTAGCGGACTGCTGCGCGGTGCAACACTGCACGACGTGTCGATCGTTGGCCGCAACAAGCGCCCGTTCCTCGACGTCGACAGCGCTGTCATTACATATGACTGGCGCACACTGCTGGGCGGTGAAGTCGTGCTCACACACGTGACGATGTTCCGGCCTCGCCTGCATCTCGAGAAGCTGCCGGGCGACACGGCGTGGAACTACCAGTACATCTTCCAGGACACCCTCAGTCACGGCCTCAAGCGTGCGCGCAAGCTCATCATGTTCGATGATGCACGCATAGTAAATGGGTATGCGACGGTATTTCTTCCAGTGAAACCGCCAATACTTCCGCGCGATACCGCGCGTCTCATCACCGAGCGGATCAAGGGCGGCCTCGGCCGCATCATGCACTTCGATTCACTGCAGGGCCGCCTGACACGTGCGCTGTGGGAATCGCCACTCGAGCCCGGGCGCATCTTCGACATCCAGAACATCAAGGGCCTCGCATACGTCTACCGTGAGCCCGTACGCATTCAGTCTGCACGCGGACGCGTCGCACTGCGCGATACCATTGTTTCGCTCGACTTCCCGGACGTCAGGCTGCCGTCCAGTCACGGATCCGTTATGGGGCGAGTGATCATGGAGAAGGGGCGCAACTTTTTCGACATTCAGTTGGACCTGGACAACTTTGCGTTCCGCGACATGTCCTGGCTGTATGACCGCCTGCCGCAGCAGGGCGGAGGCCGCGGCCAGCTCCGCATTTTCTCGCAGCGCAAAGGCACACTGTTCCTTGCACAGAATGCGCGACTGACCACGCCCGGCACAAATGTGTCTGGGACGCTTGGTATCGTCGTCGGCGACACCACGTACTTCACGAAGGTCGACCTGCGCGCATCACCGCTGGATATCAAAGTGATCAAGCGCATGCTTCCCAACGGCCTGCCGATCGATGGCATCCTGATGGGTACTGTCGAAGTAAAGGGTCCGTTATCAGCGCTCCAGGTCAAAGGCGACATGAGCCTCGCGTCCAAGGGTTCCACGTCTTCGGCGACGTTCGCGGGAACGGTGGACGCGCAAAAGAAGATGATTGCGGCGGGCGGAATGCATGCCGACGTGCGCGACTTCGATCTCGCGCTGATCCGCGCGATCCAGCCGTCGTTCACGCTCGCTGGGCGCATGACCGGCCGCATTGACGCGCGGCCGGCGGATGGTGGTCTGACCATCGATGCGGATCTCGAGCATCGTAACGGCTTGGGTGCGATCTCGCGGTTGACAGGCGGCGGGTTGCTGCTCGGTGAAGCCGGTGCCCGCTCACTCGACATGCAGTGGAGCGCGAGCACGTTGTCGCTCGACGAGCTCGCTGTGCAGTACCCCGCGCTCAAGGGTTTGAGCGGCACGGTCAGCGGACCCGTTCGGCTGACGGGTCCCGTCGACGACCTCACATACCGCACGAGTCTGACCACGGCGGGTGGCGTCGTGGAGATCGATGGATGGCTGCGGCGGCCGGGTGGCAGACCGCGCTACGGCGGCAGAGGCAGCGTTGCCTCATTCGCATTGAAGCAGTTTGATCAGCGGCTGCCCACCGGAACGGTGAGCGGCCGTTTCGCGTTCGACCTCGGCGGCACATCGCTCATCGACGCGGATGGCACGGTCAGGATGGACCTGGACTCCGCGAAGCTCTGGCGCGTGCCCGTGCAGAACGGAACCATGGCAGCACACCTGGATAACGGGGTGCTGCGTTTCGATGCGCTGCGCGCCACCACTGTTGCCGGTGACCTCGCAGGTCATGGGGGTTTTGGCCTTGCCGCCGGAACATCGGCAAAGCTCGATCTCGGCATCCTGAGCGAATCGGTGTCGGCGCTCGAAGCGAACTTCTTCGGCGATGCAGCCGCAGATGCATCAGAGTCGCCGCGCTTGGCGGGCTCGATACGCGGCACCGCCGCACTCGAGGGTTCGATCCACGGCGCCACACTCGGCGGTGATGCAAACCTCGCCGATGTCGTGGTCGGTCCGATCCGCGCAGAGGCCGCTGTCATTCGCGTCGAAGGTCGCATGTTCGACAGTACGGGCATCGTGCTGACCGCGACCGCGCACGCGGACACACTGCGCGCTTACAAGCACACGTTGCGCGTAGCGGACTTTGCGGTCAAGGCAAAGGGCGACACGGCGGGCATCGACCTGACGGGCGGCGACGCTGACACGAAGGTGCTGCGTCTCAATGGACGCGTGGACGGCATCCGCGGCATGGCACACACGTTCCGCCTGGCCGAGCTCGTGATCGGTGCCGATGACCCATGGCGCCTCGTCGAACCGGCGACACTGCAATGGCAACGCAACCGCGTGGAAATACGCGGGCTCACGTTGCGTAGCGCGGACTCCTCGGCAACTGCGGACGCCATCGGCGTTCTCGCATGGAACGACAGCACCTTTCCCATGGACTTCCACTTCGGACTGCACGGTGTCGACGTCTCAGACTTCATTCGCCTCGTACATCGCGACATAGAAGGAGCGGGCACAGTGGAAGGAGCCGTCCGTATCACCGGCACGCCGCAGTCACCAGTCGTTGATGGTGATGTAAAGGTCGCCGGTCTCCGCTACGGCGACCTGAAGCTCGAATCATTGTTCGGCGAGATCACATATGCCGGTTCTGATCTCGAGACGTTCTTCGAGGGGAGACAGGCGGAACGCAGGGTGATGTCGGGTGGCGGTCACGCACCGGTGGATCTGCGCTTCATGAATGTGGCCGAACGCAAGCTCGACCGTCCACTCGACATGAGCTTCATCGCTGACAGTCTGCCGCTCGGTCTCCCGCTCGGCGCGCTCGCCGGATTCACGGATGTGGCCGGCCGTCTCGACGGCAGCATCAAGGCGGCAGGCACCAGTCTCGATCCCGTCTTGAGCGGCTCCATCGATGTGCGCGATGGCGCTGCATCGTGGGCGGCATCCGGTGTGCACTACTACGGCGTGAACGGTACTGCGAAGCTCGTGTCCGACCGAGCGTTCGATGTTCTCGCAAGCGGCCGCAGTGGCACCGGACGACGAACGGCGCGCGCGTTCTCGCTCGTTTCGGGTAGCGACGATGGCACTGCAACCGTGAGCGGGCGTCTCGACTTCAGGTCACTCACCGATCCCACGTTCGATCTCAAGCTGAATGCCGCGAACCTGCTTTCTGTGAAGCGCCGCGAGGCTGACATCACTATGACCGGCGACCTGCAGCTACGCGGACATTATACGCGGCCGGAAGTCACCGGTGAAGTGACCGTCGACAAGGGATCGCTCTATCTCGATGAAGTGTACAAACGCTATCTCGTGGTCGAGCTCGATCCCAACCTTCTGTTCAATGTCATCGACACGTCACTGGTATCCGTTCGTCGGCTGCTGCCAGTGTCGGACAACACGTTCCTGAACAACCTGCTCGTCAGGAACGCGGTTGTGCACGTGAGCCCGCGCGATGCGTGGCTGCGCAGTGAGGATCTGGATGTTCTCGTCGGTGGCGACATCCAGGTCGAGTTCGACCGGCGGTCCGCGGACCTGCGTATGACGGGCGTCCTTGCCGTGGAACGCGGCACGTATCAGCTCGCGTATCCTCCGCTGCAGGCCCGCCGGTTCCAGGTGCGTGAAGGAACCATCGAGTTCCCCGGTACACCAGGCATCGATCCGAATCTGTCGATCACTGCAGCGTATCGCGCGCCGACGAAGAGCGAGCCGCTCGACATTCTCGCGATCGTATCCGGCTCGCTGCAGACGCCGCGGGTCCGTCTCACGAGCGATGCGGAGCCCCCGATCAGCGAGTCGGATCTCGCGAGTTATCTGTTCTTCGGCGTGCCGTCATGGGAGGTCGCGAGCTTCCGGAACGGCACGTCCGGTCTCAACGCTGACTTCGGACTGCGCACGTTCGCGCCCAGCGTGCTCGGGTATGCAGCGAGCGGGCTGCAGACGCTCGGTCAGCGCTTCGGCATTCTCGATTACGTCGGCATCACAGCCGCCGAAGCCCTGCCCGGGCAGGTCGAGCTCAATAATGCCTTCGCGAACTTCTTCGCATCGACACAGATCGATCTCGGTCTCTATGTACTGCCCGACGTCTATCTCGGCCTCACGAAGCGCATCACGGGTAGCACGGGCGCGCGAGTCGAATGGCGCTACAGCCCGACCTATACGGCGCAGATGTTCTGGGAGGACCGGTTCGCGAATACGCCGTCATTCGGGTTGCAGAGGGAGGCGGGGCTGCGGAGGGTGGCAGGATTCTTCCTGTTCAGGGAGTGGGGGTATTAAGGCACGGGACAACGGCACAACGGCTGAACAACGGCGTAACAACATGCTGCTTGTAGTCGGCTCGATAGGAGGGGTTGATGGTTAAGGTTTTTGCGTTGATGGCGGGGCTGACGGCGCTGTTGGCGGCGCTGGGGGGATATGTGGGAGGATCGGGCGGGGCGGTGATGATGTTTGTCATCGCGGCGGTCATGAACTTCTCGCTGTACTGGTGGTCGGACAAGATGGTGCTGCGCATGTACAAGGCGCAGATCATAACGCCGGCGGAGGCGCCGGAGCTTTATGCGACGGTGGACCGGCTGCGCCAGCGCGCGGGTCTGCCGATGCCGGTTGTTGCGATCTCGCCGCAACCGCAGCCGAACGCATTTGCAACGGGCCGCGACCCTGAACACGCTGTGGTCTGCTGCACTGCTGGCATCCTGAAGGCGCTGCCGCAGGACGAACTCGAAGGTGTGATCGCGCACGAGCTCGCGCACATCAAGCACCGCCACATGCTCGTCAGTACGATTGCGGCAACGATGGCAGGCGCGATCGGCATGCTCGGCCGTATGGCGATGTGGGGCGCTGTGCTCGGTGGCGGCGGCCGGGATCGCCAGGGAAATGGTCTCGGCGGTCTCGTCATGCTGATCATCTCGCCGTTCATTGCGATGATCATCCAGTTCGCAATCAGCCGGCAGAACGAGTTCCAGGCGGACGCGACCGCTGCCGAGATCACGGGACGTCCCATGCCGCTCGCCAACGCGCTGACGCGCCTCGATGCATTCGCAAAACAGATCCCGATGGATGTGAATCCCGCGGCTGCGCATCTTGCGATTGTGAATCCGCTCGCGGCATTTCAGGGCCAGTCGCTCATGCGTATATTCAGCACGCACCCGCCGACGGCGGAGCGCGTTGCGCGCCTCAAGGCGATTGCGGACGGCGCGCTGTGAATCCATACGCGAACCGCAGCTTCATCATCACCAACCCGGCGGCGGGGCAGCAGAAGGCCGAAAAGCTCCGCCGCCGTCTGGGGGCTGCGTTCGCGGCGCGCAACGCGCCGTTCGATATGTTTGCGACGGACTATGCGGGCCACGCGGAGCCGCTAGCACGCGAAGCGGCACGACTCGGGTATCGTAACGTGTGCATTGTCGGCGGCGATGGCTCGCTTGCAGAGGCCGCGAACGGACTGGCCGGCATGGACACACCGCTCGCACTGATTCCTGCGGGTACCGCCAATCAGGTCGCGCAGAATCTCGGCATCCCGATACGTCTGGAAAGCGCCGTCGACGTCGCATTGAACGGACGCGTCGCGCCGATTGATCTCGGCCGTATTGGTGATCGTGCGTTCGCGCTCGTTGCGGGCGCCGGCTATGATGCGGCGATCATGAACGCCGCCACGCGCGAGCTCAAGGAACGCTGGGGCTTCGGTGCGTACATTTATGCCGGGGTGAGTGAAGCATTGAAGGCGACGCCTCGCCGCTTCCACATTGTGGCCGATGACCTCGACTTCGAGATCGATGCCGTAACCGTGATGATCGCGAACGTGGGTGCGCTCTACGGCAAATGGCTGCCGTTCAGCATGCCGCTCGCGCCAGAGCCGCGTAGTGCATGGCAGGACGGACTGTTCGAGGTCGTGGTGCTGTCGCCAAAGGGGTTCCCCCACTTCGCGAACATTGTCTGGCGCGCAGCGACGAAGAGCTTTGCGACAAACAAATCGTTTCTGCACTTCAAGACGCGAACCATCACAATTGAGGCGGACCCGCCGATCGAAGTGCAGATTGATGGGGATCCAGCGGGTATGACGCCAATTACGGCGGTGGCGGATCCGGGCGCGCTGCGCATGATGATTCCGAGCGGGTGAGAGCAACGACCCTGCTTCGTGTTACAACTGATGATGGTGTCGCGCTCGCGATCCACCGGCTCGGGCCCCAGCAGGGGCCGCGAGTCCTTCTTGTATCAGGTACGTTCTCGAATGCTACGTTCTGGCTGGGAACGCGCGGCACGGGGTTCGCCCGTTATCTGGCGAATGAAGGATGTGACGTGTACGTGCTCGAACCGCGCGGGCATGGCGAGAGCGCGAGGCCTGACCGAACGCAGCGCTGGAATTTCGACGACTGGATCCGACGCGACATACCGGCTGCCTTGCGGAGTTGTACGTCGCATAACGAATCCGTTGTACTGATCGGACACTCCGCCGGCGGCGCTGCCATCATTGCCGCCCTGGCAGCAGATCCCTCCTTACAGAAAATAGTCCGCGGCATCGTGATTGTGGCGACACCGCTGCCGTGGTTGCAGTACTGGCGCGGGATGTTCGCGCGCGCGATCCGCGCAGTGTCACGCAGAGTCAACTGGTTCCCCTCGAAGGCATTGGGACTCGGTCCAGAGGATGAGCTGGCGGGCGTGATGGCGCAGTGGATGACGTGGAACATCGACGCGAAGTGGGTGGGGGACGACGGTACGGACTACGGCGCACGCTTCGCCGATGTGACGGTACCAATGCTCGTCATTGCGGCAGCGGGCGATCACATCTGGGCGCCGCCTGCGGCATGCCATGCCCTGTTCGAGCTCGCGGGATCCGCCAACAAGACTTTCATGGTGTGCGGCAAGGAAAGTGGCTTCACGCACGACTTCGATCACGTGGAGATCCTGGTGGCGAAGGCCGCACGATCGGAGGTCTGGCCGATCATCGGAAAGTGGCTGAGCGCCTTGCCTGAGGGGTTGATCGGAAAGGCCTGACCCACGAAATTCCGGGACTGGCCCGGCCCGAGACAGGGACGGCGCCGTACCCAAAACAGGAATGCAGCTCCATGCCCATGCCAGCCACCCAGATCCGGAAGGGCGCGGTCATCGTCTTCAACGGCGAACCCCACCGCGTCATTGAGTTTGCGCACCGCACGCCGGGCAACCTCCGCGCGTTCATCCAGGCGAAGATGAAGAACATCAAGACGGGTGCGACACTCGAGCATCGGTTCCGCGCGGCGGACACGGTCGAGAAGGCCGACATGTCTACGCATGAGCTGCAGTTCATGTACAAGGATGCTCAGCATTACCATTTCATGAACAATGCGACGTTCGACATGATCGAGCTCGATGAGGAAGCGCTGGGCGACAATGCGCCGTGGCTCACCGAGAACATGATCATCCTCGCCGAGTTCTATGATGGCAATCCGATGGGCGTCGAGCTCCCGTCATCGATGATGTTCGAGGTCGTCGAGACCGATCCCGTCATGGCGTCCGCAACCAAGACCGCGATGACGAAGCCGGCGAAGCTCTCGAATGGCGTCACCGTGCAGGTCCCGAACTTCATCAATCAGGGTGACGTTCTTCGCATCGATCCCCGCGAAGGCAAGTACCTCGAGCGCGCCAAGTAGTTGAGGTAGCAACTGCCGGGACCCTGGCGAGTGGCGGCGCGCGCGTCCGTTTCATACCTGTCAAAGCCCTTGGCAGTCGGGCCCTGCCATGATTAGGTTGCCTTCCCCGACCGCAGCCGTTCCGCCTCAACCCGAGGTCTATTCATGACCGCCATGCTTGGCCGAATCATTTCCACGCGACGGGCATTCGTAACCGCTGCGCTGCTTTGCACCGTGCCGCTCGGCATGGCGACGCCCGCGAACGCGCAGGACCCATACAAAAACCCGCCACAGAACGTACTCGACATTCTCGACGCGCCAGCTACGCCCGGCGTTCAGGTATCGCCCAACAATCAGTGGTTGCTGCTGATCGACCGCACGAATATGCCGTCGATCGCGCAGGTTGCCGAGCCGATGCTGCGTCTGGCGGGCTATCGTGTGAATCCCGCGACGAACGGTCCCCACGGGCCGATTCGCAACCGGGGCCTGCGCGTAAAAAACATCGCCACCGGTGTGGAGCGGGTAATTCGTACTCCGGCCGGCGGCGCGTTCCTTACGGTGGGATGGTCGCCGGACAACCAGCAGTTTGCGTTCACAAACTCAACGCCGACCGGAATCGAGCTCTGGGTGGCGGACGTTGCTACGGGGGTGGCGCGAAAAGTGACCAGCGCAAGTCTCAACACACTGACTCCCGGCTGCGTGTGGATGCCTGACGGAGCACGCGCACTGTGCAAGTTTGTGCCGGCGGGCCGACCCATGACGCCGCCGGATTCGCGCGTGCCAACCGGTCCCGCGATTCAGGAGTCTTCTCCCGGACGCAGCTCCGTCATCCGCACGTATCAGGATCTCCTGCAGAATCCGCGTGACGAAGCGTTGTTCGAGTATTACTTCACGTCGCAGATGGCAATTGTTGACATGAAGACAGGTGCGCTTTCGAATGTCGGGAAGCCTGGAATCTATCTCGGCACGTCGCGCTCGCCCGACGGTCAGTACCTCCTGGTAACCCGGCTGAACAAGCCGTATTCGTATCTGGTTCCGGCAAGGCTGTTCCCGCAGACGGTGGAAGTGTGGAACATGCGCGGTGACGTGGTGCGAACGGTTGTCGACGTTCCGTTGCAGGACAATCTGCCGGCGCAGTGGGTGAGGACCGGCCCTCGCAACGTTGCATGGAGGCCAGGACAGCCCGCGACATTGTATTGGGTCGAGGCCCGGGATGGCGGCGATCCGAAGGCAAAAGCCGCAACACGCGACAGGGTCGTGTCGCTGAAGGCGCCATTCAAGGGCGAGCCGGCGGAGATCGCGCAGACGAAAGAACGCTTCGCCGGAATGCAGTGGGGAGAAAATGTTGCGCTAATCAGCGACTACGATAATCCACGGCGCTGGGCGCGCACATGGTTGTTCAATCCGGACGCGCCTGCCACACCATGGAAGCTGCTCTGGGACATGAGTGTCGAAGATGTATACCACAATCCGGGTGATCCCCTCAGTCGTGACACGCCGCTCGGGGATCTCCTGATTCAGAATGCCGACTTCCTGTTTCTGAGCGGCGCGGGAGCAACGGCGGAAGGTGACAGGCCGTTCCTCGATCGGCTGGACATTAGAACTGGACAGTCTGAACGGATCTGGCGGAGCGATGTAAGCGGGTACGAGGAAATCACCGCACTGATAGGTAACGATGGTCGCAAGTTCCTGACGATGGCGGAGAGCCCGAAGAATCCACCGAACGTTCAGCTCCATGACCTCACGGCCAACACAGTTGTCGCATTGACAGCATTCAAGGATCCGGCCCCGCAACTGACAGGAATCCGTAAGCAGCTGGTGAAGTATACGCGCAAGGATGGCGTACCATTGAGCGGCACGCTTTATCTGCCCCCTGATTACAAGGAAGGTACGAAGCTGCCGGTCTTCGTCTGGGCGTACCCCCAGGAATTCCAGGATGCGGCGATGGCGGCGCAGACGCGCAGTGACGCAAACCTATTCACGCAAATCGGCGGAGCATCGCACCTGTTCCTGCTCACGCAGGGCTACGCCGTGTTTGACGGTCCCGGCATGCCGATCATCGGCGGTGATACCGCAAACAACACGTATATACAGCAGCTCGTGGCCAGCGCCGAGGCGGCAGTCGACAAGATCGTCGACATGGGAATCGCGGACCGCGACCGCATCGGCGTTGGAGGCCATAGCTATGGCGCGTTCATGACGGCCAACCTCCTGGCGCACAGCGACCTGTTCCGCGCGGGCATTGCCCGCAGCGGCGCGTACAACCGCAGCCTCACCCCGTTCGGTTTCCAGAACGAGGAGCGCACGTTCTGGGAGGTTCCCAACCTGTACGCGGAGATGTCGCCGTTCTGGAACGCCCACAAGATCAATGAACCCCTCCTGATGATCCATGGCGAGGCGGATAACAATATGGGCACGTTCCCGATGCAGTCGGTAGCGACGGGACGGGATGGCGCTGTGAAGCGGTTCAC
>JBDSPG010000118.1:0-5467 GCA_039912685.1 Longimicrobiales bacterium | reverse complement strand
ACGGGGTCGCCAGGCGTGACGATGAATTCGACCATGACGGTTGTGAGCGAGGGTGGACGTACCATGATGATGAGCGGACCGCCAGGCGGCGCAATGCCGGGCGGGGCGATGCCCGGTGGCGCGATGCCTGGTGCTGCACCCGGAGCTGCCGGCGCACCGTCCTGTTTGCCGGCACCCGTCGTCATCAACAATGGATTTACACCGCCGCCGCCGACGATGAGACCCGTCGTCATGGTGGATCCAGAAGAGTTGCCGGACTACCGCCCACCCATGACGTCGGGTGCGGTGCGCGCAGATGAGGACGGCAATCTGTGGATCAAGTTCGTTCAGCAGAAACCGCTTCCGGGCGGACCCGTCTATGACATTGTGAACCCTGCGGGCGAGCTCGTGAACCGGATCCAGCTGCCGCCAGGCTATACGCTGATCGGGTTCGGCAAGGGCAAGGTCGTGTACCTCCAGATGCGTGATGCGAGCGGCATTCATCTGGCTCGCGTCCGTCTGAAGTAGTCGCACGTAATGGACAGGCGTGAATTCATCTCGCAGTCGGCCATTCTTGGCAGTGCGGCCGTGGTTGGCGGCATCAATCCAAACGATATCGGGGCGCGAGTAAATGCAGCCGGCATTCAGCGCGGCGCTGGCATGCGTGCGGCTATCGTACTCCGTCGCGCGCGCATCTATGACGGCTCCGGCGGTGCACCGTTCACCGGCGACGTCGCGATTTCCGGCGGCCGCATCGTGGAGATCGGTGCGAAGCTGGCGACGCGCGGCGATGAGGAGGTGGACCTCCATGGCCTGGCTCTCGCACCCGGTTTCATCGACAGCCACTCACACACGGGCGAAGGACTCGTGCGTGACCCCACTGCAGCAAGCAAGGTGCGACAAGGTGTAACGACGGAGGTCGCTGGTCAGGATGGATCATCGATTCAACGTGAGGATGCGAGTGCAGCAGGCGCGCCGTTCACGGATGTCCCGACATTCCTGAGCTGGCTCGATGCGAACGGCGCAGCGGTTAACGTCGCAAGCATGATCGGCACCGGCACGATGCGCGGGCAGACAGTTGGCAATGCGGACAGGCGCGCGACTGCGGACGAAATCTCGCGCATGACTGCACTCGTGCAGGCGGCGCTGGCAGGGGGCGCGTGCGGTGTTTCGAGCGGTCTTGAATACACGCCCGGCGGGTACGCCGATGCGGCCGAACTGGAGCAGATTGTCACGCCGTTGCGAGGCACTGGTCTGCCGTTCGCGAGTCACATGCGCAATGAAGATGACCGGCTTCTTGCTGCGATGGAGGAGATCATTGGTATCGGTCAGCGCGCCGGTGTCGCTGCTCACATTTCACACCTGAAAGCGCAGGGCGAGCGCAACTGGTGGAAGATGAATGATGCGCTGCGGCTGATTGATGATGCGCGCAGCACGGGCATTGACGTGACGTTCGACATTTATCCATACATCGCATACAGCACGGGCATCATGAACCTGTTCCCGCTTTGGTCACGGGAGGGTGGCTCGGATGCATTTATTACGCGTCTGAACGATCCTGCGGATGCGGCGAGAATCGAGGGTGCCGCGCGTGACAAGATCGCAATGCTCGGGACATGGAACGCTGTGCAGTTCACGAGCGGCGGTGCGGACGCATTCACATGGATTGTCGGACGCCGCATGGGCGATCTCGCGATGGAACGCAAGACAGAGCCATACGCACTGCTGCTAGAGATCGTGCGCGGCACGCGCGGCCGTCCGAGCATGGTCGGGTTCGGTATGAGTGAGGAGAATGTTGCGCGCGGAATCGCGCACAGCGCGTCCATGATCTGCTCGGATGCCGGTGCGGCGACCATGGGTTCCGGATCGCCGCACCCGCGGGCGTACGGCACATATCCACGCGTGCTCGGCAGGTTCGTGCGTGAGCTCAAAGCAGTAAAGTTGGAAACAGCGATTCGTAAGATGACCGCGTTGCCAGCCGCGCGACTCCGGTTCACGGATCGCGGGCGCATTGCGAAGGATCTGGTTGGGGATCTGGTTGCGTTCGACCCCGCTACAGTATCCGATAACGCGACATTCGAGCAGCCGCATCAGTATCCGATCGGAATCCCGCATGTCATCGTAAATGGCGTGTTCGTCGTACGTGGCGGTGAGCACACGGGTGCACGACCGGGGCGCGCGGTGCGCCCGACGCGCTGAACGTTACGTGGTCGAATCGCTGGCGTTTTCCAGGGATCCGGCGGATGCGAGCGTTGTGAACGCATCCACGATCTCGGGATCGAGCAACACACCGCGATCAGCGACAATGTGATCGATGACAGCGCCCATCCCGAGCCCCGGCCGATACGGACGGTCGTGACGCAATGCATCGAAAACGTCGGCAACTGCGACAATACGCGCGAACGTGGGTGTGTCCGCGCCCGCCAGACCACGCGGGTAGCCCGAGCCATCCCATCGCTCATGATGTGCAAACGCAATCTCTCGCGCGGCGCTCAGGATCGGAAAATCTGTAGCGCTTAGAATCTCCGCACCAATCTCCGAATGCCGTTGCATGATTTCCCGCTCTGAGTCCGTCAACCGTCCAGGCTTCAGAAGGATATGGTCCGGTATCCCGATCTTGCCGATGTCATGCAGCGGTGCCGCCGCTCGCAGGAGTTCGACCTCCGTGCGGGGCATCCCCATCGTATCCGCGAGCATCGCGGAAAGTGCGCCGACGCGTTGCGTGTGCCGTCCAGTTTCGTCATCGCGGAATTCCGCAGCCCGCGCGAGCAGCTGTAACGTCGCCAGCTCGGCGTTCGCCAGCTCTTTCGTGCGCGCGATGACCTTCAGCTCGAGAACGTCGTTACCGTTGCGAAGGCCAAGCTGCGCGAAACGTGACTCGAGCAGGTTTTCAACCCGCAGGACGAGCTCAATGGCTTCGAACGGTTTGCCGATAAAATCCTTCGCGCCCGAGGAGAGCGCTTCCTTCACGGTTTCGGGCGTCGCATCACCCGTCAGCACAATGACCGGTACGAGATCTTCGATGACCTTGGCCCGCAGATTCGCGAGAAGTGCAAATCCCCCGAGACCGGGCATGTGCAGGTCGAGGAGCACGATGTCGGGGTGGAACGTCGCATAAAGCGCTTCCGCCTCGAGGGGGTTCGATGTAGTGGAGATGTTGCTGTACCCAGCGCGCCGGAGCAGTCGTTCTACGACATTAACGTTCGATACATCATCATCGACGACCATGATCCGTGCATGAAGGGGCGCGTCGGGTCGGCCCGCACGAAATCCCGTCCCGCTCATGGGCCGCACAGTGGTTCAACGCGGTCTTCCCGATCAGTCACAGATCTCGTTACCTCCGCACCGTCCGTTCAGGTTCCCGTATGTATACTCATATTTGACCGCCGTGTCGCCCCCACGGTTGGCGCGGGATCACCGAAAGCCGCGCCGGATGTTTACCGCCGAAGCTCGCCGGTATTCCGTGCCGTCAGCTGACGCCGAAAAGCACTCGACCTTCGTGCAGGCTTGCACCGCGCAATGCGACTGCGAGGACTTCGCCGAGATCGCTCACAGCGTGGAATGTCATGGCATCACGAACCTCGGCCGGCAGGTCATCGAGATGCGGCTCGTTGTCTGCTGGAATCACGATCGTGCGGATTCCCGCGCGATACGCACCGAGCACCTTCTCCTTCAGTCCGCCTATCGGCAGCACACGACCCGTCAACGTGATCTCGCCGGTCATTGCTACGTCATGTCGTACGGCGCGGCCGGACAGTGCGGATGCAATGGCAGTCGCCATTGTGATACCCGCGGACGGCCCATCCTTAGGTACAGCACCGGCCGGTACATGCACGTGTAGCTCGACATCACGCAATGACTCCTCGGGAATACCGAGCTTGTCGTGATGCGTCTTCGCGTACGTCAGCGCGGCGCGTGCCGACTCTTTCATTACATCACCGAGCTGGCCAGTGAGGATCAGACCATCCTTGCCGTGGAACACTGAGGCTTCGACGAACATGATGTCGCCGCCCATCGGCGTGTAATACATGCCGGTGGAGATACCGACCGCATCGACGGCAGCAGCACGTTCGGGATAGACACGTGCGCGGCCGAGCAGCGGTTGCACGTCACCGACATCGATCGTGATCGATGTGTCCGTTGCCGATGCAATGCGGCGCGCGGCCTTGCGTGACAGCTTGCCGAGCTCGCGCTCCAGCTGGCGAACTCCGGCCTCGCGAGTGTACGAACTCACCACGTGCTCGAGCGCTTCCGGTGTTACAACAAGCTGTGTTTCTTTCAGACCGCTCTCCTCACGCTGACGCGGCAGCAGATATTGCTTCGCAATCTGCAGCTTCTCCTGTTCCGTGTAACCCGAGAAGTCCACGACCTCCATGCGGTCGAGCAGCGGCGCAGGAATACGATCCTTCCAGTTCGACGTCGCAACAAACAGGACCTCCGACAGATCGAACGGCACGCCGACGTAGTGATCGATGAAAGAGTGGTTCTGCGCCGGGTCGAGCACCTCGAGCAGCGCGGATGACGGATCGCCCTGCATGCCGACACCGAGCTTGTCCACTTCGTCGAGCAGGAACACCGGATTCATCGTGCCTGCCTGGCGCAGGCCCTGGATGATGCGGCCGGGCATGGCGCCGACATATGTGCGACGATGTCCGCGGATGTCCGCTTCATCACGCGCGCCACCGAGTGCGATGCGCACATACTTGCGGCCGAGTGCACGTGCAATCGACTTCGCAATCGATGTCTTGCCCACGCCGGGTGGTCCGACGAACAGCAGGATCGGACCACGTCCGACCGCACGCGCCTTCGCCTCCACACGCGTCTTGTCGATATCGATCGTCTTCTCACCGTCCGCTACGATCTCCGCGTCCAGCGCATCCGCCACTGCGTCCGCTTCCGAACGCTGCATCTGCAGCTTGCGCACGGCAAGAAACTCGAGAATGCGATCCTTCACATCATCGAGACCGTAGTGATCCTCGTTGAGAATGTGCTCGGCATCACTCAACTCGAGCTTGTCCTCGGTGCGCGCGCCCCACGGCAACTCCGTCACCAGCTCCAGATAGGTGCGCAGCACCTGGTATTCCGCGGACTGCGGATTCGTGCGCTGCAGGCGCGTGAACTCCCGGTCCACTTCCTTGCGCGCATCCTCCGACAGATCCAGCGCGGCTACACGCTCGCGCAGTTCCTCCAGATCGTTGCCATCCTCACCCTCCCCGAGCTCGCGCTGAATCGCCTTCAGCTGCTCGCGAAGAACCATCTCGCGCTGCTTCCCGCCGAGTTCTTCCTGCACCTTCTGCTGAATTGCCTGCTGCGCTTCGAGGCGGATCATGTCCCGCTCGACACTCACCAGAACGCGACGCATGCGCTCCGCAGTCGGCAACAGCTCCAGAAGCTGCTGCTTTTCCGTTGCTGTCTGATCAAGATAGAAAGCAACCAGGTCCGCGAATGCGCCCGGACCATCCACGCCTTCGATGATCTGATTCAACGC
>JBDSPG010000075.1:0-7690 GCA_039912685.1 Longimicrobiales bacterium | reverse complement strand
AGATAGCTCTCCTTGTCCGTACCCATGTCGTTACCGCCGATGACGATGCCGTACGGGTGCGGGTGGCTGTTCAGCGCCATGTACTTCGCTTCATTGAACGTTGCTTTCACTGTGTAGTCGCCGCTCGCCTTGTTCGCGGGGTTCCAGTACGTGACTGCGGGACCGGTCGTGACGTGGAGGACGTTGGCGTCCACCAGTTTCGAGTCGGTGATCTTCGCCCCGCCTTTCGCTTCCTTCGGGTCCACGGTACCGTGCCAGCCTGCGACCGTGATACCGCCACCAGCGACGGAGCGCGACACTTCGCCCGTCTGTGCGGCCAGAGTGCCCGTCTGCGCAACCAGCAGGATGCCGGCGGCGGCCAATGACAACTGAAAATTGCGACGCATAGTGGGTTCCTCGATGGTGTGAGTGGAGGAGGCCAGTATAACGCCAGACCGCAGCCCCTGATAAGGGGCAGGGACCAGCTGGCAACGGCTGGCGCTCGGAACGCATATGAGGCGGTCGAGCCCGGAACGATGCGGACGGGATGGAAAAAAGGCCCCGCGTCACCGCGAGGCCTCTCTGATAATCGTCCGACCGGGTCTTACTTCGCCGATAGCGACGCGACGAAGCGGGCGAGCTGAGACTTCTTGCGCGCGGCCTTGTTGCGGTGAATCAGATTGCGGCTGGCGAAGCGATCGAGCAGTCCCGATGTCTCGGTGAATGCGGCTTGCGCCGTCGCTGCATCCTGGGCCTTCAGCACGTTCTTCAGTGCCGTCTTGAGCCGGGAGCGCTGCATCCGGTTGTGCTCGTTCCGCTTGACTGCCTGACGGACCCGCTTTTCTGCACTCGGCGTATTGGCCAAGGTATTCCTCCGATGGTAAATCCCTGCTTATCCAGCCTTAGAAGCTACCATGCGCCCCCCTGCGACGTCAACCCCGCGAGCGACACAAGAGAGGCGTCCAGGGGTGGCGAGGAGTGGGTCGCTCCCATAGCTTTGGGCCCATAATGGAAGTCCTGCTCCTGGTGCCGGTACTCCTCTTTTCCTTTGTCGTGCACGAGTACGCTCACGCGTGGGTGGCACGACGGGAGGGGGACCCCACGGCCGAACAGCTGGGCCGGATCACACTGAATCCACTGGCCCATATCGACCTATTCGGCACGATCATCATTCCGGTGATGCTCCTGGTGACGAAGGCCGGCTTCATCATAGGCTGGGCGAAGCCGGTGCCGATCGTACCTGCGAATTTCCTGCGCGGACGAAAGAGCCAGGTGCTCGTTGCCGTGGCCGGTGTTACGGCCAACCTCGCGCTGGCGCTCGCACTCACCGTGGTGGTCATCGGATTGACGTATGCCGAGCGCGCACTGCCAGACGTCGCATTCATCCGCCTTCTCCGGACCATGGCGGAGGGCGGCATCTTCCTGAACTTCTTGCTCGTTGTTTTCAACCTGATGCCGCTGCCGCCGCTTGATGGCTGGACCGTGCTGCAGAATCTTCTGCCTGTGCGCATCGCGACCGCCGTTCAGAAGTTTCAGACATTGGCGGTGCTTGTATTTCTCGCGATGTTTCTCACCGGCACGTTCACGTTCGTGATGAAGCCAGCGATACTCCTCCACCAGCTTTCCCGGACTGTCATTCAATGGTCGACGTAACAAGGGGGAATTCGGGCGCGGGTGCGCAGGCGGAGGGTGCATTCGGCGACGGTGGTTTCGTCGTTGAGCTCGATCGGTTCCAGGGACCGCTCGACCTGCTGCTGCATCTCATCCGCGAGCAGGACATCGACATATTCGACATCCCCATCTCGCAGATTACCCAGCAGTTCCTGCTGGCGATGGGCGACGTCAACACGCTTGGCCTGGACCGCGCCGGTGAATTCTTGGAGATGGCGGCGCTGCTGATCCGCATCAAGGCGCAGATGCTGATGCCGCGTCGCATCGATGCGTCGGGCGAGTTGGAAGATCCGCGCGCCGAGCTGGTACGCCGGCTGCTCGAGTACGAGCACTTCCGCGATGCTGCCATGCGCTTTGAGGAATCACAGCTGGACCGGCTGCGCCGTTACGCGCGTGGCTATGTGCCGCCGCGCAAGGAACCGACGGTTGTCACGGAGCTCGAGCTGACATGGGACGAGGTCTTCTCCGCGGCCATCGGGCTGGGAAGCCGGCCCAAGCCGCCGGAAGCGCATCACGTTACGCAACGCGCCGTTCCAGTCGAAGAAAAGATCATTCTCATTCTTGCGACCCTCGCTCGGCTGTCGCGCGTGGAGTTTCGCCGTCTCACGGCTCCGTTCGACGACAAGCTGCACAGTGTCGTAACGCTGCTTGGGGCACTCGAGCTCGCGAAGCGACGCGAGCTGTCGATGCGGCAGAGAGAACCGTTCACCGAGCTATGGCTGTACAAAACCCAGGAATCATTGACGGATGCGACTGACGCAGATCATTGAAGCATTGCTGTTCGCGAGTGACGCGCCCCTTACGGCTGCAGATCTCGCGCGCGTGGATGAACGCCTCGACGAGGATACGGTGGAAGCCGTAATCCAGGAGCTGCGCTCGGAATACGAGACAACGGAGCGTTCGTTCCAGGTTTACGAGCTGGCGGGCGGCTATCAGCTGCTGACGCGTCCGGAGTTCGTGTCCGTTCTCGAGCGCTACGAGTCTGTGCCGCAGCCATCGCGTCTGTCGAACTCTGCGCTCGAGGTGCTCGCCATCATCGCGTACCGGCAGCCGCTCGGACGCGCCGAAGTGGAAGAGATTCGCGGTGTCGGCTCGAGCGGTGTGCTGCGCACGCTGCAGGATCGACACCTCATCGAGACGGTGGGCCGCGCGGAAGGGCTGGGGCGTCCGCTGCTTTACGGGACGACCTCGAAATTTCTCGAACACTTCGGCTATCGGTCACTGGAGGATTTGCCGCGACCGGACGAGCTGCCCGTCGTGCTGCTGAGTCGCGATCCGATCATCATTATGGCAGATCCGTCCGAGGGTACATCCGCAGAGGTCGCGCATGAACTCGCGCATGATCCGCTGCCGGAGGCTGTGGAAGAGGCGGCGGCAGGAATCGCCGAAGCAATCGCGGAGGACGTGATCGCGCATGGCGATGACATGCCCGACGGCATCGCCGACGACGACATGGATGACGCGATGTCCGACGAGCCCGACGTTGATGATGACGTCGTCGTCGACGCCTGATGGCAGAAGCCGTCCGGCTCCAGAAGTTCCTGTCGCAGGCGGGTGTCGCATCACGCCGCGCGTCCGAAGCGATGATCCTTTCGGGCCAGGTTGCCGTGAACGGCAAAGTCGTGATAGAGCTCGGCACGAAAGTCGACCCGGATGCCGATCACGTCACGGTGGACGGTCGCGACATCACGCCGGCGCCGCCGGAGTGGATCGCTCTGCACAAGCCGCAGGGCTACCTCACGACGCGGCACGATCCACGCGGCGGCCGCACCGTGTATGATTTGCTGCCCGAGCGTGCGCGGGGCCTGTTCTACGTCGGCAGACTCGATCGTGACAGCGAAGGACTGATCCTTTTCACAAACGATGGCGACGCTGCGAACAACATGCTGCATCCGCGGAATGCGGTGGAGCGCATCTACCAGGTCGAGGTGGGTGGTTCGGTGCCGAAGCGTCTGGCCGACAAACTGCGCAAGGGTGTTCGACTCGAAGACGGCATGGCGCGCGCGCACAAAGCACGGGTGTTCGATGAGCAGGCGGGCAAGACCCGCGTAGAGGTGTCGTTGCTCGAAGGGCGGAAACGCGAAGTGCGGCGCATGTTCGACGTCGCGGGGTATCCGGTCCGACGGCTGCTCCGCACCCAGTATGGGCCGGTCGAACTCGGTGATCTGCCCGTTGGACAGTGGCGTGCGCTGCGACAGGAAGAGATTGAGGATATCCTCGCATTGACGAGTCAAAAATAGATGGAAATACAGGGTAGGACAGTTCTGCTTCTCGGCGGCTCCGGTCTCGTCGGCATGGCCGTCGCGCGCGAGCTGATGCAGTTCCAGCCGGGGTTGCTGATCATCAGCGGTCTCACGCGCAGCGAAGCGGAAGACGGCGTAGCGGAGGTCAAGGCGGATCCGGCACTGCACAGCGGAACGCGCGTCATCGCCGAGTGGGGCGACATCTTCGTGTCGGAGGAGCTCAAGGATCGCAGCCGCAGCGAGATCCTGTCGGATGCCAACGCCCGCGTCGCATTACTCAATGATCTGCTAGGTGAGCTCACCGACGACATGGTGATGCGCAGCACGTTCGGCGCATTGCTCGCGCGCCACAAACCGGAGATCATTGTCGACTGCGTGAACACCGCGACGGCATTCGCATACCAGAACATCTTCCGCAGCGCGGCTGACCTGCGGGCAGCGGCAAAGAATGGCACCGCGGATACAGAAGCGGTCGAGCGTCATCTCGCCACCCTCTACATGCCACAGCTCATCCGCCATGTGCAGATCGCGCTCGACGCGATGCATCGGAATAAAACACGTTTCTACCTCAAGGTCGGCACGGCGGGCACTGGCGGCATGGGCTTGAACATCCCGTTCACGCATTCCGAGGAACGACCGAGCCGCATGCTGCTCGCGAAGTCCAGCCTCGCCGGCGCACACTCTCTCCTCCTTTACCTCATGGCGAGGACGCCCGGCGGACCGGCCGTGAAGGAAATCAAGCCGACGGCCGCAATCAGCTGGAAGCGCATCGGGTTCGGTGAGATCCAGAAGCAGGGGAAGGCGATCACCGCGTTCGACACAGCGTCGCCGCTTCCGCTCGCAACGGCGTTCAGTTCACACGACAATGGCTATCGCGAGACGGGCCAGAAGCTGAATGGAGTGTTCCTCGATGCTGGCGAGAACGGTTGGTTCAGCCTCGGCGAGTTCGAGACGCTGACGGCGCTCGGCCTCATGGAATTCATCACGCCCGAAGAGATTGCCGTGGACGTAGTACGCGAGGTGCGCGGTTACGCCACGGGTCACGACATTGTCGCAGCATTGGATAGCGCGACATCGGGACCGACATATCGCGCCGGCGTGTTGCGCGAGACTGCATTGGAGCGCATGGAGTCGCTGGAGCGCCAGCACGGCGTTCGTGCCGTCGCATACGAGATGCTCGGCCCACCGCGCCTCTCTAAGCTTCTCTTCGAGGCGGAAATCCTCGCGCGCCTGCACTCGGACCTCCGCGTTGCTGCTGATATGGATCCTGACGACACTGCGAAGCGTGCGCATGCGTTAATCGAGGGAGACGCGGATCTGCGTGTTCGCATGATCTCGATCGGGATCCCGATCCTGCTTCCGGATGGTGCCACACTGCTGCGCGGTCCGGACGTGAAAGTTGGTCCGGACGAAGGACAGTCGCCGGATGATCCGCGACTCGCCGACAACGGCTGGGTGGATCTCCGACCGTCCAACTGGCGTACATGGAAGAAGCGGGCGGAGGCACTGGCGCGGGATCTCGATCTTCCGCTGGCCGAATCCGGTTCGCGCGTTGATGTCGACCCCGAGCCCCGCCGCGCGGGAATCCGTCCGGGACGGCTGGCGGCATGGGTCTTCCGATACGAAGATCGCGGCGAGCGAATCAAGCGGTAACACTGGGGGGTTGGCGTTGGACGGAATGCAGGGGAAGGGCACAACGGCAGGCCGACAGCTTGCCGACCGCATCACTACTGAGCTGCACAAGCGCGTGGTCGGTCAGGACGACATGATCCACCGTCTGCTGGTCGGGCTGCTTACGGGTGGACATGTTCTGCTCGAAGGCGTGCCGGGCCTCGCCAAAACGCTCACGGTCCGATCGCTCGCCGAAACCATTGAAGCATCGTTCGAGCGCGTGCAGTTCACGCCGGACCTGCTGCCCGCCGATATTACCGGCACCATGATCTACAATCAGCGCACCGGTGACTTCTCGGTGCGTCACGGCCCGATCTTCGCCAACATCGTTCTCGCCGATGAAATCAATCGTGCTCCGCCGAAGGTGCAGTCAGCGCTGCTGGAAGCGATGCAGGAACATCAGGTCACGCTGGGCGGTGAAACGTTCCGCCTGCCACAGCCGTTCCTCGTGCTTGCTACGCAGAACCCGATCGAACAGGAAGGCACGTATCCGCTCCCGGAAGCACAGGTCGATCGCTTCATGCTCAAGATCCGTGTCGGATATCCGGATCGTGCAACGGAAAAGGAAATCATGCGACGGATGTCAGGGCAGGAGCTCGCGCCGCTGCAGCGTGTCGCAACAACGGCCGAAATCTTCGCGGCACGCAGTGAGATCCAGTCGCTGTACATGGACGAGAAGATCGAGGACTACATCGTCGAGCTCGTGCATGCCACTCGCAATCCCGCAGAGTTCGGGTTGAAGGAACTGGATTCACTGATCGAATACGGCGCATCACCCCGCGCCACCATTTTCCTTGCGACGTGCGCTCGTGCGCACGCATACCTCGCAGGCCGCGGTTACGTGCTCCCGGAGGATGTGAAGGCGATCGGGCCCGACGTGCTACGCCATCGCGTGATCACGACGTTCGAAGCGGAAGCCGAGGATGTCACATCCGATGATGTTGTAGCGCGCATCCTCGCGGCGGTGAACGTGCCGTGATGCGGTGGCGCCCGCTGGAATGGCTGCGTAATCCCGCGGCGGAAACGCTGCCGGCACCGGCGGCTGCGACGGCGGGCGGCGTACCACGCGACATTCTCGAGCAGGTCCGCCGTCTCGAGCTGCGCACGCGAGGTCTCGTCAATTCCACATTCAGTGGTGAATACCACTCCGTCTTCCGCGGTCAGGGGATGGAGTTCGCCGAAGTGCGCGAGTACCAGGAAGGCGACGACGTTCGATACATCGACTGGAACGTTACCGCGCGCACGGGCACTCCGTATATCAAGAAGCACATCGAGGAACGCGAACTCACCGTGCTGCTGCTTGTGGATCTTTCGGGGTCGGAACAGTTCGGCACGCGCAACCGCTTCAAGGCGGAGGCCGCCGCCGAGATCGCAGCCGTTCTCGCGCTTTCCGCTGCGCGCAACAACGACCGCGTCGGACTCGTCATCTTCAGCGACCACATCGAGCATGTCGTGCCCGCAAAGAAGGGGAAGCGTCACGTGCTGCGCCTGATTCGCGATGTGCTCGCGTTCCAGCCGCAGGGTCGCGGCACCGATATCCCGGCGGCACTCGATTACGCGGCGCGGCTGCTCTCACACCGCGGTGTCATCTTCCTGATGAGCGACTTCGCACCGCCCGCCGACCGTCCCGTCGGCACCGATGCAACAGCAGGGTGGGAGCGGACGTTCCGCACTGTCGCCCGCCGTCATGACGTAGTGGCCGTGCACGTCACGGACGCACGCGAGCAGGCGCTGCCGGACGTCGGATTGATTGTGGTTCGCGATCCGGAAACCGGTGGCGAGTTCGTCGTTGACACAGGGCGCAGGCAACTGCGTGAACGGTACAGTGCGCAGATCAACGCCGAGAACGATTCGGTTCAGAAGCTGTTTCGCAAGCTCGGCGTCGATCAGATCCATATCCGTACCGACGAGCCGTTCGTCGGACCGTTGTTGTCCTTCTTCCGCCGCCGCGAGCGCAGACGGGGGAGGCGTTGAGGATGCGATCCACACTCGTAGTACTCGCGGTTGGTGCGTTACTGCCGGCATCGCTCAGCGCGCAAAACGTGAAGACCGGGATTCTCGGCGACACGATAACGGTCGGCGATGTGGCGCGCGCGGCGATCCGCGTCAGCGTTCCTCGCGGTGCC
>JBDSPG010000041.1:0-2852 GCA_039912685.1 Longimicrobiales bacterium | reverse complement strand
CCGTGCGCGAATCCCGCTGGCACGTAAAGTTGGCGAGCAGTCGCCGCATCGAGCACCTCCGCTACGGAGTGTCCGAAGCTCGGCGACCCGACACGGATGTCCACGGCGACGTCGAGGATTTTCCCAGCGAGAACCGACACCAGCTTGCCCTGCCCGCGCGGATGCTGGAAGTGCAGGCCGCGAAGCACGCCTCGTGTCGAGCGCGAGACGTTGTCCTGGACCCAGCGGTCCGGCATTCCTGCCTCGCGATACCGCGCGAGTTGCCACATCTCGTGAAACGACCCACGCGCGTCGCCTCGCACTACGGGCGACAGAAGCAGCACACCGGGTAGCGCCGTCGCGTCGGCCCTCATGAGGTGCGCGGTTCTCGCCTGAGCAGCTCGAGCAGGTATTCTCCGTATCCGCTCTTGCGCAATTCATTCGCCAAACGCTGAAGCTGCGCACTGTCGATGTAGTGCATGCGCCACGCGATCTCTTCCGGGCAGGCGATCTTGAGCCCCTGCCGCCGCTCGATCGTTTGCACGAATGCCGACGCTTCATGCAGCGAATCGAACGTGCCTGTGTCCAGCCAAGCTGCACCACGTCCCAGCATCTCGAGCCGAATGCGGCCTCGGCGAAGGTATTCGAGATTCACGTCGGTGATCTCGAGCTCACCTCTCGGTGATGGCCGAAGCTCTCGCGCAATCTCCGTGACGGCATTGTCGTAGAGGTACAGCCCTGTGACCACGTAGTTCGACTTCGGCGCTAGTGGCTTCTCCTCGATACTGAGCACGCGGCCCGCTTCGTCGACCTCGACGACGCCGTACCGCTCGGGATCGCGAACGTAGTAACCGAATATGGTTGCACCGGCATTACGTGCTGCGAGCGTACGCAGGTCCGTTCCGAGACCCAAACCGTAGAAGATGTTGTCCCCCAACACCAACGCGACGCTGTCGTCGCCGATGAAGGTTCGACCGATGATGAAGGCCTGTGCCAATCCCGCGGGTTCGGGCTGCACCGCGTACGTAAGCGCGATGCCCCAAGCCGACCCATCTCCGAGAAGTTCACCGAAGCGATCCGCATCGTGTGGCGTGGTGATGACGAGGATCTCACGGATTCCCGCCAGCATCAGCGTGGACAACGGATAGTAGATCATCGGCTTGTCGTACACGGGCAGCAGCTGCTTGCTCGTTACTTTCGTGAGCGGATGCAAGCGCGTTCCTGAGCCGCCAGCGAGGACGATGCCCTTCATGACGGCGCGCTCGCAGCCGCGCGGCCGAGCCGGTCGCCCGCGTAGCCGCTGGTATCCTGCACCGCGCTGCACCACGGACGATTGGCCAAATACCACGCTACCGTACGCGCGATTCCCGACGCGAAGGTTTCGCGTGCGCGCCAACCGAGCTCTCGAGCGATCTTGCTGGAGTCAATCGCATACCGCTGATCGTGGCCAGGTCGATCGGTGACGAACTCGATGAGGCGCGTGCGATCCGGCACGTCCGCACTCGGCGCAAGCTCGTCCACCACGCGACACAACTCGCGTACGACGTCGAGATTCGTGAGCTCGGCGCCGCCTCCCACTGCGTAGGTCTCGCCGGGTTGCCCTGCTCGTGCCGCCAGCAGCAGTGCTTCCACGTGATCGTCGACGAACAACCAATCGCGCACGTTCGAGCCACTGCCGTATACGGGGAGAGGACGGTCTGTCAACGCACGCAGAATGACAAGTGGAATCAGCTTTTCCGGAAATTGATACGGTCCGTAGTTGTTCGTGCAGTTGGTCGTGACGACGGGAAGTCCATAGGTGTGGAACCAAGCGCGCGCGAGGTGATCGGCGCCTGCCTTGGATGCCGAATAGGGCGAGTTCGGCTGATATGGAGAATGCTCGTCAAATAGACCGGTGGGGCCAAGTGTACCGAACACCTCATCGGTCGACACATGGACGAATCGGAACCGGTTCGCGTCAGTACCAGTAAGCGTCCGCCAGTATTCCAGCGCTTCGGCGAGCATGGCGAAGGTACCGACCACGTTGGTCTCGATGAACGCGCCTGGCGCGTCGATCGAACGGTCGACATGCGATTCCGCAGCCAGATGCACGAGGGCCGTCGGCCGGAAGCGCGCCAGTAGCGTTCGCACGAGGTCCCGGTCGCAGATATCGCCGTGAACGTGCTCGTAACCTCGCTCACCTGACACCTCGGCAACGGACAGCACGCTCCCGGCATACGTGAGTTTGTCGAGATTCATCACCTGATGCCCATCGCGCACCGCACGTCGCACGAAGGCGGAGCCGATGAAGCCGGCGCCCCCGGTGACCAAAAAACGATCGGGACTCATTCGTCGGGTACGAAGTCAGTAGGTGCCTGAGAAACAGTTGCGGAAATATAATCGACTACTGCCCTGCCCTCCGCTCCCCCCGCTCATACACCCGCCACCGCATCCGCTCCCGCGCGCCCATCGCCCGCATCGGCTTCACGATCAACTGATTGTCCTCCAGCAACCACGACGCCTCCGCGCCATTCTTTCCGTGCAGCCGCCCGCGCCGCATGATCTCGTGGGTGAACAGCGCGAGGATGCTGCGGGAGCGCGCGGAGTGACGGACTCCCAGCGCCATGACACGCATGTTGCGGATGCGTCGCTTGCCCCACAGCAGCAGCGGCACCCCCAGTGGTAGTAGCCGTCCCGACCGGTTGCGCACCAGCACGGCATTGTAGTCCGGCAACGCCAGCATGAACCCTACTGGCTGCCCCGCCAGTTCCGCCACGAAGGCGAACCGCGGATCGAGCAGCGACTTCATGTCCTTCGCCATGTGCAGGAATTCCGCCTCGGCCATCGGCACGAATCCCCAGTTGCGCTCCCATGCGTCGTTATACACGGTCCAC
>JBDSPG010000002.1:0-2599 GCA_039912685.1 Longimicrobiales bacterium | reverse complement strand
TCAACGAGCCCACCAACCCCGACGTTCTCGCATTGCACGAAGGCTTTGCCGACATCGTTGCGCTGCTTCAGCATTTCACGATTCCGGAAGTCGTCGAAAGCGAAATCGGCAGGACGCGCGGAGACCTTGAAGCCGAGTCCATTTTCGGGAGGCTCGCGATTCAGTTCGGCCAGTCGACCGGAGGCCGGGGTGCATTGCGCAACGCAATCGGCTGGATGGAAGGGGACTCGTGGAAGCGGTTCGAGCCGGATACATCGGAACTCGCCCGGCGTGTGACGCCGCACTCGCGCGGCGCCGTGCTCGTTGCGGCAGTATTCGACGCATTCATCGCCATCTACAAGACGCGCATCGCCGACCTGCTCCGCATATACACGCAGGGAACCGGCGTCCTGCCGACTGGCGCCATCCATCCGGATCTGGTGCGGCGGCTTGCAGACGAGGCGGCGAAGTCAGCGGCTCATGTCCTCACAATGTGCATTCGCGCGCTCGATTACGTGCCGCCGGTGGACGTCACATTCTTCGAGTATCTACGCGCTATCATCACGGCTGACTTCGACCTTGTCAGCGATGACAAGCACAACTACCGGGTTGCCTTTGTCGAGGCGTTTCGCCGGCGCGGCATTTATCCAACCAACATGGCCATGCCCACGCCGGACACACCGCGCACACTTTCCGTGGACACGCTCAGGTGGCAGGGACTCGACCAGGTCAAGCGTTCAGCGAGAGTGCAGAGCAGAATGAACGAGCACTACGCGAGAGTCGTGGACGGTCTCAAGAAATACGCCGACGCGTGCATCTATTTGAAGGACCGCAAGGAGCTGTTCGAAACCACCCGGCTGCAGCGGCTCGACATTCACAACAAGCTCAAGATTGCCTTCGTGGCGGCCCCCGAGTTTGCCAGGGAGCTGGGGCTTAACTCGACAAAGGGTGTCGAGGTGCTCGCGCTGCGCTGCGCGATGCGTTTCAGCCCCGACGGAAGGCACATCCCCCAGGTCGTGCTGGCATTGACCCAGTCCGTAAGCATCAATGCAGACAGGGAGAACGCTACCCCGCGCTATGCGTTCCGCGGTGGCTCAACCATCATCGTGGATTTGTCGGTGCCGGAAGTGAAGTACCGCATCGTCAAGCACATCGACAGCAAGTCGCGGCAGGAGCGGACGGCTGCGTTTGTGCGCGAGGCAGCAGCGGATCCGTTGCGTGCGCTCTTCTTCAGTCCGGATCGAAAGGAACCGTTCGCTGCTCTGCACGCTCTTGCGGATGATGGAGTATAGAGAGAAGAGATCGCAGCTGTTCTCAACGCGCCAATGCACCCGGCAATCTCATCGCGCCGCCGCCGCGGCGCGGCTCACTGCGGCGCGCGTGACTGGGTAGTTCGCGGACGGCGTCCCGCCGGAGTTCGCAGCCGTTTCAGCGCAAGGGCCGTGATTTCAACCTGGCCCCCCTGTTGCGCCGCGAACCAGTCCTCGAGTGCTGGCCCGAGGATTCTTGCGATCCGCTCGGCGCCGTAGGGGCGGACATTGGCGTCGGGACTGCACGAGATGCTCAGGACGTAGGCCGTTCGCGCAGGATTGTCGGGAAGGCGGATCGGGTAATCGAGCTTCCATGCCCATATCTGCGGCGTGATGCGGATGTGCTCCGGTGCCGTCCGGTCGAGTTCCCCGCCTGACAGCTCCATGCCCAGAAACCCGAACTGCGACGCCGAACTCCCCAGAAGCTCAGACACCTCTTCGATTGATTTGGCGCGGTACACCATCGCGGTGACGTCGAGCGCGAAAATCTGGTCGCTGATCACCCGGCGGATTCGTGCGGGTGCGGATATGAGCACTTCACCGGCGACCATGAGCTCGTGGTACGACAGAACGTTGGTGCCATAGATGAGCAGCACGACGACGCCAACAAGACCCAGGATCGCAACCAAGGCGGCTACAAATGGCGCAGTGAGCGAAATCAGTAACCCAAAGCCCGACATGCAGGCTGCAAGCGCCCACAAAAGCACCGACGTTCGCGACGGAGAGATGCCGAGCGCGAGCAGGCGATGATGAACGTGGCGCGCATCGGCACCTGATAGCGGCACCTTGCGGAGCCACCGCCTGATGATCGCCAGCGCCACGTCCATGAGTGGGACGAACACTGCGAGTATTGGTACAACGACGAGCACTGCTCCCGATGCACTGACCGAACCGCGCATGGAGAGTACAGCGAGCAGGAAGCCGATACTTTGACTGCCGGAATCACCCAGGAATATCCGGGCTTCCGGAAAGTTGAAGTGAAGAAACCCCAGTAGTGCGCCCGTCAACGCTACGGCGGGAATGAGGACAACTGAATTACCAAGAGCGAACGCCAGGGCGACGATGGAAAGCGAGGCGACGATCGCTATGCCGGCCGCAAGCCCGTTCAGGCCATCGATGAAATTGAAGGCGTTCGTTACGCCGACAATCCAGAGCATTGCGAGAGGAAACGCAAGGAAGCCCGTTGGTACGCCGACACCGTACCCGAGCGCGACGGTGTCCAGGCGGGCGCCGAAGTGCCATGCGATTCCGGCGGCCAGTATCTGGGCCGCGAATTTCGAACCGGGTGAGAGGCCGCGAACGTCGTCCAC
>JBDSPG010000377.1:0-3032 GCA_039912685.1 Longimicrobiales bacterium | reverse complement strand
GAGGACATCGACCGCGCTGTGGGTGAGTCAGGTTTTCGGATCATGTTCCTGATGCGACTGTCACCCGCGTTCCCGTTCGCGCTGCAGAACTACGCGCTTGGGCTCACGCGCGTGCGCTTCGCACACTACGCCGCAGCACTGGTTGGCATGTTACCCGGCACCCTGCTGTACGTGTACTCGGGTGCCGTCGCGCGCGAGGTTGCTTCCGCAGCTGGAGCCGCACCTGCGCGCACGCCGGCATACTACGCGGTGCTGGGCCTCGGGCTCGTGGCAACAATTACCGTGACGATCATCATAACGCGCTTGGCGCGACGGAGTCTCAAGTCGCAGGTAGCCGGTGCCTCGCATCACTGACCTGCGCGACCGCATGTTCGAGCGCGATGTTCTGGAGTGTCTTCCCGACGTTGCGCGTTTCGCACGGTCGCTTGCTCGCGACGAGTCCGATGCCGACGATCTCGTGCAGGAAACAATCCTGCTGGCGTATCGCGGATACCACACGTTCCGCGCGGGCGACGAGCCGCGGCGATGGCTGTTCACAATCTGTCGTCACATCTTCATCAGACAACGCCAACGTGCTGCACGCTTTTCCGAGTTGGACGATCTCGGCGATCCTCCGTCGGAAACAATGCGCGCTGTGTACGGGCACATCGCGGCACAGGTTGACGGCTCGGCGTCGCGGCTCGAGACCATGGACGTTCGCCCTGCGATAGACAACGCCATCGCCAATCTGCCGCTGGATTTCCGCATCGTGGTCGTTCTCGTCGATCTCGAAGGCCTGTCGTATGCCGACGCGGCTGAATCGCTTGGTATTCCCGTGGGCACTGTGCGGTCTCGCCTCTACCGCGGCCGCCGACTGCTGCAGGAGCAACTGCTCGCCTTTGCCGGAGATGCGGGGATTGAACGTGCCATCGCCAAAGTCCCCGCACCAACTTCAGGAGCGCTATGATGCCTTCCCCGATCGATTGCCGCACCGCTGTCGAACGGCTGTGGGAATATCTTGATCATGAACTTCCGGACGGGCCGCTCGAGGAACTCGAAGCGCATCTCCGCGCGTGCGCCGAGTGTCCGCCGCATTTCGCCTTCGCCGCCAAGCTGCTGCGCGACATCAGAAGTGCACGCGCAGGTGAGTCGAATACGGAAGTACTGCGCACTCGTGTGCTCGCTGCACTGCGCGCCGAAGGGTTCATGTCGGTGCACTTATGAGCCTTTCCATCGCTCATCCTTGTTTGCAGCCGTGCTCGTGCTCATCGCCGTACGCGACACCGATCGAATCGCGCTGCAGCCATACTCGAAGCAAGGAATTCCATCATGAATCGCACAAGTAGACGCAACTTTCTCCTCGCGGCGGCGCCGCTAGCGTTGTTTCCCAGCACCGCACTCGCCGCGCTCAACGCATGCTCCACAGGAGATGCAGATATGTCCAACGACACTGAAGACCTGCCGGCGGGTGTCCAGCCCGTGCGCAAACTCGACAAGCCGCACGCGGAGTGGAAGAAGGTGCTCAGCGATGGCCAGTACGACGTGTTGTTCAACGAATCAACGGAGCGCGCGGGCAGCAGCCCTCTGGACGACGAAAAGCGTGCCGGTACGTTCGTGTGCGCGGCCTGCTACCTGCCGTTGCTCGAGTCGAGTGCGAAGTTCGACAGCGGAACCGGATGGCCGAGCTTCTATCAGGCCATCGCCGGACATGTGGAAACCAAGCGGGACTTCAAGCTCATCTTGCCTCGCACCGAGTATCATTGCGCGCGCTGTGGGGGACATCAGGGGCACATATTCGACGATGGCCCACGGCCCACCGGCAAGCGGTACTGCAACAACGGAATCGCCCTACGATTCGTGCCGGCCAGCGAGAAACTTCCTGCATTGAGAAGTTGACGAATGCGACGGCGCCTCGTTCCATTCGCACTATCGATCGCTCTGGTGGGCTGCGGCCCGAGCGACGCGAACGCACGGACGAACAGTTCGCCGGCTGACGTCGTCTCCGACAGTCCAGCGGCGAGCGCACCGACCGACTCCACGTCTGCTGACATGGGATCTGATGCTCCGCCGGTCGATACACCGGCCGGCTCATCGGCTGCCGCCGCATCGCCTGCCACGGCATCCGCTGACACTGCACCGTCCTCCAACGCTTCGGCTGCCACCGCATCGCCTGCCACGGCATCGTCTGCCGCCGCATCATCCGCCAATGCAGTGCGAAGTGCGGCAGTCGACACCGCGATCTTCGCCGGCGGCTGCTTCTGGTGTATGGAACCGCCGTACGACAAGCTCGATGGCGTGCTGTCCACCACCAGCGGTTACACGTCAGGTTCAGTGGTGAACCCAACGTACGAACAGGTTTCGGCGGGAAGCACCGGCCACACCGAAGCGCTGCAGGTGGTGTTCGACCCGGCACGTGTCACGTACGATCGTTTGCTGCAGCTGTTCTGGCGCAACATCGATCCGTTTGCCCGCAACCAACAGTTCTGCGATCACGGCAATCAATACCGAAGCGGCATTTATCCCCGCAATGCGTCGCAAAGGGCCGCTGCCGAGGCATCGCTACGCACCGTGGCAGCACGATTCGCGCAGCCAATCGCAACCGAGATAGTGGCAGCGACACCCTTCTATGCTGCTGAGGAATATCACCAGGATTACTACACAAAGAATCCGTTGCGCTACAAGTTCTATCGGGGAAGCTGCGGGCGTGATGCGCGGCTCAAGGAGATATGGGGAAGCGAAGCCGGCAAATGACAGCGCGGCATCACCGTCGATTGGTTCTGCTCGGCGGAGGCCATGCGCACATCGAGGTGTTGCGGCTGGCTGCACGGCGTCGGTTCGAAGGCGGCGAGATCCTTACGATCTCGCCGTCTGCGCATTCGCACTACACTGGAATGATTCCGGGATTCGTGCGCGGCTCCCATACGGAGTCGGCGCTGGAGATCGATGTCGCCTGCCTCACGCGTGCGGCAGGGGGGACGTTTCAGGAGGGATGTGCAGCCACGGTGGCTGCCGATGGGCGGTCGGTGGAGCTCGACAATGGACACGTACTCGAG
>JBDSPG010000370.1:0-8340 GCA_039912685.1 Longimicrobiales bacterium | reverse complement strand
GCAAGCAGGGTGAAAACGGCAAGCCTGGACAGGGCGGCATGCGCGGTCGTGGTCCGGGTGGCAACCAGCTCGGTGTCAGCTGCCCGGCGTTGGACAGCGTCCGCCACGGCGGACCGCGCCCACGCTGATCTATCTCTACCTGGGACTGGGCGGCGTTCTCGGTACGTTCGCCCGGTTCAGGATCAGCTAGCGTACGTGCGCGACCTCACGCGTTGACGGCTTCGCGTTCCTTCCTCGCCTGTTCGGCAACCTTCTGCGCGGCCGCGGCCGGTACCTCCTCGTAACCATGCAGCTTGCGACGGTGAACGGCGCGACCCTGTGTGAGTGACCGCAATGTCGTCGCATACTTATACAGCTCGGCCTGCGGCACCAGCGCTTTCACGTGCGTCTTCTGACCGTCCTGTTCCATACCGAGAATGCGACCACGACGATGGTTGAGATCACCGAGCACGTCACCCATGTATGCTTCCGGCGTAATCACTTCGATCTCGAGGATCGGCTCGAGCAGCACGGGCTGTGCAAGTTCCGACGCCTTGTGGAATGCCATTGAGCCCGCGATCTGAAATGCGACGTCGCTCGAATCGACGCTGTGATACGATCCGAAGAAACACTCCGCTTCAATATCCACGACGGGATATCCGGCGATGGTTCCCTTCTTCAGTGCGTCCTGAATTCCCTTGTCTACGGACGGCACGAACTTGCCCGGTATCACACCGCCCGTAATCGCATCCGTGAACTTGTAACCACTTCCGCGCGGCAGCGGCTTGATACGGACGTGGCAATCGCCGAACTGGCCGTGACCGCCCGTCTGCTTCTTGTACTTCCCCTGCGCTTCCGCTGCCTTGCGGATGGTCTCGCGATACGGAATACGCGGCTCCTCCGTCACGACTTCGACGTGATACTTGCGACGCAGTCGTTCCATCTGCACCTCGAGATGCAACTCACCGAGACCGCGAATGATGGTCTGACGCAGCTCCGGGTCGTAGTGCGAGTCGAACGTCGGATCTTCCTCGTGCAGTTTGTGCAGCGCGTTGCCGATCTTGTCTTCATCCGCACGGCTCGCAGCCCGCACGGCCAGCTGGATATCCGGCTCCGGGAAGTTGATGCTCTGCAGTACGACCGGTCGATCTTGCGACGTCAACGTTTCGTTCGTGTGCGTGTTGCGGAGCTTGGCCACCACGCCGATGTCCCCGGCGTGCAGCTTCGTCACCTCGAGCCGCTCTTTGCCCTGCGGAATCGAGAGGTGTGCGATCTTCTCATTCGACTCGTGCGCAGGGTTCCACACATCCTGGCCGTTCGCAATGCTGCCACTGAAGATACGGAAGTAGCTCAGCTCCCCGACGTGTGGTTCCGTCGCAGTTTTGAACACGAGCGCTGCGAGCGGACCATTATCCTCGCCCTTCAGTTCCACCACCTGATCGAGACCGGGACGCTGCGCCAGCTCGTGCGGTGCCTCCGCAGGCGCGGGAACGATCTCGATCAGCGCCTCGAGCAGCGCGCGCGTGCCCCATGTCTGCTCCGCTGCCCCGCAGAAGATCGGGAACAGCTGACCCGCGAGCATCGCGACCTTCATTGCACTCAGCGCTTCTGCCGCCGTGATCTCGCCGCCTTCCAGATAACGCTCGAGCAGAGCGTCATTCGTCGTTGCAATCGCCTCGAACAGCTCCGTGCGCAGTGCGTCTGCAGTTGCCGACAGCTCATCGGGCACGTCCGTCTCTGTGTATTCACCGGTAATCGTGCCCGGCTTGAAAATGTGCGCCTTACCCGTGAACAGATTCACGATGCCGCGGAAACTCGCGCCTGTGCCAATCGGAATCTCTGCAGGCAACGCCTTCGGTGTCATGTGACGACGGATCTCTTCGCAGTTCTTGTCGAAGTCTGCATTATCCTTGTCCATCATCGAGACGAAAAAAAGTCTGGGAATCCCGCGCGCCTCGCAGTATTCCCAGACTTTTTCTGTCCCCACTTCGACGCCTGTTGTGGCGCCGAGCACCACTACAGCTCCATCGGCGACCCTCGTCGCCGCGATACTCTCCCCGGTGAAGTCCAGATATCCCGGTGTATCCAGCAGATTGACCTTTATGTTTTCCCAATCGGCAAAGCCGATCGACGTCTGTATCGAGATTCCGTGGGCTATCTCTTCTTCTGCGTACATCGTGTGCGCGGTGCCATCCTTTACACTGCCATGTCGACGAGTCGTACCCGTCGAAAAACACAGCGCATCGATCAGTGTGGTCTTGCCTGAACCGCCGTGACCGAGCACGACGACATTGCGGATATGGGTGGAGGGGTACTCCTTGGCGGCCGGCATGCGCGTACCTCCAGAAACTCGTGAAGGAATTAGGGCGGATTGCCAGATTAGAGGGGGGAGAGGGGGGCGTCAAGAACATCGGGCACGGACGTCAACGGATTCAATCGCGGAGAAACCGACTGGGAGGACGGCAGGAGGGCCGCCGAGGGCATTTGGCGCCTTCGGACGCTATTACGTTGTTTACAAAATAAAATTTGTTTGTGTGGTGCGCGTCGGCAGTTTTCGGAGTCTGAAACCTCTCGGCGCCTCCTCGGCGCCCCCGGCGGTGAAAAAAAATCCCTTGTCCCCGTTAGAAAGACTTAGTCCTGACGGTACCTTCGGCTCGCCTGATCCAGCAGCTCGCGTTCCTCCCGCGTGAGGCTGCTCATTCCCTGTGTACTGATTTTGTCCAGTACCTTGTCCAGGTCCGACAGAATCTGGGCCTCGCCTGCGGAGCCACCGGCTGCACCTGACATCCGCATGTGACCCACCGCCCCGGGCCGTTCCGGGGTACCGCCGCCGGCCACGACATTCATGCGATTGCGAGTCACCATTTTTCGGACGTTGGTGAAGAGGCCACCGCCGCGTCGATCGAGTTTGAGGTAGAGGAAGCCAGCCGCGAAGCCGCCGAGGTGAGCGAAATGGGCGACGCCGGCGCCGCGCCCGGTTACGCCGAGCACCAGCGACATGACAGCGGCAAACCCGACGAGGTATTTGGCCGGGATCGGAAAGATGCCGTAGATGAGAATCGGTGCGTCGGGCCAGTTCATGGCGAACGCGAGCATGACTCCGTAGACGGCAGCGGACGCGCCGATGATGGGCGCATTCAGGAACACGAAGGAGAGCGCCGCTCCGCCGAGTCCGCAAATGAGGTAGTACTTCAGGAATTCCTTCGAACCCCAGCGCGCCTCGAGTGGCGGTCCGAAGAAGAAGAGTGCGAGCATGTTGAAGAGGATGTGCCCAAACCCGCCCGGGTCATGCGCGAACATGTACGTAAGCGGGGTCCACGGCCGCGTGAGCACATGTCCCGGAATGAACTGCATGTAATACGTAACGGAAGGTGACACGAGCTGCAGCAGCCACACCACGAAATTTGCGATGATGAGGCGCTTCACCCAGAGCGTGAGTCCACCGCCCATGCCGAATGACATTTGTCTACGATAAGCCACGTGAGATCAAACCCGCGGTTTTGAAGTGTGTTCCTCGATCGCAAGGCGGCAGAGTCGCTCGCACAGGTCCGGGAACGGAATTCCCGCGGCAGCTGCACCCTTGGGGAACAGGCTCGCCGCTGTCAGCCCCGGCAGCGTGTTAGCCTCGAGGCACCAGAACCTGCCTTCTGCATCCATACGAAAATCAATACGGCTGAACCCGCGCAGCTTCAGCGCGCGATGTGCTTTCAGTGCGAGCATCTGCACTTCGACGGTCTCGGGACCGGTCAGGTCTGCAGGAAATACTTCTTCTGCGCCACCCTCCTGATATTTCGATTCGTAGTCGAAGATCTCGCCCTTCGGGAAAATCTCGCCGACCGGAAGCACATCGTCCCCGAGCACCGGAACTGTGAGCTCGCGACCGGGCACAAACCGTTCGATCATTACTTCATCATCGAAGCGGAACGCTTCCGCGATCGCGGCGGCCAGGTCCTCGGGCTGCTTCACAATCGTGAGTCCGACAGTCGAACCCTGCTTGCTGGGCTTCACGACCGCCGGCCATCCGACATGTGCTTCGACATCGCCAACCTCCGCCGGCGCCATGAGCCATTCAGCAGTGGGTACGCCCGCAACTTCGAGCAAGCGCTTGGTAATATCCTTGTCCATCGCCATTGCACTGCCGAGCATGCCGCTACCGGTGTAAGGGATATGCGTTAGCTCGAGCAATGCCTGCAGTGTCCCGCCTTCACCCGCACCACCGTGCAAGGCGAGGAAGATTACATCAATGTTCTGCATCTCGGGCGCGCGCAGAATGCTGGTTGCATCGCCCGTCCGCAGCACATCGAGCTGCTCGGAGCCGGGCGGCGCGGAGCGGACATTGGACGACATGAGCTTCTGCTCCGCGTCGGCATCGAGTACGCCAACCGCCGTGTCGATCGGGACGACAGTGTGACCCTTGGAACGCAACGCTTTCACGACCTGTGATCCACTTGCGATAGATACGTCGCGCTCTTCGCTCGTACCGCCGAACATGACTGCAATCTTCATGACGTCCTCTCAAATGGCTTTGTTTCATTTCCGGCGAGGTATCGGACGACATCGTAGCGTGTCAGAATCCCGGCGAGTGCGCCGTTGGTACGAACGAGCACGGCGGGATTCTGACGGGTCAGCATACGACCGATGGCGGCCATCGACTCGCGGGCGTCAATCTCAGGGAACGGCGCGTCCATCAGCGAATCGATGGTGGCGCCGAGAATATTCGGGTCTTCAATGACACGGGACATCAGGCTCGCCTCTGCCACCGACCCGACACACACACCAGCCTCGCAGACTGGCAGGTGCGAAATGTCGTATTCAGTGATCAGCGAAAGCGCCTGCCGCACCGTCATCGTTTTATCCACGCTCACGAACGCAGGAGCATCCGAGTCCTTGCGTGCGACGAGGTCGTTGGCGGTCATGCGCTCCGGCGCGATCATCTGATTTTCCGTCATCCACTCTTCGTTGTACATCTTCGAGAGATAACGTTCGCCCGTGTCGGGCAGCATACACACGATGAACGCGTTGGGATCATTGACCTGCGCAGCGATGAGTGCGGCGACGTGAACGATGAGACCGGAGGATCCTCCAACAAACAGACCTTCTTCGCGCGTCAGGCGGCGCCCCATGTGGAATGCGTCGCGATCGCTTACGGTATGAAACTCGTCGATGATGTCGAAGTCGAGCGTCGAAGGGAGTTTGTCGTTGCCAATGCCTTCAATCTTGTACGGCGCGCCTTCGCCCTTCACACCGGTTTTGTGATAGCCGCTGAAGATCGAACCGGCCGGGTCACCTGCAATGATACGAACGTTGGGATTACGCTCCTTCAGATGCCGGCCGACACCGCTGATGGTACCGCCCGTTCCGGCCGCGGCAATAAAGTGAGTGATGCGGCCTTCCGTCTGATCCCAGATCTCAGGACCAGTCGTGAGGTAGTGCGCTTCGGGGTTCACCGGATTGTAGAACTGGTCGGCGAGAATAGAGCCCGGCGTTTCACTGACAATACGCTTCGCCGTCATCACGTAGTTATCCGGATGGTCGGCAGGCACGGCAGTCGGTGTGATAATTACATCAGCGCCGAATGCCTTCAGCAGGCGAACCTTCTCCTGGCTCATCTTGTCGGGCATTGTGAAAATGCATTTGTAACCCTTCAACGCCGCGGCGATTGCGAGACCGAGACCGGTGTTACCGCTCGTGCCTTCGACGATCGTGCCGCCCGGCTTGAGTGTTCCATCATTCTCCGCTGCTTCGATCATAGCTAGACCGATGCGGTCCTTGACGGAACCACCCGGATTGAAGAATTCCGCCTTCGCGTAGACAGGCGTCACGACTCTTCCGATCACGCGATTGAGCCGGATCATCGGCGTCCAGCCGACCGTTTCCAGCACATTGTCATAGGGCCGCGCGTTGCGTCGCGGTGTCATATCAGTCATTGCACACTGTCCGGAGCTACGGGTACGCCTACCGTGGCGGTGGAATCGAGCGAGAAGCGGATCGGTATGCGCGTCCACATGGCCACATAACGTTCACCGCGTTTGCCTGGTGTGAAGCGCAGCTTTTTGGCACCCGTTGTCGCCGCCGAGTCGAACGCGACATGCCCGCTGCCGATGTCAACCTGCGTGCTGTCGACATCACCGCGCTCATTCACATGCACGAGCAGTACCGTCTCGCCTTCAGTGCGGCTGTCCCAGAGCGTGACTGGATACCGCACCGGATTCGCGTCCGCCATGGCGACCGGCTGCACCACGGTCTGGTCCTTCGGTTCGCACGCTGCGATCACCAGTACCGTCAATGCCACCCGCATAAGAATCGTTCGTGTCATCCGTCCCTGATCGAATCCTTCAATGCCGCCAGCGCATTCAGCGCCTGCAGCGGTGTCAGCCCATTGACGTCGAGTGCGCGCAAATGTCCAACCACCGGATGTTCGGGCGCCGTGAACAGCGACAGCTGCTCGCGCGCAGGCGGCGCATGTACGCCGTGTGTTCCGAGGCCCATGCCACCCGCCGTATGCGCGCCTTCCAGGTCCCGCAGGATTTCCCTGGCTCGTGCGACCACGGTGCCGGGCAGGCCGGCGAGGCGTCCGACCTCGATGCCATAGGAGCGGTCCGCTCCCCCCGGCCGCACCTGGTGCAGGAAAACAATATCGTCCCCCACCTCACGCACCGCCACATTAAAATTGACCAGTCCATCGAGCAGTGATGCCAGCTGAGTCAGCTCGTGATAGTGCGTCGCGAATACCGTCTTGGCGCCTACGTTCTGGTGCAGGTGCTCGGTCACGGCCCAAGCAATACTCACGCCGTCATAAGTCGCTGTACCGCGACCGATCTCATCGAGCAGGATGAGGGACTTTGCGGTCGCATTGTGAAGGATCGCGGCCGTCTCATGCATCTCGACCATGAACGTCGATTGACCGCGCACGAGATTGTCGGACGCGCCCACGCGGGTGAAGATGCGGTCACACACGGGCAACAGCGCTTCGCGGGCCGGGACGAATGACCCGATCTGTGCGAGCAGCTGAATCAATCCGATCTGGCGAAGTAGTGTTGATTTACCGCCCATGTTCGGACCCGTCACGATCATGATGCGAGAATCAGTATCGAGTGTGATGTCATTCGGGATGAACGTCTCGCGCGGCATCATGGTTTCGACAACAGGATGCCGTCCGGCTGTAATCTCGATGCGGAATCCATCATGCATGCGCGGTCGCACGTAATCGCGACGTTCGGCGAGTTGCGCGAAGGCGAGCAGGATGTCAAGCCCGGCAACCGTCTCCGCCGTGCGCTGCAGGCTTGCGACTTCAGTGGCGGCCTCCTGCCGCAGCTCCGCGAACAATGCGGCTTCCAGCGAGAGAGCGCGGTCTTCGGCATCGAGCGCGCGGCCTTCCCACTCTTTCAGCTCCGGCGTGACGTAACGCTCCGCATTGGCGAGCGTCTGCCGTCGCTCGTAGTCGGCGGGTACACGCCCGGTATTCGCGTGCGTGATTTCGAGGTAGTATCCGAACACTTTGTTGAAGCCGACCTTGAGCGAGCTGATGCCCGTGCGCTCGCGTTCGCGCACCTGGAGCTGTGCGATGTAGTCGGTTGCGCCATCCCGCAGTGAGCGTAGCTCATCGAGCTCAGCATTCCACCCTTCGCGGATCGAACCGCCGTCGGCCAGCGTTGCGGGCGGCGCGTCGGCCAGCGCTCGGTCGATTCGCGAGGTCAGATCCTCCAGCGGATCGAGCGCGGCTGCAAGCTCGGTGAGAAGCGGGGACGCGCAATGCGCCAGCTGTCTTTGAATGGTCGGAATGTGCTGCATTGAAGCGGCGAGCGAGCGCAGCTCTCGCGGCAGTACGCGCCCCGCAGCGATCTTGCCCGCGAGTCGCTCGAGATCACGCACACTTGAAAGAAGGCTGCGTGTGTCGCGGCGCGTACTTGTGTCGAGCAGCAGTTCCGCAACGGCGTCGTGGCGCGCGCGAATTGCTGCTTCAACGAGCAATGGCCGCAGGATCCATCGCCGCAGCGCGCGCGCGCCCATCGGTGTCAGTGTTTCATCAATCGATGCGATGAGCGTGGCATCCCCCGACTTCGCGCTGTTATCGATGCGCAGCGGTTCGACGAGCTCGAGATTGCGGCGGGTCATCTCGTCGAGCGGCATCGCATCGCGAGCGCGTTCAACGCGCGGTGACCGCAAAGCGTGCATGGATGCTGGCTGCACCTCGGCCAGGTAGCCGAGCAGCGCACCGAGCACGCCAATGAGTCCGTCCTCGCCCGCCTGGAAGCCGAATCCTTCTATGCCGTGCACGCCGTACCGGCGTCGCAGCTCGTCCGCGCCGAACTCGCGTTCGAAGAGCCAGGCCGGCCGATATGTGCGGCTGCAACGCGCGCT
>JBDSPG010000267.1:0-3267 GCA_039912685.1 Longimicrobiales bacterium | reverse complement strand
GCGCAGTTCCGCCAGGCCGTACGTCTTCTCGCCCGCGAACACTTCGCCATACACACTCGCGCGCGGTGCGACGAACGGATCCGTTTCGGGGATCAGCCAGGGCGGCGCATTCTGGGGCGCATATCCCGTGACCTCGAATCGCGCACTGATTGCGGCCTGGCGCGATCCGGATGCGTTCGTGTAGGACACGAGAGGCTTCCGCTGCGACTGCGCATCGTGCGGCAGACCCAGCGCTGCGGCAGCTGCGATGGCCACGACAACGGATCGCAATGCAGGCGCAAGTCGGACGCGGGGGGCCTTGATTCCTTCGACGGCATACGCCGGCATCGGCTGCGACATTCCCTTCAGCATGCGGTTGCCCGCCGGCTTCGCAATCACTGCGTCCGCCACGATCCGGTACGTCGACTCACCGATAAGGATCTCCTGAGGCTGTGCCTGCGAGCACAGACGTGCTGCCACGTTCACTGCATCGCCCAGCACGGTGTAATTCAAGCGCCTTTCACTGCCCATGTTGCCGGCCACGACGATGCCCGTATTCACGCCGACCCCGACGCCGATGCCGCGCTGGCCGCGGCTGACGCGTTCGTCCGACAACGCCTGGATCGCGTCACGGATGCCGACTGCCGCGCGGACAGCGGATTCCGCATCATCGTTGTGGGAGAGCGGTGCGCCGAAAAGAGCCATAATCTCGTCGCCAATATATTTGTCCACGACGCCTCCCTCACGTTCGACGGCTGCACTCGCACGATCCATGGTTTCGTTCAGAATCGCAATGACTTCCTGTGGTTCCATGCCTTCCGTGAACGGAGTGAATCCACGGATATCCGCAAAGACGATGGTGACTTCGCGATTCTCGCCACCCAGCGAGATATCGGACTTCAGCATCTCGTTCGCGATCTCGGGCGAGATCACCTTGTCGAGGAGACCACGGTACTGCTCCTTGAGGAGTAGTCCCTGCGTCATCTCGTTGAAGGCACCGGATAAAGTGCCGAGTTCATCATTGGTGGTCACCGGCACGAACGCGGTGTAATCGCCGCGAGCCACGCGTGAAGTCGCGGCAACGAGTGCGCGGACGGGTCGCGCGAGTCCGCGCGCGAGGAATACGGCGAATAGCGGTGCGAGCAGAAGTGCGAGCAGACCCGCGCGAAGCAGCACACGCTTGATGTCGTCGAAGGGCTGCAGCAGGGGATCGAGTTGGCGCGCGATCACGCGATAGCCGACGCCGCCTGCAAGCGGATTCGCAATGAGCAGCCAGCGCTTGCCGCCGCGGGTGATAATGTTGGTGGGAGTGCCGCGCGTCGCATCCACCATGTCGCCTTCGGGCAGGCCATTCGCAGACATGCCGGCGGTCGCGGCGACACAACGGTCCGCGGCGACAAAACAGACTTCACCCGTGACGGCACGGCCGAGATCTTCCGCCATCCGCGCATCGATCGGCGTACCCACAATCACGAACCCTTCGGGCGTGCGGGCCAGTCGTACCAGCGACATGTAGACCGAGTATAGCCGGCCTTCAATCAGCTTGTATCCGAATTTCGTCGTGTCGGGGCCGACCAGCAGTGAATCGAGCAGTTGCCCGGGTACTGCTTCCGCCGCGTCTCTCAGCAGACGTCGCCTGACGATCCCCGCGACAGGAATGCCTTCGATGTTCGTGAACGCAACAAGCGCAGAGTCGTGACCCGACAGATCGAGATCGTAACGAAGGTTCGCAGCGACGAACGCCGTGTCATCATGTTCGCGAATCAGCGCTGCGCTGCGGCTCGATGTGGCGAATCGAATTCCGAGCGTCGTAAGTACGTCGCGGTTAAGGTCCTCGGCTTCCTTGAATGCTTCCTGCGACCGTGTTGCGGATTGACTGGTGAACGACTCGACCTGTTTGTCGGTGGTGTGGTTGACTGCAATCAGGATCAGTGCGAGCATAGGCACGAGCAGGCCGAGCAGTGCCACGAACATTTTGGTGCGGAAGCTCTTGCCCACGGGTCAGATGCTGCTGTTGATGGTCAACACACCCGACGCCGGCACCGTGATCGGCACGACCTTCTGACCGCGGTCCGGGTGCCACACCACCAGCTCGTATCGGCCCGCAGGAACGCCCGGCAGAGAGTAGCTGCCGTCCGGCTGAAGCTCAGCGTGAAAGTCGTTGTCCGTCACGAGCACGACGGCGCGCATCGAGCTGTGGATTTCACAGAACACATCGATGGCTCCGACCTTGTCGAACGAAATCGACTTCGACTCTGGCTTCGGAAACCGCCCCAGGTCGAAACGCTTCGCTTTCGAGTAGGAGAACACGTTGTGATAGAACGGGTCCAGATTCTGGAAGCCGACCGACGAACCACGCGGCACAATGAGAAAAGACGGGGAGAATACCGTGTCGCGCTGTGTCATGATCTGCGGCTTCGCCGCGCCACGCGCTGCAGGAAGGCCGGCGCCACGCAGGAACACGATCACGGGAAGCGACTGTTGCTTTGCCGGTGACGCGGCCCCGACATAACGGTTCGCCACGCGTTTCGCCGGAGAAGGCGTTGTGGTGATTCGGCCCTGGACCGTGGCGGCGCGCACGACTGCGCCGGGATTTGATGGGGTCGGCGAAATGCTCGCGCTGCCTGCCAGGGCGAGCAGAACGATCAGATGCATCATTCAAAATTCCTTCGTGCGGGTGTTTCGGTAAGATAGGGGCGGCCCGTGCCAGCCGGAACGATGTTAACGACTGGCGTGCCTCGTATGGAAGGGAGCGAGCAGGGCGGTCACAGCCGCAGCCGGATCGGATGCCGCCATGACGGCGCCGATCACAGCGGCACCTGCGGCGCGGGTGTCCGCAATCTCGCGGACATTCCCCGGTCCGATCCCGCCGATGCCGATGACGGGAATCGATACGCTCCCAGCCACCTCGTCCAGCCGCCCCGTTCCGATCCGTTCGTCGCCCACTTCCTCCTTCGATGTCGTCCCGAAGACCGCGCCACAGCCGATGTAACTGGCACCGGCGGCTGCCGCAGCGCGCGCCTGTTCCGGGTCGTCGGTAGAGAATCCGAGCAGGAATCCGGCAGGTGCAATTCGTCGTGCCGCAGCGAGCGGGAGATCGCCCGGTCCGAGGTGCGCTCCGTCCGCGCCCACGGAAATGGCGACGTCAACGCGGTCATTAATGAACAGGAGCGCACCGTGTCGCCTCGTCAGAGGCAGGAGCTCGGCGGCCTGTTCGAAGAGTTGGCGTGCGGACGCGCTCTTGTCCCGGAGTTGAATTGCAGGCGCTCCACCTTCGAGTGCCGAGCG
>JBDSPG010000258.1:0-8024 GCA_039912685.1 Longimicrobiales bacterium | reverse complement strand
CGCGCGGAAACAGTCGCCAGCAACGTCCCAATGAACAGTGCCCATGCAATCGGCCACACTTTCGACGACGCGCCCGCACCGATCGGGAACCAGAACTGATGACGCCACTCGCGCACCTGGTACATGTACGGCCACTGGTCCGCGCCGAACAGGAAGTTGCGTGCGTGCGGTGACAGCATGAAGTACGCAAAGAACCAGTGCACGATGAACATGACACTGACGAATGCGATGCCCGCGAACAGCGCATGCAGCCAGTCGCTCCGAATGCGGCCGCGCTGTCGCTCCAGCAGATCGATCGTGAGCGCGGGTAGAACGAGAACGAATGGGAACGCCAGCGGGACCATGTGCGTGACGGGATTGTAGATCGGCGCGAGCTTCGGAACCGCGGGGATCAGCTGCAGAATCCACATCGTCGCGAGCATGATGCCCATGTAGATCGCGGCGGCAGATGTCGCAGGCCATCGCGCGCGTGCAGTTCGGGCAATGCCGAGCAGTAGAATCGGGAATCCGCCCGCCGTCACATTGTAGAACAGACTGCGGTGCCACGCATTCGCGTAGCCGGTGATCTCGTACGGCGCGAGCGCCACCATCATGATGAGCACACCGGACGCATACACGAAGGCGGTGCTTCCGTTTCGGTGTCGCTGAAAGGTATCGTCCGGATAACGGCCGGTTCCCACGTCGCCTTCAGGCTGCGTTCGATTCTGTGCGGCGAGTGTGAATAGCAGGATGCCGATCTGGATGCCGAGGATGCCAGCCATCAGAATGGTGTGCGGCGGACTGAGGATCTGTACGTCGAGGCCGTACGCGCCGTGCCACCAGTTGTCGAACGGCACCGACACGATCATCGTGATCGCACCCCAGATCACGAGCCACGCGCCGAGCGGGCCATCGAAGCCCCAGAACTTCACAGTGCGCGCTTTCGCAGCAGCAGGCGCCCTGAACGTGAGCCACAGCACGTATGCGCCACTCACACTGCCTGAAACGGCAGCGCCGAGCTGCTCAAGCACATGCGGCGCTGTAAACAGTGAGTCGCGCCCGACCGTCATGTGCCAGGAGATATCCCAGATCGCACCAATGACGATCGACGTCGTCGCAATCACGACAGTGGGGATGATCCATTGCTCCGGATCGCGCGTGCGCATCTATGCCTGCCTGTGCAAGGGCATGTCCAGGCTGACGGATACGTGGACAACGGAATTCGGTGGCGAATACGTCGTGCCGTGGTCGCCTGCATACGGCAGTAGAGCAAGTCCGAGCGACGCACCGATCGATGTCGGGAGCGCGTCGAACAGGACTAGGTTGCGTCCCCTGCATAGTCGTTCGGCGGGTACGCCCGCGGCCGGATCCGCCATCTATCCTCCATGCTAGCGTGTCACGTAACGTGGCGCACCGGGCGTCCAAATGGAAGGCGACGGGCGCGCCACCGTTGACTTGTCCTTATCTTGGCCTTCATGCCCATCGACCGCCGCGCCTTCCGTGATATCGTCCTGTACGGCCTCTTCGGCGGTGTGCTCATCGTGCTGCTGAGGCTGATCGAGTACCGCTATCTCGTCATCGCGTATTCTGCACCGGTCTATGGTGGTCTGGTTGCGGCCGTCTTTTCCGCCGTAGGCATCTGGCTCGGCCTCAAGCTGACAAAGACGAAAACCGTCGAGAAGGTCGTGATCCAGGAAGTGCGGGTGCCATCGCATGGGCCGTTCGAGGTGAACGCCTCCAACCTCGCCAGGCTCGGCATCACCCCGCGCGAGCTCGAGATTCTGGCATTGATCGCGGAGGGATTGAGCACGAAGGAAATGGCGGCGAGGCTATTCGTCAGCGAGAACACCGTGAAGACGCACTCGAGCCGGCTGTTCGACAAGCTCAATGCGAAGCGGCGGACACAGGCAGTCCAGATTGCCAAGGACGAAGGTCTCATCCCGTAGCTCGGCCCGTGATGCCGCCGGCATCGCGGCGTGCAAATCGTAGCTCGAAAGTATGATCATCGGGCCGATCAGCGCGAAATCACCCGAAAGCATGACGCGCATGATGCGCCGGCAGGACTAGACTGGCTTCACACGATTTCGTGTTCGCGAACAATCCCTGCGAGGAGGTCCATGTGAAGAAAACAGTTCTGACGTTCGGGTTCATATCAGGTGCGGTCCTATCAGCCCTGATGGTCGCAACCTTGCCATTCGCGGAGAAAATCGGGTTCGATCGTGCCATGGTCGTCGGCTACACCACCATGGTCCTCGCCTTCCTGCTGGTGTTCTTCGGGATCCGGTCGTACCGGGACAACGTCGGGCACGGACGGATCACCTTTGGCCGCGCTTTCATGGTCGGCATCCTGATCACGCTGATCTCGTCGGCATGTTACGTCGTGACCTGGCAGGTCGTCTCCACCACATTCATGCCGGACCACCTCGCCAAATACAACGAGTACGCCCTCGAGAAAGAACGCAGCGCTGGCGCGACGGAGCAGCAGCTCGAGGAGAAGCGTCAGGAGGCCGCGAAATTTATGGTGTTGTACGAGAATCCGCTGATCAAAGCGGCGTTCACATTGGCCGAGGTTCTCCCGGTGGGTCTGCTCATGACACTCGTGAGTGCCGCGATCCTGCGCCGCAGGCAGGAGGATGGCCTGCCGGCTTAGGACGGATTTCTCGCGGCAATCACGCCGAACCCACCGGCACGCCACACAACTTCCGGCTGGAAGCCGGCGTCGCGCAGCCACGCGAGCTCATCCTCGAGCGGGACATACCTATCCTCGCCGGCCCACGTGTTCATGTAGCTATCGGCTTCCTCCTTCGTGTAACGCTGCTCGAGCTGCGCGAACCACGCGCGCCGCTGCTTCTCTGCAAGGACCTCATCCTTCGCAGGGAAACAGTCCGCGTTGATCAGGAGTCCGCCCGGACTCAGCACACGTCTGCATGCGACGTACAACGCACGCTTTTCGCGCTCCGTCCGCACGTGATGCAGTGAAATGCACGCGACGATCGCGTCGCATGCTGGCAGCGTCGTCGTAAGAAAGCTTCCGTCGATCAACGTCACGCGAGGATGCCGCGCGAGCCGCGACCGCGCGATCGCCAGCATTTCCGCATCTGAATCGATGCCCGTGAGCGTCGCATCCGGACGCACGTCCAGGCACCGCGCGGAGAGGGCTCCCGTGCCGATACCGAGATCGAGTATGTGAGGCGCCGGATTGTCGAACAGCATGAGTGCATCGGCGGCCGTCGCGACCATGACATCATACGCCGGCACAAACCCGCCGATGAGCGCGTCGTATTCCTCGAGATTGATCTGCAGATGACTTGCAACGCTCATGAGCCGTAGCCGCCCGCGCGCACGTCAGTTCCGCCGCACAAGCAGCTCCCGTACCGCCGCCTCCAACTGACGGTCGCGCCCGGAAAATGTCTCCGACGGCAGATTGTCGACCACAATGTCCGGCTCCACGCCCCATCCCTCGATCAAAAGCTTACGGTCCGACATTCCGTATAGTCCCTGCTGCGCCGCCGACGCAACGCCACCGTCCACGAGCACATTGTCGCGCGACAGCCAGATTTCGCCGCCCCAGGTGCGCGTGCCGATGATCTTGCCGAGGGCCAACCTTCTGAATCCTTCCGCGATCGCTTCACCATCCGATGATGTGCGCTCGTTCACGATCATCACCATCGGTCCATTGAACGCGTACTGCATGTTGTGGTAGGGATCGCCGACGCGCGGCTGCCAGTAGGACCACGCCTTGCGCATCAGTCGCCCGAGAATCCACGAATCGATGTTGCCGCCGTTGTTGTTGCGCACATCGATGATGAGGCCCTGCTTGTTGAACACGGGGAAGTAATCGCGCGCAAACTGCGCGGCATCACCGCTGCCCATGGCACGCAGGTGCAGATATCCGACCTTTCCGCCGGACAGTGAGTCGGCCATCAGGCGTCGCGTATACTCCCACTCACCGTAGCGCGCACCGCCATCACGGCCCTGCGCCCACGGCGTAACAATGACCTGACGCACGGCGCCGGTGCCCGCGGGCTTCACTGCAAACAGCACCTGCTTGCCGGCCTGGTTGCGCAGCAATTCCTCGGGGCTCGCGGTGAGCGCGGATATCCCGTTGATGGAGACAATGACGTCGCCTTCACGGATGTTGACATCCGGCGCCGCAAGGGGAGAGCGGTCGTTCGGGATGTCCGGATCGTTCTGATAGATGTGCACGACACGGAAACCGCCTGCGGCCTCATCGCGATCGAGACGCGCACCGAGTGACGCGGGCGAGACATTGTCATCCGCGCGACGCAGGTCGCCACCGCCGACGGACGTATGCAGTGTCGATAGCTCCGCGACCATCTGTGCGAGCACATCGCTGAGCTCCGCACGCGTTGTGACTCGCGCAGCGAGCGGACGGTACTTCTCGCGCATCGACTTCCAGTCCACGCCGTTCATCTTCGGGTCGTGGTAGTAGTCGCGCTCGAGGCGCCACGCATCCTCGAACATCTGCCTGCGCATCGCGACCGGGTTGACGGGGAACGTCCACCCTGCGAGATCGATCTGCTTGTCCGCAATCGCACTCGGACCTTTCGCACCGGCATCCGTGACATACAAATTGGTGCCGCGCTGGATCAGAATCTTCTTCCGGTCCTGGCTCAGTTCGTACGTGGCGACATCATCGAGATAGACGTCCGGCTTCGCTTCGTTCTTGAACTCGAGCTGCATGAGCGGATTGCGACGCGGTGTGCCTGCAATCGACGCCTGCCAGTACAGCCGCGTACCATCGTACGAAAGGCTGCCGTAGTTGCCAGCGGGAACTGGCAGCTCGAAAAGACGTGTGGCGATGCCATCCGTGTCGATGACGACCTGCTTCGATGCCTCGGTGTTCGACTTCTTCCCGGAGTCGGCTGCGGGCGAAGCGTTCTTGTCCGTGTCAGTCGGTGTTGCCTTCTTCGCAGTGTCTACTGCGGCCGCATCCAGCTCGGTCTTCTGAACGAACGGCCATTTCGGCGGACTCTTCTGCAGCGCGACGGCGTAGATCTTCGTCTGATTGTCGAAGTACGGGTCGGGCGCGCCGAGGCCCCACGGCGACCCGACGCTGTTGACAAAATTGCGATCGCTCAGGAAGAACAGCCACTTCCCGTCCGGACTCCACGCGGGGCTGTAGCTGTTGTAACGGTCCGTCGTGGCGAACGTTGTTGCGCCCGTGTCGTTGTCATAGATGGCGATGCGGCCCACCATGTTCGATGCGACGTCGCCGAACGCGATGTACCGGCCGTCCGGGGACCATGCGATGTCGAAGAAGCCGCTGCCGCTCGTGATCCAGTTCGACTGCGTCATCGACGTCGCAACCACCTTGCTGCTCTTCGATGTGACTTCGTAGATCCATAGCTTGTTGTTGCGGTCGTGGTGCGCGATGCGCTTGCCGTCAGGGGACGGGATGGCATCCCAACGCACGATCGCTCCGTCATTCGTCAGCTGTGTGCGTTCACCAATCCCGTTCGTCGACGTCTTCCACAGCTCGACCTCGCCACTCTCATCGCTCAACGCGATCATCGACTTGCCATCACTCTGGAAACGTGCGCCGCGGAACCGGATGAAGCGATCCTTCGGCTGCGGTGTCGCCAATGCGAGACGTCCCTGTCCAACGGGCGCGACCCATACGTGGCCGAGTGATGTAATCAGCACGCGATCGCCGTTCGGCGAGAGATGCGCGCCGCCGAAGTATTGCATCGGGGTGGTGATCCACTGCTCGCGCATCTGCTCGAGATCTGTCGCCAGCGTAATGCGCACCTTGCGCGGCACCATGCGGGCGTCCGGGCCGCCGGCATCGACGTCGACATACCAGATGTCGGCGCCCTGCTGATAGACCAGCTTGCCATCGGGCGCCATGCTCGGGAATGCGACGTCGTAATCCGTGTGATGCGTGACCTGCGTGATGTCTCCACCAGTCATGTCGGTCGACCAGATATTCATCACGCCAGGCTTCGGATCCTTCTCCGTACCATTGCCGCGATCGGACGCGAAGTAGATGCGACCGCGATTGATCATCGGCGTCTTGCTGGTGCCTGTATACGCAGTCGTCAGCGGCGTCGCCTCCGTGCGCGCCTTCGTGTCGTACTTCCACAACTGTTGCGCAGTACCGCCGCGATAGCCTCGCACATTGCTGCCCTGAAACGCGAAACGGGTGAAAACGAGGGTACCATCATCTGTGATCGCACCATCACTAGCCTGCGCGAGCGGCAGCAGTCTGCGAGAACCGGTGCGTGCATCGACCTGCGCGAGCTGCGCGGCGGGCAGCGTTGAGAACTTGTTCGTCGCATACAGCACCTGGTTGTCAGGTGTCCAGCCGATGACATTCGCTGCACCCCCGTCATAGGTGAGTCGCCTCGGCAGGCCGCCATCGACCGGCATCGTGTAGACCTCGGTCGGGCCTTCGTACGCGGCCGAGAACGCGATGGACTTGCCATCCGGACTGAACTGCGCGCGCGATTCATCGCTGCGATGCGTCGTCAAACGCGTGGCAGCGCCGCCGTTGCGGTCGACTCGCCAAAGGTCGCCTTCGGCAGTGAACACTATCGTATTCCCGGAAACGGTTGGGTACCGGTAATAACCCTCGACACCCTGCGCGTTTGTGTGCACGGGCGTGGTGGCGATAAGCGCAGTGAGAACTGCGCAGAATTGAATGCGTCGAAGCATCTGCGTCGTCACGATTGGCTCAGGGTTACGGTTTATGGAAAGTGGAAGCCCAGTCCGATCGTGTAAAACGGATGGCTGTCCGTGAGATTCGAGAACTGCGCGGTCGTCGTGAACATCAGGCGCTTTACGCCGAATGTCGCGCCTACCGTTACGCCAAAACCGTTTTCATCACTGTCGAATTCCTGTGTCGTGCCGAATGCGATCACCTCGCCTGTGGTCTTCACCAGCATGACCTCAGGCAGGATGAACGGGCTGATCGCGACCGCAGTGCCCGTCGGGAACGTGCGGCCGATGCCCACGCCGAGACCGATCACATTGGTGTTCGACTTCGTCTCCACACCGGAATGGGTGCCATCGAAACGGCTGTGCGTGATCTGCACGCGCGGGCACACGGAAAATTTCGACGCCTGCACTTCATACAACACAGCACCGACGTAATTGTGCAGTGGATCGGCCGTCTCATCATGGTCGCCGTTGCGGTAGGCGGCGAGGAGGCTGATGGGCCCCCTCAGATTCGCCTGCAGGCCAATGCCGTAATCGTTGAGGTCTTTCGTGAACCCGGCGCCGGCGCCGAGCGCGAACTGGCCGTCCGCCATTGGTGCGCCGTTGCACGACTGGGCGGAAGTGATGGCGGGAACAGCAAGCAGCGAGGCAGCGAGTGCCAGAGCCGGTACGGCCGTCGGAGTCCTCATCATCGCGGTCCTTTCGTTGGGGTCGATGCGCAGGAACGGGTCGGACAGTTAGTCGGCGATCGCCATCAACACGCCGAACAACAGATAGGCCGCGGCAAGGACCCACGCAACGGTGCGGAATCGCAGCGGACGGTGGTACCACATCAGCGTTGACTGTCTATCGGCCTCCGCGATCTGCGTTGTAATCGTCGCAATCTTCTTCTCGGCCTCGGCACTAACGCGCCGCTCGGCCTTCACTTCCGCCAGCGCGCGGTTGAGCGCAGCCTGGCTGATGCTCGCCTCACCCGCGATGTCGCGCAGGTCTGCAGCCGTAACCAGTCCCTGCTGCTCGATCTCCGCAGCGCGCTTCAGGATTGCCCGAGCATCTTCGTCCGTGAATTCTTCCTCGTCCATGCTCCCAAAGTATCAAGAACCCCCGCGCACCGGAATGGCCCTGAACGGGTGCGGAAACCCCCCCAGTGGTATCTTGCCTGCCGGCTTCAACGAGGGACGGATGGCGATACTGTATGAGGACCCGGCCTCGGCGCTTCTCGCCCGGGCGGTTACCGTCGAAACAGGCGATGTGGTGGTCCACATGAACTGCGGCCCGGCGACATTCGGCCTGGCCGCTGCTGCCGTTGGCGCAGCCTCCCGCGTCATCCTGTGCGACCGCAATGTCGTCGCTGTGGAGGCCGC
>JBDSPG010000243.1:0-3573 GCA_039912685.1 Longimicrobiales bacterium | reverse complement strand
GGCACCTGCTGACGGTGTCGGAGGCGATCGCGCTCTGCGCCATCGAGCGCAAGGAAAGCCGCGGCGGTCACTTCCGCGAAGACTACCCGGAGAAGGGGCCGGAATTCGGGAAGGTCAACATGACCGTGCAGCGTGGATCCGAGGGCGGCATGCTGCTGCGCAGAATACCGCTTCCCGAGATGCCGGCAGAGTTGAAGCTAGTGATCGAAGAGAACAAGTAGTCAACTTCCAACTTCCAATTTCCAACCGCCAAGGATCACCAGGAGGTTGGAAATTGGAAATTGGAGGTTGGGAGTTGGAAGTTGGGAGTTGTCGAGTATGCAACAGGCGACGTTTAGAATCTGGCGTGGAGACGCCAGCGGAGGGCGGTTCACGGACTATGCGGCCGACGTCGTGCCCGGGATGGTGGTCCTCGACGCCATACACCAGATCCAGGCCACGCAGGCCAACGATCTCGCGTGCCGCTGGAACTGCAAGGCTGGCAAGTGCGGCTCGTGCTCGGCGGAGATCAACGGCAAGCCCCGGCTGATGTGCATGACCCGGTTGAACGATCTGCCGCTCGACGAACCGGTGACAGTCGAACCAATGAAGGCGTTTCCGCCGATCCGCGACCTCGTGAGCGACGTCTCGTGGAATTACGAGGTCAAGAAAAAGATCAAACCCTTCCAGCCGCGCAAGCCGGATGCGCCCGACGGCACGTGGCGCATGCAACAGGCGGACGTTGACCGTGTGCAGGAGTTCCGGAAGTGCATCGAGTGTTTCCTGTGTCAGGACGTCTGCCACGTCCTGCGCGAGCACGCCCTCCACCAGGAATTCATCGGCCCGCGCTTTCTCGTCTACATCGCGGCGCTCGAGATGAACCCGATCGATTCAGCGGACCGGCTGGCGGACCTGAAGGGTCAGCACGGCATCGGCTATTGCAACATCACGAAGTGCTGCACGACGGTCTGTCCCGAAGGGATTACGATTACCGACAACGCGATCATCCCGTTGAAGGAGCGCGTCGTCGATCGGTTCTACGATCCCGTGAAAAGGATTCTTCGGGTTTTCCAGGGCCACTGAGGGGAGTCGTAGCCGCCATGATGACCGAGATCGTTCGATACAACATTCCTGCAGGTGAAGAGGCGGCATTCGAGGAGGCATATGAGGGAGCCCAGCGCTACCTCGCCGCCTCGCCCCACTGCCTCGGATACGAGCTCCTCCACTCGATTGATGAGCCCCAGCGGTACATCCTCCGTATTCAATGGACCTCTGTCGATGGTCACATCAACGGGTTCAGGAAGAGCCCCGAGTTCGCGAGCTTTTTCGCGGCCGTCCGGCCGTTCTTCGCTGCGATCGAGGAGATGAAGCACTATGAGGCAACCCGGATCGTCTCTGGACCGTGACGGGCCACCATCCAGGATGGTCCAACACTGAGACGCATATGTTCGAACTGAAAATCCTCTCGAAGAGCGCGATCCCGGCAGCGTTGGCGCAGGCCGAGCGGTACCGGCTGCTGAATGAGGCCGCGGAAGCCGAGAGCATCTGCCTGGATATTCTGAAAATCGAGCCCGGCCACCAGGACGCGCTCGGCACGCTGATCCTCTCGTGCACGGATCAATTCCCGGACGGATCGATTGCAAGCGCGATGTCGCAGGCGGAGCGTGCACTGACGGCGATCACCGACGACTACAAGCGCCACTACCTCACGGGGATCGTACGGGAGCGGCGGGGCAAGGCGGAACTACGGAGTCAGCGTCCAGGCTCCGGGCGTGCGGCCCAGGAATGGCTGCGCGACGCCATGGCGTGCTACGAACGTGCGGAAGCGATCCGCCCGGCGGGAACAGACGAGGCCTTGCTGCGGTGGAATACCTGCGCACGCATCCTGATGAACCTCCCGGCGAGTGCGCCGGACCTCCACGAATACAACGCCATCCAGTCCGAATAGCCAAGCCAGGGAGGCAACACACGATGAACGCCAAACAGGCATGGTGTGCCGTCGTCCTGCTCGCAGGCGTGTCGGCAACGGGCGCGCAGCAGGCCAGGCAGGCGCCGGCGCGGCCGCAGTTACCCTCGATGACAGAGCAGGGCCCCGCCGCTGAAGGGCAGCGTGGCCGCGGCGGCTGGCAGGGCCCGATGGACGACGCCCGTGCGCGGCAGCTCTATGTCAGCAACGATCACGCAGATCATGCCCGCAACGTCAATTTCGACGCGCAGGTCGCCGCGAAGGCCCTGACCGACAAGCGCTATGCGGATGTAGCCACGGGAGTGGTCGACTTCAGGAAAATCACGTATCGCAGCGGAGTCGGCGATCTGGAGATTCCCGCCTACCTCTTCCAGCCGCTCAACAAGCGAGGCCCGAAGGGGCACGCCGCACTCGTGTGGGTGCACGGGGGTGTGCATGGCGACTGGGGCATCACGATGTGGCCGTTTGTCCGCGAGGCCGTCGAACGCGGCTATGTCGTGATCTGTCCGGAGTACCGCGGCAGCACGGGTTACGGCGAGAAGCATTACACGGAGATCGACTACGGCGGCTACGAGATCGACGATGTGATGACGGCGGCGGATTATCTGAAGACGCTGCCGCACGTTGATCCGGAACGGCTGGGGATCATGGGGTGGAGTCACGGCGGATACATCACGCTGTTCTCGGTGTTCCGCGACACGACGCCGTTCAAGGCGGCGTCGGCCATTGTGCCGGTCACGAACCTCATTCACCGGCTGTCGTTCTCAGGCCCCGCCTATCAGCGCAGCTTTGCGACGCAGAAGCGGATCGGCGGTCTGCCGTTCGAAAAGCGCGACATCTACCTCGAGCGATCGCCGCTGTACCACGTGGACAAGCTGAAGACGCCACTGCTCGTGCACGTGGCGACCAACGACACCGACGTCTGGTTCTACGAGGATCAGCAGATCGTGGACGCGCTCAGATCGCGGAAGCCTGAGCTATCGGAAACGAAGGTCTACAAAGATCCGCCCCCGGGCCGCGCCAGCGGTGGTCACACCTTCAATCGCCGGGTGAATCCGCAGACTCTCGAACGCGAAGACAGCCCTGAGCAGATCGATTCATGGAATCGCGTCTGGGCGTTTTTCGAATGGCACCTTCGGTAGATGGCTTCCCGGTTCGGAATTCAAAGTTCCGGGTTCAAGGTCCGGTTTCCAGGGTCCAGGGTCCGGGGTAACGGTCGGGGGTTCCAGATCCAGCTCAGAAACGGGTGAGCAGCGCGATGTGCGGGCCGACGGCTTCGAGAACGGATTCCAGTGGATGGTGAATCGGGACCGCGTCCGGCACGACGCATGGCTGTCGTGGCAGCGGTTGAACACGCCCGAGCACAGAGAGCGGCTCGTTGTACGGGGGGACACGGGACTACGCGGAAGCTGGTGTGACGCGTCGTTTTCGTCCAGCTCCACGGGTCAGGCTCGAAGTGTCGGCGCGCATGCACCGCGTGGAGCGTCATTAGAAGTACTCTTACCGCGTCGTCGCGGTCACCGCCGCACGCTTCACGCTGAAAGGACGCCCCTGATGCCCCCTTGTCGGTCACGCGCCTGCGCAGTCGCTCCTGGAGGTGCTTGCCAGCCTTCGCGATCGACACGCTG
>JBDSPG010000239.1:0-7336 GCA_039912685.1 Longimicrobiales bacterium | reverse complement strand
CACTCGAAGATCTGCACGCCCGCACCGGCCTCGACATCGAGATGGCCCTGGCCTCGGCATCGCGCATTCGCGAGCTGATCCGCGCAATCTATGGCGACGGCGCGGTGCGTCCGGGTGAAGCCGTCATTACATCACTCATAGATTTCGTCGCTGAGGCACTCGATGCGGGAGCGAACCGCATTGGTGTTTCCGTGCGCGGCGCACATGCGAACGCGTGGTATGCATCGAAGGACGCGCGCGTCAAGGCGGCGCTGCTCGAGGGCTGGGACACAGCGCTCGAAGACATCCTGGATCCATCACCGTTCGAGGCAGCAACCCGCTCGCGCGGTGTCATGCAGAAGTTCGATGCGACGTTGAACAGAGGCGCCACTGACGTCGCCGTCGAAGTGCAGGTGTTGAGCACAGCGAGCGGCTCGGAATTTCTGCTGTCACCCACGCGTCCGAGCGTAACGAGGCAGCGCGCGACGGTCGCGATCCCGCCATCTGTTGCGGCAGAGCTTCGCTTGCTTGCTCGCAGCGGAGCCGCGCACGTTGCACTTCCGGGCGGTAACGATCCGTTCATTCGGGACCTTGTCCCGCAGATGCCAGGTCTCGTCTTTGGCGAGACGGTGCGCGCTGCGCACCTCACGAATCGCGAAGACGTGCCCGGCATGTATACGCTGCGCGTCACGGATTCATCCGATGACATCCTTGCGGCCATCGAGTCCTATGAGTTCGACGCGTTGTCGATTGCCATGGCGATCAATGATTCAAGGCTGCCGCGGATCCTCAATGCCGCGCCGATCGTTTTCATCAATCTCTACAATGCGGAAGACCGGTTCGCGCTCGGAGATCCCGGCATTAACTGGCTCCTTTATGTCACCCACGACGAGGAGGATGCACTCGCGTGGGAACTCCGGCCTGTGAGTCGCTGATATGGCGCAAATCGATCAGTTCCTCCGGCTGATGGTGCAGCAGAAGGGCTCCGACCTCCATCTGAGTGTCGGCTCGCCGCCGATCTTCAGACAGCATGGCGAACTCGAGCGCATCAAGTTCCGCGAGCTCACGCAGACCGACGTGCAGGCCCTTCTGTTCGAGATCTGCACGCCGCTGCAGAAAGCGGCGTATGAAGAAACGTTTGACATCGATTTCGCCTACGAAATCCCGGATGTCGCGCGTTTCCGCGTCAACATGTTCCGTCAGCGGAAGGGATTCGCGGCCGTTATGCGTACAATCCCTTCGAAGGTGTTGTCCGCGGATGACCTCGGGCTGCCGGAAGGCATCCGCAAGTTCTGCCTGCTCAACAAGGGTCTCGTGCTCGTGACGGGACCGACGGGGTCAGGCAAGAGCACGACACTCGCAGCGATGATCGACCTCATCAACACGACACGGCCCGATCACATCCTCACAATTGAGGATCCCATCGAGTTCGTGCATCAGAACAAGATGAGCCTCGTCAATCAGCGAGAGGTTGGGAACCACACGAAGTCGTTTGCGTCTGCACTGCGCGCTGCGCTCCGCGAAGACCCGGACGTGATCCTGGTCGGCGAAATGCGCGATCTAGAGACGATCGCACTCGGCATCACCGCGGCGGAAACCGGCCATCTGGTTTTCGGAACACTTCACACGTCGTCTGCTGCGAAAACAGTCGACCGAATCATTAATGCATTCCCGGCTTCCGAGCAGGAACAGATTCGGGCCATGCTGGGTGAGTCATTGCGTGGAGTTGTCGCGCAGCAGCTGCTCCGCAAGGAGGATGGCGGTGGCCGCGTGGCAGCGCTCGAGGTCATGGTCGGCACGCCCGCGCTCGGCAATATGATCCGCGAGTGAAAAACACATCAGATCCCGAGTATGATCCAAACGGGCAAGAAGGACGGGATGCAGATGATGGATCAGGCGATCCTCGATTACCTGATGAAGAAGATCATCAGCCCCGAAGAGGCGTATATGAAAGCGCATTACAAGACGGAATTCCTGCCGTACCTGCAGGGAAAGCCGCCGGCGCAGTAGCAACCATGCATTCCCCGCACATCACAGTGAAATCATGAACGATATCGTATTTCTATCAGGCCGCCGCACGCCGTTCGGCGCATTCGGCGGCACGCTCAAGAATTTCACCGCGACGGATCTCGGTGTGCACGCTGCGAAGGCAGCGATCGAGTCGGCATCGATCGAGGCTGGCGACGTGGACCAGGTGTTTTTCGGTAACGCGCTGCAGACATCCGCCGATGCCATCTACCTCGCCCGTCATGTCGGCCTGCGCGCTGATGTGCCGATCACAGCACCGGCACTGACCGTAAACCGTCTGTGCGGTTCCGGTTTCCAGGCGATCGTAAGCGGTGCGGAGCAGATCATGCTTGGCCATGCGAACGTCGCGCTGTGCGGCGGCGCCGAGAGCATGAGCATGGCGCCCCACATGATTCGCGGCGCGCGCTGGGGCGACCTGCGGCTCGGTGAGGCTGGCCAGTTCTTCGAGGACTCGCTGTGGGCCGCGCTGACCGATCCGTTCTGCGGCCTGTCGATGGCGCAGACCGCGGAAAAGCTCGCCGAGAAGTATGGCGTGACGCGCGAGGAGTCGGACATGGTCGCGTTCCGCAGCCAGCAGCGTGCGAAGGATGCGTGGGACACCGGCCGTATGGCGACGGAGGTCGCGCCGATCCCGGTGAAGAGCCGCAAGGGCGAGGTGATGTTCAATGCGGACGAGCACATGCGACCGGACACCACAATGGAAATGCTGAGTGCACTGCGTCCGTACTTCAAGAAGGACGGCTTCGTGACGGCAGGCAACGCGAGCGGCATTGGTGATGGCGCCGCGGCGCTCGTGATTGCGAGTGCGTCATGGGCGGCGGAACGCGGCCTGAAGCCGATCGGCCGGCTCGTCTCGTGGGGTATCGCAGGCGTAGAGCCTGACATCATGGGTATCGGTCCGGCGCCGGCGAGCCGGCAGGCATTGCAGCGCGCGGGCTTGACCATGGATCAGATGGACCTGGTCGAGATCAATGAAGCGTTCGCTCCGCAGTTTGCTGCCGTGGCACGCGAGCTCGAGCTCGATCCGGAAAAGACGAACGTGAATGGCGGCGCGATCGCGATCACGCACCCGCTCGCGGCTTCCGGTGCACGCATCACGATCAACCTGCTCCACGAGCTCAATCGTCGTGGCGGCAAGTACGCGCTCGGCAGTGCATGCATCGGCGGCGGCCAGGGTATGGCCGTAGTTGTCGAAGCGACTCGTTAAGAAGGAGTAAGCGTCATGATCCAGATCCTGATACCAATCGTCGTCGCTTTAGGTGCTGTAGTCTTCAGCAGCCTGCGAGTGCTGCGCGAATACGAGCGCGCGGTGGTGTTCCGGCTCGGCCGGCTTACCAACACGAGGGGTCCCGGACTGATCGCTCTGATGCCGTTCGCGTTGGAAAAAATGGTGAAGGTGCCGCTGCGCATTGTCACGATGGATATTCCGCCACAGGATGTCATCACACGCGACAACGTATCCGTGAAAGTGAATGCGGTCGTGTACTTCCGCGTGATCGACCCGGTCAAGGCCGTGGTTGTGATTCAGGACTACCTGTTTGCAACGAGCCAGCTTGCGCAGACCACATTGCGCAGCGTCGTTGGACAGGCAGAGATGGATCAGCTCTTGAGCGAGCGCGACCACTTCAATACAGAGATCCGCAAGATTCTGGATGACGGCACGGATCCGTGGGGCGTCGAGGTTACTGCAGTCGAGATCAAGGATGTCGATCTACCGCAGGAGATGCGTCGCGCGATGGCCAAGCAGGCTGAGGCAGAACGCGAGCGCAGGGCAAAGGTGATCGCCGCGGAAGGCGAGTTGCAGGCGTCCGAGAAGCTCGGCATGGCCGCGGAAGTCCTAAGCCGTAACCCCGCCGCGATTCAGCTGCGCTACCTCCAGACAGTGGCGGAGATCGCGACAGAGAATAATTCGACAACGATCTTCCCCATTCCAATCGATCTGTTCGGAGCGCTGCTCGACAAATTCACGGGTCGCGATTCCACTGCGAGCAGCGCAACCGGAAAACACGCAGCGGCAATGGAAGCAGCCGCGCTGCTCAATGCCGGTTCGGCGGCACTGCCGCAGATTACGGCGCACGGCGATCCACAGCCCGTGGATCGTCACGAGAAATCGTAAAGCATGACGGCAGCACGTGAGTCCTGAGGGCAAACCACCGGGCAGGTCCGTCGCGCGCAGCGACCTCGAGCTCGTCATACGTCGTGCTGTGGAGCTGGCACAGACGCAGGGCGACATCGAGGAGACAATGTCGGAAGCGGAGCTTGTCCGCATCGGCAACGAGCTCGGTCTTCCCGCCGACAAAGTGCGACAGGCGTTGTACGAGCAGCCGCAGCTCGAGTTCGAGCCGCACTGGTACGATGAGTATGTCGATTCCCCCTTGGTCACTGCATCACGCGTGATTCCCGGCCGCGCTGACGTCGCCCTGACCAGGCTCGAGGACTACATCAGTGCGCGGGAATACATGCAAGTCGTGCGGCGCAAAACGGGAGAGCTCCGGTTCATTCCCGCGGAGGACGCGATCTCCAGATTGGCCCGCGGTCTGTCCCGACCTGGCAGCCGTTACCATCTCGCGCACGCGCGCCGCATGATCGTGACCGTGCAGCAACTCGAGAACAACAGGTCCCACGTCCGTTTCGAGAGCGATTACAGCGAGCAGCGGGCCGGTAGTGTACGCAAATCTCTTTTGGCCGGGTCGCTCCTCGGTGCGTTCTTTGGCGCGATACCCGTAGCACTCGCCGTGGACCCGCTCACTGGCGTGTTTGCGGCATCCGTTTTCGTTGCCGGTCTCGCGACATCTATCACCGCCGGTGCAGCCATCGCCTTCAAAGTTACTGCGAGCTCGTTCCACAACCGCATGAACATGGCGCGCCGCGAGATCGACAGTCTCCTCGACCGTGCAGAACACACCGATCGGCTGGAGCCGCCCCCGGCGCCATGGCGGCGAGGCCTGCGCGCCAAGCTGTTTGGCTCCTGACACCCCTGCCGTCATATTCAATCACGCTTCAGATAACACGAACAGGAAAATGGTATGTCAGAGATAAAGCGGGTTGCAGTACTCGGATGCGGACTGATGGGCAGCGGAATCGCCGAGGTATGCGCGAAGGCCGGCTACGAGACGTGGGTACGCGAGCTCAATGATGAATTCGCGCAGAAAGGCCGCGCAAACATCGAAAAAAGCCTCTCGAAGGCCGTGGAGAAGGGCAAGCTCGAGGCTTCGGCCAAGGACGCAGTTCTGGGCCGTATCCAGATGACCACGAAGCTGGAGGACCTCAAGGATTGCGACCTGATCATCGAGGTGGTCACGGAGGATCTAGAGGTCAAGAACGAGATGTTCAAGACACTCGACGCCGTATGCGGTCCGAACACGATCTTTGCCAGCAATACGAGCTCCCTGACAATTGCTGCCATGGCGGCTGCGACGAAGCGTCCCGAACGGTTCGTCGGCCTCCACTTCTTCAATCCCGTCCCGGTCATGAAGCTGGTCGAGGTCGTCCGTACGATCGCCGTGGACGAGGAAGTCTTCCGCGCCGCGTTCGAGTTCGCGCGCTCACTGGAGAAGGAGCCTGTCGAGGCGAAGGACACCTCGGGCTTCATCGTCAACCGCCTGCTCGTGCCGTACATGCTCGACGCGATCCGCTGCCTCGAGCAGGGCCTGGCCTCGATGGAAGATATCGACAAGGGAATGACGCTCGGAACCGGGTATCCCATGGGACCGTTTGTTCTCTGCGACTTCGTCGGCATCGACACACTCTACTACATCGCCGAGATCATGTTCGAGGAATTCCGCGAAACCCGCTTTGCACCACCGCCGCTCCTCAAGCGCATGGTCACGCTCGGATACTACGGACGTAAGACGAAGCGCGGGTTCTATGACTACCGCAGCGGTACTCCGGTACCGATGCAGCTCGTGTAGGCAACGGACAACGGATTTTCTCACGCGAAGGCGCTAAGTTCGCTAAGGACAACAACGGACAGTTTTCGCACGAAGGCACGAAGCGCACGAAGTTGACAACGGCCCCGCTGCAGCGATGCGCGGGGCCGTTCTTGATAAAAATAGAATTCGTTGGTCTTAGCGTCTTGGCGTGAGATATTTCTGCTGTTCTTAGTGTCTTCGCGCCTTTGTGTGAGATTAATCCGTGGTTGTTACGGAAGCGTCTCACCGCGATGCAGATCGTGCGCGTACCGCTGGTATTCCTCCGGATTCCGCACATAGTCCGCCGCCCACACTTCGAACGGGGGCAAGCTCAGTTTTTGTTCGAGGTTCTGCACGACGATCATGGCAAGCTGCAGCTTGTCGCGGTCGCGGAAGTCGATGCGCCTGCCGTCCAGCTGGATCTCCACCATCTCGCGGAATGTCTCCGGGTCGATCAGTGCAATGAGATGCGCAACCTGGTCGAGACGATACGAATCGTACAAGGACTGCAGCTGCGCGAGCGTTGGTGACGCGCGGCCGCTGAACGGCCTACCACCCGAACGCTCTGCCAGCAGCTCACGAAACCAGCTGTGCAGCTGTGGCGAAAAGCCACGCCGCCTTTCGTGTGTGCCGATCGCCGACTCAAGCAATGCACTGACAATCGGACGGCCGAGTCCGCGTGCGCGCAGATCGACTTCATCTTCTGTTTCCTCGACAAAGAGATCCGCCGTGCGAACCTCTTCCATCCCCGATTGTTCGATTGCGGAGCGAAATGCGAAGTAGCCGCGCCAGAAGTTGTCCTCGCGCAGGTATGTAATCAGAAACGCAGTCCAACGCTGTCCGTTGCGCTCGAGGAAACAGAACGAGCGACAGCGTGTGCGCGCGATATCATCGCCGCGCACTGCCGCTCTCGCCGCACGAGTCTGATCTTCCTGGAGTGGGGACAGCCTGGCCTCCTTTCCGGCCTGTGGGCTGCTCATACCTAAACCTGCGCACACCCCGGCGTCAAGCGTCTGTCACGATTTGGCTTATGTTTCACAGGAAAAGCGCGCCCGCCAACACTTTCCGAGCGTGAAACAGAATACTTCATTTGTGGCACAATTCTGCGTTGTGAAAGCACTCTTTATTACAGTGACAAGGTTCTTTCCAAACTCGTGAAAATGCTTGACCACCGCGTGAGCAGCATCTATCTTCCGAATCGCAACAACAACAACACGCCGCAACAACGCTGTGATTGCAGCACAGCACTCGCGACGAAAATATAACAACGATTTCTGTCAACACTCCGAGGTAGGCGTCATGTCGGATACGTGTGCAATTGATCTTCGGGTACAGCTTCCGACGTCCGTCGCCAATCAGGTTCGTGAGGTTGAAACGCAGGAGCCGGAACTGCTGTCCCGAATGTTAATGTACGCGAT
>JBDSPG010000211.1:0-5793 GCA_039912685.1 Longimicrobiales bacterium | reverse complement strand
TGCTGCGCATGCAGCGAGCCGGTCGTCATAAGTGTGAGCAGCGCAGCTAGCGTTGCAGTGGTACGGAATCGTGGTTGGGCCACTATGACCTGCTCCGTTCGGAAATTTTGGTGTGGGCTGACCGCAGGCAGGAACCATCGGGCGACGGCTGTGCGGGCATTCCATTCGGACGAACCCAACCTATGCCGGCCTACCGTCCCCCGCCACGCCGCCTACCGTCCCCCGCCACGCCGGGCCTCGTACCGATCCACGGGACCCCGTCCCCTCCAAAGGACAGATGATCGACCATTGCAGCGGGCGGCCGTCGTCTCATACTGGAATAATTTGGCGTAATTGCTTGATTTTTAAGGATTTAGGCATTGGCACGGGACGTGACTATTACGACATGATAGTGGAAATGATCACGCGAACGCCGAGGCCGTACATGCAGGTTCCGCCAGACCCCGCACAGGTTGAGCTGCTGCAGCTTTGGGCCGAGTCGATCGAGGCGAAAGACCACTACACGGCGAGCCACTGCGCGCGCGTCGCGGAGTACACGGAGCAGCTCGCGCTGGCGATGGGGATCGACGGCACGCAGCTGCAGTGGCTGAAGACGGGGAGCATGATCCACGACGTGGGGAAGCTTGCAGTGCCGGCGGCGATCCTGAACAAGCCGGGCCCGCTCGATGACGAAGAGTGGCGCATCATGCGAAAACACCCGGAGTGGGGCGACCGGTATGTCGCGAAGATGCAGCTGCCCACCGTTGTGCGCTCGCTCGTGCGTCACCATCACGAACGGTGGGATGGCGACGGCTATCCGGACCGGCTCGCCGATCGCGCGATTCCTCTGGTTGCGCGCATGCTGTGTGTTGTCGATGTATATGACGCGCTTACATCAGATCGTGCGTACCGGCCGGCGATGACGCGCGAGGACGCGCTGGCGGTCATGCTGTCGGAGGCGGGAAGTGCGCTCGACCCCTCGATCTATCGAACCTTCCGGCGAGTCCTGCTCGGTGACTGCCGCGCGCAGGTGTGGATCGAGTAGATCGTAGAGCGTAAGACTTAGATCTCGTCGAGATTGGCGAGGCGACTGCGCAGCACATCGATCTCCTGGCCGGCCTCGATCTTTTCCGCCAGGTCTGCAGCTGCCTGGTAAAAGATGCGCGCCTGATCCCGCGGTCCACGCTTGACCGTGATGTCGCCGAGTAGTCGCAGTGCCTCCAGGCGGCGGTACGGGTTGCCGCTGTTGCCGTAATAACCCAAGGCAGAGCTCACCAGTGTCTCGGCTTCCTCGTACGCGCCTCGCTGGATCATCGCTTCCGCGCGGTTGAGGGCCGCAAGGTGACTGATATCCAGGTCCATCATGCTGATCGCAAGAACTTCCGCTTCCTTCAGCAGTCGCTCCGCTGTCTCGTTGTTGCCCTGCTCGAACATCGAGCGCGCGTAATTCATCAGCGCGAACAGCATCCCGCGCTCGTACCCGCCCTCTTTGCACGAGTCATATGCTTCCTTGAAGCGCGTGCTTGCCGTCTCGAGATCGCCGCGCTGTGCTGCGAGTGTTCCGAGGTTCTGCATGACAATGCCGCTCACGCGAGGATGTTTCGCCATCTCGATCGCGCGATTGTAGTACGGCTCCGCTTCATCCAGTTCACCGCGGTTGTGGAACACGGCACCCTTCGCATTGATGGCCTCGGCAACGAGGTCATCCAGGCCATGCGCGGACGCAACGCGCTCCGCCTGTTCCGCGCTCTCCGTCGCCTCCGACCACTCCGAACGCGTGCGGTGCACATCCGACTGTCTGCGAATGGCTTCGGAACGTGCAGCCGGATCTTCCGCTGCTTCTTCTGCCGCGCGGTATCGTTGCAATGCACGATCGTGATTGCCCGCCGCTTCATAGCGCCGGCCCTCCTCGATCATGTGTCTTACTTCTGATATTCCCATGCCTGACTCGTTCGCATTCAAAGAATTGTTTCGACCCGTTCGACCGGCCGCGCGACTACAGCGCGGTCGCCACGCTCCACAATCGGCCTCTGCACCAGCTCGGGCCGCACTGCGAGCAGGTCGAACACCTCGTCGTCACTCATGTCTTCCACCGGTACCGCCAGCTCGAGCGCCGCTGCATCCCGGGCCCGCAGGAGGTCCCGCGGACGACCACCCATCTTCGCTACAAGCTCCACCAGCTTTGCGCGCGGGATCGGATCGATCATGTAATCGACGCGATCGAACGGGATGCCCCGCTCCTCCAGCAGCTTCACCAGGCTGCGGCACGTCGAGCATGTCCGCTTCTCGTAGACCGTCAGTTCGGCCATGCTGTACTCACGGATTGGCCCGTTTGTTGCCAAATGCGTCGGCAACCTATTAATGGAGGCTCCATGCTCTGGACGATCGTTATCATAGTACTCGTGCTGTGGGCACTCGGGTTTGTCACCCATGTCGGCGGCGCGCTCATCCATCTCCTGCTTGTCATCGCCATCGTCGTCGTCCTGGTGCGCGTGATCCAGGGGCGGAAACCGATCTGACGATTCGGCAGACGCCGCAGCTGACCGGCTGACACCGTAACCGACCGGCGCAGAGTCCGGCGGACACAACAGGGACTCCGCGCCCCGGCAACGGGGGCGGAGTCGTTCTGTTTATACATGGGACGGTGTGTGCGGCTCGCCGTTGCGCAACTCCGCCGCCGGCAGCCAGAGCGTGAATGTGGCGCCGCTGCCAGCTTCGCTGTTCACGGTGATGATGCCGCGCATCAGGTGCGCGAGTTTCTGACTGATGGCGAGCCCTAGACCAGCGCCGCCGTGCTGCCGCGTATAGCCGCTCGTAACTTGAACGAATGGCTGAAAGATCCGTGAGAGCTGATCGCGCGGGATGCCGATACCGCTGTCACGAACCTCGATGAACACACCCTCATACACGCTCTGCGCGATCATCTCGTCTGGCGGTTTGCCTACACCGCCCGTGACCTTGATCGAGCCGCCGCCCTCCGTGAATTTGATCGCGTTGTTCAACAGGTTGAGCAGGATCTGATGCACGCGTCGTGAATCCCCGCGGAACGCGTGGTCCTCATCGAACAGCACCTGGATCTTGACGCCCTTGCGCGTGCCAACGCCCTGCAGGGGCTGCACTGCCGCATCCACTGCCGCACGCGCAGAGTGCGCAACTTCATCGACCCGCATCTCCCGCGATTCGATCTTCGCGAAATCCAGCAGCTCATCCACGAGCGACACGAGATGCTTGCCGCTCTCACGGATGCGACCGACGAAACGCGCCTGCTGATCCGTCATGGAACCGGGCACACCCATGTCCAGAAGATCCGTGTAGCCGATCATCGCGTTGATCGGCGTGCGGATCTCATGGCTCATGGTCGCAAGAAACTCGGACTTCGCCTGATTCGCCTCCTGCGCCTGTGTCGCCGATGTCTCCGCTATATCGACCGCGCTCTCCAATTGCGTGTGCGCGTGCTCCACCTGTTCCGCCATTGTATTGAACGTCAGCGCCAGTCGGCCCACCTCGTCCGAGCGGCGCACCGCCACGCGCATCTTGTATGCACCTGTGGCGAACGCGGCCGCCGCCGCATCCAGTTCGCGGATCGGCGCTGCAATACGACGCGAGATCCACCACGCGACAAGAACGCCGATCGCTCCTACCAGTAGTCCAATGATGATTGCGCGCCGCAGGAATTGCCGTGGGCGCTCCAGCACTCCCGCGAGCGGCACCTCAACCACGGAGACCCACGGCGAATGCGGGATCTTGACAGCATGCGTCAGCACGCGATCTTCGCCGCGCCTGCTTACGTAGGTATCTCCGAATTTTTTGATTGGGACGGCTTCGGCGGAGTCCCCGCCGATGGTGAGCCACACTACGCCGACATTGTCCGTGAGGTAGATCTTGCCTACGCCGATCAGCTCCTCGAGCTGACGTGCGCCCGGGCCGCCCGCGACGCGACGAGTCTGGCGGATGATGCCGAGTGGTTTCTTTCCGTCCTGGATCGGGATGTCGACGTGGTAAATCGTCTTGCCGCGGTTGTCCCGCATGAACGGCGAAATCTGCGCGCGCGCTGTATCCCCGAACGCGGACTCCGACGGCGGTGTCGGTGGCTTCTCCGTCAATCCGGCCGCCGGTCCCGTGCGCGTCAGCAACTCACCGCGCGTGTTCCAAAGCTCGATCGGTAACCCGCTATCTGACCGTTGCCGTAGCGCGTTAAGCGCCTTGTGCAGCTGCACTGTATCCACCGCAGAACCAGTCAGCGCTTCGCGGATGAACGGCGTTGTATCGGCGAACCGGCCCAGCTGCTGCACGCGCGTCTCGAAGTTCGCTCCCAGCATCGTACCGAGCTGCTTCTCCACCACTTCCTGACGCTCGCGCGCGGCAGAAATCGCGGAGCGGCGAACCTCGAAATAGGATCCCAGCGTCCCGATCAGGACGAGAAATCCGATGAGGCCGGCCATGAGAAGCGGGAGCTTGCGCTCGAGCGACAACCCGGCGAGCGGCCTTGCATGGCGGTTGGCTTCCTCGTCCATTCCCCTCTCACTCTGAAAGCTGCTACTACGACGCAACAACGGACATGACGCGCGAAAATGATTTCCCGAGCCGCGCACAGCAAGAATGATCTGGCACGGTCTGAAAATACGTCTTCCACACGCTTTGTGATACGATGACCGACCAGGAGCGTTATCACGTCGCCCGCCGGGACCGCGACCTCGTGGTCCTAGAGGGTCTGCACGCCATCAAACACGCGCTCCGTTTCGGTGCCGTGATCGATGACATGGTTACCTCTTCTCCTCATGCGCTCAACCGGCTCGCCGGAGACCTCGCTCCCGACCTGGCCGCTGAATTCGGCCGCGCCCGCGATATCGGCGATGCGTTCAACGGCCTGACGACAGTCCCAACCCGTACGCCGGTCATCGCGATCGCTAAACGCCCCCAATTCGATGTACAGACAGTGTTCACCGCTGCCGGTTCAGGCCCGATCGTCGTGCTCGACCGGCCCCGTCACCCGGGCAACATCGGGGCGGCGATCCGGGTCGCTGCAGCTCGCGGCGCGGCGGGGCTGTTCACCACTGGCGACTCGGACCCCTGGCACGCAGCAGCTGTCCGCGGCGGCGCCGGACTGCAGTTCGCCCTCCCCGTTGGCACGATCTCACATCTTCCGGCCACCGAGCGACAGATCGTAGCCGTGCATCCCGACGGTACCGAGCTTGACCCATCCGGCTATGGACACGCCCCGTCGGCACTCCCCGGCCCCGTTTTCCTCTTCGGCTCCGAGCGCGACGGGCTGTCTGACGAGATGCTGGCGGCGGCCAGCCGCATCGTGCGCATCCCCATGAGGGAAGGCGTGTCCAGTCTCAATCTTGCGACGGCAGTCGCGGTCATTCTTTACTCGTGGCACTCCGTCTAACAACAACAACAGCATTCAACGCGGAGGAACGAATTTGAGGTTTGATCAGCAACGGATTCCTGAAGCGTCCCGAAACCCTCCGCGTGACTCCTGTACCCTCCCATCAGTTCCTCTGCGATTGAATGCCGTTGTTGTTGGGTCGTTGTATGCGAACGGCAGACGACTTGCATGTACGAGCACCGCAGAAAATGAAATGACATTTCAAAAGGACCCGTACCCATGGCTCACCCGAAGCTCGAACGCGGAGTGTTTTCCGAGGAGAACGCGGACAAGCGCGAAAAGATCATTGCGATGCTCACAAAGGCATACTGGATGGAGATGGAGACCGTGATGAGCTACATCGCGAACTCTACGAATCCGGATGGTCTTCGGGCGCAGGAGATTATCGAGGCGCTGCGGGAAGACATCCAGGAGGAACTGGG
>JBDSPG010000206.1:0-3344 GCA_039912685.1 Longimicrobiales bacterium | reverse complement strand
CGCCCCCCTCGTGAAGTCAGCCGCCGTTACGGTCAAGCCCGCAGCAGTATCGCCTCTCGCGATCCGGGCTGGATTGAACGTCAGGCCTCCCGCATTCGAATATTGCGGACGCGCAGCTGGTGCGGACGCACTGTCCACGCGCCCAGCCGCGTCCCGAGATGTCGCAACGGATGCATCGCCAGATGTCGCGCCGGGTGTACCGTCTGCCGCTTGCGGCTCCGGCTTCTTCTCGCACGCAGCGAACAGCACGAGGCCGATCAACAGGAAATTTTTCATCCAACCCGCACTTGAGTTCAGTGAAAATCGCGTGAACGGTAATTTGTCCGCTCACGTGATGTACGCCCGACCCGCAGCTCGCGGAAGCGCGAGCCCACCACGTTCAACACACGTTCCACCCGCTCGAAGCGACCCTCGATGACGAGGAACTGGGAGTGACGCACTACCTCCTGATTCTGCTTGAAGAGCGGCGCCGGTACGATCACGTTCATGTACCCGAACTCGTCCTCCAGCAGCACGAATACCGTACCCTTCGCCGTCGACGGATGTTGCCTCGCCACGACCAGACCCGCAACCACAATCGTAGAGCGGTCGTCCCAGCCCTCGAGATCACGACTCGATGCCACACCCAGCGACGTCAACCGCTCGCGCATGTGCTCCATCGGATGACCATCGACACAGATCCCCGTGGCAAGATAATCCAGGAAGATCCGTTCCTCTCCCTCCAACTCATGGGGACGGAACGGCAGCACCCGCGCCGGCGCGAGCGGCAGCAGGTCACCCGCAACACGCAATGCTTCCCACGCCGCACGACGACGCCCCGGCGAAAACGCCTCGAACGCACCCGCACGCGCAAGATGCAGTGCATCCTTCCGCGTAAGCCCCGCACGACGCACCACATCATCGATCGATGAAAACCGCCCCTTCTCCCTCTCCCTCTGCAACCCCTCCATCACCCTCTCCCCCAACCCCCTGATATGCCTCCACCCGATCCGGAGGGAGGGCCCCTCCACACCCTCTCCCTCGACCGTACAATCCCACTCCCCCTCCCTGAGGCATGGCGGCAAAACTTTGACGCCATGCCTCCTCGCATCATGCACCAGTGTCGCCGGCGGATAAAAACCCATCGGCCACGCGTTCAACATGCCGAGGAAGAACTCCGCGGGATAATTCGCCTTCAACCAGGCCGTCGCATACGCAATGAGTGCAAAGCTCCACGCGTGTGACTCGGGGAACCCGTAATTCGCAAATGAGTGCAGGTCATCAACGACTTTCTGTGCGACGGCTTCATCGACGCCGCGAGCGATGCATGCATTCTTCAAGCGCATCAGTGCAGCATGCAGCTTCGGCAGCTTGCGGTAGTGTCCCATCGTGCGACGCAGCTCATCCGCTTCCGATGCAGTGAAGCCGCCGAGCGCCATCGAAATCGACATCGCCTGTTCCTGAAAGATCGGAACACCATATGTGCGACGGAGGATCGGCTCCAGCAGTGGATGCGCATACTCGATCTCCATGCGACCGCGGCGGCGCTCCGTATATGGATGCACGAACTTCGCCTGGATCGGGCCCGGCCGGATCAGTGCAACCTGCACAACAATGTCGTACAACCGCTCGGGACGCGTCTGCAGGATAGACTGGATTTGCGCGCGACTCTCGATCTGGAATGTGCCGACCGTATCACCCGCCGCAATCATGTCGTACGTCTTTGCATCATCGACCGGCAGCGAATACAGCTCCAGCTTCTCGCCCGTGCGCTGCTCGATCGCGTCGAATGAAAGATGGATGGCAGACAGACCGCCGAGCCCGAGGAAGTCGAACTTCGGCACACCCGCCGCATCCAGGTCGTCCTTGTCGAACTGCAGGATCGTGCGGCCCATAGTCGTGTGCTCGATCGGCATGTACGAGCCCAGCGGCTCGGCCGACAGCACGAAGCCGCCCGGATGCGTCGAACGCAGACGCGGGACGTCGTCCAGAATGCGCAACGCAGACAGCAGAGCGCGTCCCTTCGGATCGTCCAGCACGAGACCGTGCGTCTCAGCAAGGCCTGCCTCCAGCTCCGCGACTGCTTGCGAGGGTTCTGCATGATGCAGACGCTTCGACAACGCGAATGCCTGCTCCACCGGATAGCCGAGCGCGCGCATCATGTCCTGGATCGCCGTCGGCGCGTGATACACCTGCGTCACTGCCGTGATCGCCGCGTGCTGACGCTTGTAATGGTCGTACATGTAGTCGAGAACTTCTTCGCGGCGGTGCATCTCAAAGTCGACATCGATGTCCGGTGCTTCCGTCTGGCCGTCTGTGCGCACTTCCGAGAGGAATCGCTCGAAGAGAAGGCCGTGACGGATCGGATCCACTGCCGTGATCCCGAGGCAATATGCGGCTGCACTGTTTGCCGCACTGCCGCGGCCTTGACACAGGATGCCGCGCGAACGGGCATAGCGAACCGCATCCCACATCACGAGGAAGAAACCTGCAAAGCCCAGACGCGAGATGACGCCGATCTCGTGATCGATCTGCGCACGTTGACGCTCATCCAGCTCGCCCCACCGCGTGTGCGCACCCTCATACACGAGCGTGCGCAGATACGATGCATCCGTTTCACCATGCGGCACATCGAATGTCGGCATCGGCGGGCGCAGCCACCGCAGATCGAACGCGCGACACTCCGCCGCAATCGCACCCGACTCCTCCAGTCCGCGCTCGCGTCCCTTCCACAACAGCGCCATCTCGCGCGGGGACTTCAACCGCCACTCGCCATTCGGCAACAGCAGACCCCACGACGCCGCCGTGTTCACACACACATCCGCACGATTCGCCGTCATCAGATCGTGCACCATACGTCCGGCACCATCCAGATAACGCGGATCATTCGACACCACCCAGCGCACGCCCGCATACTCCGCCAGCTCAATCAGCGTCGCAGCCAACGCTGCCTCATGACCACCCGCATGATGCAGCTGCACCTCCACACCCAGTCGCGACCCGAATACCTCGCGCCAACGATCCAGCTGAAACGCCGCCTCCGCACGCCGCTGCGTCCGAACCAGCGTCCCCATCTCCCCAGTCGCAGGGCCCGTCATGCAGAACAACCCTTCTGAATGCGCCGCCACCTCCGCAAACGTCAAAGTCGGACGCCCCCGCGGCGGCAACTCCACCGAATACTTCCGCGACAAGTCGTGCCCTCGCCCCCGCGAACCCGAAATCGGCGCAGAGGACGTCCTTTGCCCTTTGTCCTCGCCCTCGACCTTCTCCTTCTCCCACTCCCTGACGCGTCCGACCCGGGATCGGGTTACGAGGTAAGCCAGATTCCTATAGCCCGCTTCATTCATGGCAAGGAAGGGCGTCAC
>JBDSPG010000174.1:0-9144 GCA_039912685.1 Longimicrobiales bacterium | reverse complement strand
GAAACCTGGATCATTGACGCGGTTCGCACCCCGGTTGGACGACACGGTGGTGCGCTCGCGCGTGTGCGTCTGGACGATCTCGCGGCGCACGCAATCCGTGCGCTCGTGCAGCGGACCGGTATTGATACGGCTCAGATCGACGACGTCATCCTCGGCTGCGCGAACCAGGCAGGCGAGGACAATCGGAATGTTGCGCGGATGGCGCTGCTGCTCGCGGACCTTCCGGTTTTAGTCCCGGGGCAGACGGTGAATCGGCTGTGCGGGTCGGGGCTGCAGGCGATCAACAGCGGATTTCACGCGATCTCCGCAGGTGAAGGCGACATATTCATCACGGGCGGCGTCGAAAGCATGACGCGCGCGCCGTACGTCATGCTAAAGGCTGATGAAGCGTTTGCGCGCGGTATTCCCGAAATCGCCGACACAATGCTTGGCTGGCGCTTCGTCAATCCTCGCTTTCCCGACAACTACACAATCGCGCTGGGCTTGACGGCGGAAGCCGTGGCTACCCGCTACGGTGTGTCGCGTGAAGCGCAGGATGCATTCGCGCTGCAGAGCCAACAGCGCGCAGGTGCCGCGATGTCTGCGGGCCGTTTCGATGATGAGATGGTTTCTGTTTCGATCCCGTCTCGGAAGGAAACCCTAGTTGTTGATCGCGACGAGCATCCTCGCCCGGACACCACTGCAGCACAGCTCGCGAAGCTGAAGCCCGCGTTCAAGACTGACGGCGGTACAGTTACAGCCGGCAATTCATCGGGCATCAATGACGGCGCATCGGCGGTGCTGCTCGCGTCGGCAGGTGCAGTCGCGGCCCGCGGCCTGAAGCCGGTCGCACGCATCGTTTCGTCCGCCGTCGCTGGTGTCGAGCCGGACTACATGGGGATGGGGCCAGTGCCGGCTTCCCTGCTCGCACTGAAGCGCGCGGGTTTGAAAGCAAGCGATCTAAAGCTCGTAGAGCTGAACGAGGCGTTCGCAGCGCAGGCCCTGCCGTGCATGACGGAGCTCCAACTAGATCCTGCAATCGTGAATGTGAATGGCGGCGCGATTGCGCTCGGTCATGCGCTCGGCAACAGCGGCTCGCGCATGATGACGACGCTCGTGCATGAGCTGCGACGTCGCGGCGGCGGCTATGGCCTGGTCTCGATGTGCATCGGTGTCGGTCAGGGTATTGCGACGATCGTCGAGGTGCAGGCATGAGCCAGTGCCCGATCCTGATCGAGCGCGAGAACGGCATTGGCTGGGTTCGCATCAATCGGCCTGATCGCCTGAACGCGTTTTCTGGAACGATGCGCGAGGATCTGGAAGCGTGTCTGGCGGAGTTCGAAGATGATGCAGCTGTTCGGTGTGTCGTGATAACCGGAAACGGCCGCGCATTCTCGACGGGCGGCGACATCACGGTGATGTCGGAGGTCATCGCGGCGGAAGACATTGCTCGTTTCGAGCATCTCGTGCGCGCGGGTGCCGCGATCGTCCGTCGCATCAATGCAATGAGCAAACCCGTCATCGCGGCCGTGAATGGTCCTGCTGCCGGCGCCGGTGCATGTCTTGCGCTCGCGTGCGACGTGCGCATTGCCGCCGAAGGAGCTTCGATTGGCTTCACATTTACACGCGTGGGCCTGCATCCAGACTGGGGCGGCAGTTATTTCCTGCCGCGCATTGTCGGTGACGCTGCAGCGCTCGAGCTGATCTACACCGGGGGAATGATCGGTGCAGACCGCTGCGAGAGTCTCGGCCTGTTCAATCGCATTGTACCGGCCGCCGAGCTCGAGTCATCGGTGCGCGCGCTCGCCGGCCAGATCGCGGCAGGACCGCAGAGTGTGATTGCAGCGGCGCGTTACGTTAACCGCGGCCGCCACGCTGCTGAACTGGATGAAGTTCTCGAGCTCGAGGTGCAGGCGCAGCTGGTGGCGTTCAAGTCCAGCAACTTCCGTGAAGGCATTACCGCGTTTCTGGAGAAGCGCACGCCGCGATTCAACGCGGCTAATGGCGGGACCGGTGCAGCATGAAGGTCGTGGTCATTGGTGCGGGCACGATGGGCCATGGAATCGCGCAGGTGTCGGCAATGGCCGGTTACGAAACTGTGCAGGTCGATGCAACGCTCGAGCAGGCCGAGGCCGGCGTTGCACGCGCGCTTCGCAATCTCGATGATGGCGTCAAGCGCGGGAAAGTTACAGTGGATGCACGTGACGCTGCTGCCGCGTCGCTGCGTGCGTCCGCGGACATCCCATCCGCAGTCGTCGATGCCGACATCGTGATTGAAGCCGTACCGGAGCGCATGGAGCTGAAGCAGTCCGTTCTTGCGACGGCGGATGCGCACATGCCGGCAGGCGCGCTCCTCGGCAGCAATACATCAAGCCTCAGCATCACGGACCTGCAGAATGCATTGACGCACCCGCAGCGTGTTGTCGGTCTGCATTTCTTCAATCCCGTGCACATCAATCCGCTGATCGAGGTGGTGCGCGGGCGCTTGACGGATGAGACCTCAATGACCGCGGCGCTTGCGTACGTAGCCCGCATTGGCAAGGAAGCGGTGGTCGTGAACGACTCGCCCGGTTTTGCAACATCACGCCTCGGCGTGCTGCTGGGTCTGGAGGCGATGCGCATGCTGGAGGAGGGTGTGGCACAGGCAGCGGACATCGATCGCGCGCTGGAGCTCGGCTACCGCCATCCGATGGGACCGCTCAAGCTGACGGACCTGGTCGGACTCGATGTGCGTCTCGACATTGCGCGTTACCTGCACGAGAAGCTCGGTGCTGCGCATTTCAAACCACCCGCGATCCTCGAGCGGCTCGTCGCTGATGGTCATCTCGGCAAGAAGACCGGCCGCGGATTCTACGATTGGAGCGAGAGCTGATGTACGAAACGCTACTGGTAGATACGACGGATCACGTGGCCACGATTACGATCAATCGCGCGGATAAGCGCAATGCGCTGAGCTCGACAGTGCGCTCGGACCTGCTTGCCGCGCTGGATGCACTGCGTGCGGATGACGCGGTTCGCGTGATCATTCTGACGGGCGCCGGCGAGAAAGCGTTCATCGCGGGCGCCGACATCAATGAGTTCGCGGAGCGTACGCCGATCGAGCAGCGCGATGTGATGGCGGAGCGCCGCATCTTCGATGAGCTCGCGTCATGCCCGAAGCCGACGATCGCCATGATCAACGGCTTCGCGCTGGGCGGCGGATGTGAGGTCGCGATGGCGTGCGACATCCGGGTCGCCTGCGCGTCCGCGCGCTTCGGTCAACCAGAGATCAAGCTCGGCATCATACCCGGCGGCGGCGGCACGCAGCGTCTGCCGCGTCTGATCGGCACCGGCAACGCGCTGCGCTTGATTCTCACGGGCGAGCTGATTGATGCGACGGAGGCCTTGCGTCTCGGTCTCGTGGATGTCGTCGTGCCCGACGAGGAATTGCGCACGCGGACGATGGAAATGGCGCGCACGATGGCAGCACATTCCCCCGTCGCATTAAGACTCGCGAAGGCAGGCGTGAAGGCTGCATCCGAGATGCCGCTCGAGGCCGGACTCGCGTTCGAGCGCGAACTTTTCATCACTGCGTTCGGGAGCGCCGACAAGATCGAGGGTGTTGCCGCTTTCCTGGAGAAGCGCACTCCGAAGTTTGAAGGGCGGTAGGAGACTTTATGGCGCGGAAGAATCCGTTCGGCGATGACGAACCCCGCCGCGAGAAAGTGAATCCGTTCGGGGAGCATGAGGGTGACGAGGGTGTGGAGGGTGCGGCGGAGAGGATCGAACATGCGGCGCGGAAGATCCGGATGTTGAAGCTGCAGGTCGGGGCTGAGGGTCTGACGTTGTCTGCAACGCGCGAGATGATGGATGAGATAACGGTATCGATGGACGCGATGGCGCGTGCGTTACGGGAATTGGACCGACGATCCTGAATACCCGTTCCCGAACGAGCAAGCGCGCCTTGCGCGTGGCGATTGGCGGCGGCGCGAAGCGCCGGGCGACGGGCGACTCGCTGCTGCGCGAGCTAGGCGAATGAGGTCAACGGATATGTGAGCAGCGATGCAATTTAAAATGGGCGCCCCTTATCGGTCGCCCATTCCGTTTTGCGCTCATTCGCCCGAAGCCCGTCGCCCCCTCGCCTTGGCAGAGGAACCCGCGTCCTTCCGGGATTTTGGCCCGGTCCGTTTAGGGCTCAAAGAATATGCGTGCGCGATCGTGACCGCCTTGAGCGAATGTGGCGTGATCGAACGAAGTGCCTCTGCCAGCTCTACAGACCGCTGCAGCTCGTACAGATCCCACGTCACCTGCAGGCCCATCCACACGCCAGGCGTCGTGCCAAGCAGCTTTGCCAAGCGATACGCCGTGTCTGCAGTCATGGCTCGCTTACAATGAATCAACTGATGAACGCGCTGGAAGGAAACACCGATCATCCGCGCGAGTTCGCTCTGCGAGATGTTAAGCGGCTTAAGGAACTCCTTAAGCAACATCTCACCTGGATGCGTCGGTGCGCGGTTTTTCGGTAGCCCAATCATAGAACACTCTCCGATACGGTAGGTGTTACGCGTGGTAGTCCACGATTCCTACGTCCTGCGCCCCACTTTCAGTCCATACGAAGCAGATGCGGTACTGATCGTTGATGCGAATACTGTGCTGGCCTCTACGATCTAGATCGCAAGACGTTATAACGCTTGTCAATATAGGTACGTGGAACAAAAATGGCGAAGCCCGCATGCCACTCGCAAAGCGAGCTTGTTGCCGTTGTTTCCGTTATGCCCCGGTGGTGCCCAGGGACCGCCGTGCCGCCGCATCCTCTCCCGCATCCCCGGTCTCGAGCAGTCCAGTGGGATCGAGTGATGACGAGCCGTGTCTGAGTTCGTCATCACCGTCGGAACTGCGGGGACCGGTGCGGTAAACGAGACGGGACAGAAGGATGCGTTGCGCACGGATGTCGTTTCCGAGCTGCACGAGGAGCCGAACCAGGTCACCGCCACCCCATAGTACGACCGCGAATACCATTGTGCGGGCAAGCTCACCGAGCAGCTGGGGCAGCGCCCCTCTGCCCTCCAAGCGCAATTCGGCAACGAATTGTCCGATCAGTGCGACCACCAGGAAGCCTGCGGCCACTTTGAAGAGGGTGCCGACCCACCGCAACGCGGTGTATGGCTCGATATCCGATTGGCGTACGGTCGATCCGACGTTGCGGGGTATGGGCTGCTGCTCTGCCATGGTCTTCCTGTTTGAAGGTCGCGTCGGCCAGGGTGCAGATCGCGTGCCGTACACACGCCGGCGGCCTGGGCATACCACAAAGAAAAAGGCCTCTTCCTTTCGGAGGAGGCCTTCCAATTTGCCGCAGCGGTGTGCTCTACGCCGTTGCCGCTACGACCGGTGCCGGACGAACCGACACCTTTTGACGCTTACGATCCTTACGCTCGAAGGTAACCACGCCATCCGCCAGAGCGAACAGGGTGTCATCCTTGCCTTTGCCGACGTTGTGACCGGGGTGGAACTTCGTGCCGTGCTGACGGACGATGATGTTCCCCGCGATGACGTTCTCGCCGCCGTAGCGCTTGACGCCCAGGAACTGCGGATTCGAATCGCGGCCGTTCCGACTTGAGCCGACGCCCTTTTTATGTGCCATGGTTCTTCCCTAGCCGATGCTGATGTCGGAAATGCGGACCGTCGTGAACTTCGTCCTGGCGCCCTTTTTCAGACGGTAATTCTTGCGGCGCTTCCACTTGAAGATAATGACCTTCTTGCCCTTGCCATGCGAGACGACCTCACCGGTCACCGTTGCACCGGACAGAATCGGCGTGCCGATCTGGATGCCATTATCGCCGCCCGCCATCAGGACCTGGTCGAACGTGATCGTGTCGCCAACCTCGGCTGCGAGGGTGGGAACATGAATCGTCGCGCCGGTCTCTGCGCGGAACTGCTTGTCGCCGCTACGAATTATCGCGTACATGGTGTCCTGAAATGCTTGGGTTACAGACCGATAAAAATGTCTGGTTTTGGGGCATGTGTCAAGGTCGCCCCTGGGTTGTACCTCGAAAAGGGACGGTCGGGTCTGGTCCCAGACCGCACGACTTCTGAGCGCCGGCTCGTTACAATGGACATGGCAACAAATGGTTCGACCGCGCACCCGCGCCACTCCGACCCGAGGGCGACATGACCAAACGGATCCTTTTTGTTCTTCTTGCGACGTCAGTTCTGCCCCTTCGCGCGCAGGCTCAGACAGCGGCGGATACTGCCGCGGTCACCGCGACGGCCCTGAATTATGTGGAAGGCTGGTACGAAGGCAGCGCAGAGCGAATGACGACAGCGCTGCATCCGGACCTGGCAAAGCGGATCGTGCGAACCGGAGCTGATGGTGTCAGCAGACTCGAGCACATGTCGGCAGATCAGCTGATTTCGGGAGCGGGTCGCGGCGGAGGCAAGAACACACCGAAGGAACGTCAGATCAAGAAAGTTGCAGTCCTCGATCTGCACGGCGATGTCGCGATCGTGCGCGCGGAGATGGGCGGATGGTTCGATTGGATGGAGCTGGCGAAGTGGAATGGGGAGTGGAAGATCGTGAACGTTCTGTGGCAGATGAAGCCGCCGTCGAAGAACTGACAACAACTATTTTTCACGCCAAGCCGCCAAGATCGCAAGGAAGCAGACTTGGCGATCTTAGCGTCTTCGTGTGAGATATTTTTTTCTGTTATTCCATCGCGTACTTGTTCGTCACATCCGCATCAGCAGGTCCCGCCATCAGACGGAACTCGTCCTGCTTCATCAATGGATCATCACGAAGATCGACGTCGAGACGCAGGCTGGTACCCAGACGTCGCATGAAGTCCGGTTCGGCTTCGAGGATATAGAGTGCAACCTGCGGGTGTACGCGGATCGTTACATCCTTCTCGCGCTGCTGCACGGCGACACGACGCACGGCGCGCTCGACACGTCGCACGACGGTCTCGGGCCTGAATACCCGCCCTGAACCGCCGCAGTACCAGCATGGCTCTGTGAGCGACTGGAACAGCGACGGCCGCACGCGCTGGCGTGTCATTTGGATGAGGCCGAGCTCCGATACCTGGAATGCACGCGTACGCGCGCGGTCGCGGCCGAGATGCTGGCGCAGCTCCTGGAGCACGCGGTCCTGGTTCGCGCGCGTTTCCATATCGATGAAGTCGCATACAATGATGCCGCCGACATCACGCAAACGCAGCTGTCGCGCGATCTCCTTCGCTGCGTCGACATTCGTCTTCAGGATGGTCTTTTCCGGATCCTTCTTGCCCGTGTAGCGGCCGGTGTTGACGTCGATCGAAACGAGTGCTTCGGTCGGCTCAATGATGATATAGCCGCCGGACGGCAGGTCGACGCGACGCTGGAACGCTTCGCGAATGGCTTCCTCGATGCCGAACTTGTCGAAGAGCGGAACGGGGTCAACATACAGATGGACGCGATCCATGAGAGAGGGATCGACGCCGCCGAGGTAGGTCTTCACCTCGTTGTAGACTTCCTTGCCCTCAATGGTGAGGCTATCGACCTTCGCGGTGAACACGTCCCGGATGATGCCGCTCGTGAGCTTGGCCTCGCGATGGATGAGCGACGCGCCACGCGCCGACTTGAACCGCTTCTGGATCTTCTTCCACGTCTCATGCAGCGAGTTGAACTCGCGCTCGAAGATGTCGCGGGTCAGTTCCTCGCCGACGGTGCGGATGATGACGCCGGTGCCTTCGGGTACGATCTCGCGGGCCATCGCGCGCAGCCGTGTACGCTCTTCGCGCTCCTCGATCTTGCGGCTGACGCCAATGTGCTTTGAGCCGGGCATGTAGACGAGGAATCGGCCGGGCAGCGATACGTGCGCGGTGACGCGCGGACCCTTGGTGCTGATGGGTTCCTTGGTCGCCTGGACGAGGACTTTGTCCCCTTTGGCGATGAGGTCCTGGATGGGCGGCAGCTTGGCGGCGCGTTCGTCATCACTTTTGTGGTTGTGCGCGGGCTCCTCGTCATCCTCCTCGTCGGGATCTTTCGCGACATCGGAGACATGGAGGAACGCGGCCTTCTCGGTGCCGATGTCTACGAATGCGGCCTGGATACCGGGAAGAACGGCCTGCACAACACCCAGATAGATGTCGCCGACAATGCGTTCATTGTCGGGACGATCGACCATGAGTTCGACGAGGACATCATCCTCGAGGATGGCGACGCGCGTTTCCTGCGCGGTCGCGGAAATCAAGATTTCGCGTTTCATGAGGCGTCATAGCCATTTTTTGTGCGCGCAGTCTCTGTTTCAAGACGCGTCGCGTAGATACCCGCGCGAGATGACGAGGCGCTGCACTTCGCTGGTGCCTTCGCCGATCTCGCAGATCTTTGCATCGCGCATCATTCTCTCGACGGGATATTCCGACGAGTATCCATGCGCTCCCATCAATTGCACCGCCCGCGTGGTCGTCCGCATCGCGAGCTCACTTGCGTAGAGCTTCGCCATCGCGGCCTCCCGGCTGAACGGTTGTCCATTTTCCTTGAGCCACGCCGCGTGATAAACCAGATGCCGTGCGGCCGCGATTTCTGTCGCCATGTCGGCGACCGCGAACTGCACACCCTGGTAATCCTTGAGCGGCTTTCCACCTTGTGAACGCTTCGGGATGAACTGGAGAACCGTATCCAATGCCCCCTGCGCGAGTCCGAGCGACAGTGCGCCGATACCGATACGGCCGGCATCCAGCGTTTTCATGAAATTGGTAAAACCCTGACCCTCTTCGCCGAGACGGTTCCCGGCGGGAACCACGGCGTCCTCGATAATGAGCTCGCGCGTGTCTGACGCGCGCCACCCCATCTTGTCTTCCTTCTTGCCGGAACGGACGCCCGCTGTGAACGGGTCGAGCTCGGGCGCGTGGCCTACGCCTGCGCGCTCCGCCGCTTCGCGGTCCGTTGTCTCCTTCGTAACAATGAAGGAGGAAATGCCCTTCACGCCCTTGCTTCGATCCGTGACCGCCGTGATCACGAAGATCTCGCCTACACCGGCGTGCGTGATAAAGATCTTGCTGCCGTTGATCCGGTAGCCGCCGCTGTCCGGAACGGCGACGGTCTGCGTTGCCCCGGCATCGGACCCGGCGGCTGGCTCCGTCAGGCCGAACCCGCCGAGTACCCGGCCCTGTGCCAGGAATGGAAGATAACGACGCTTCTGCTCTTTCGTAC
>JBDSPG010000136.1:0-3610 GCA_039912685.1 Longimicrobiales bacterium | reverse complement strand
CGGCGTGGAATTGCATAATGCGAGAAACTGGCGCCTTGCACGTACGTCGCCCGGTCGAACCAGCTGCCGAGAGGGTCACAGGCCGGTTGGTTGGGGGGCCCGTAGAGGTCACCGATCAGAGTCGGGTCGGCGTCACGATAGCAGCCAGCCGTGATGGCCAAGCGCACCCGCTCCAGGAGGTGGCGGTTCGCAGAGTCGGGCGCGATCGGGAGCCCACGCTGAATCGCTGCGAGCGCCTCGATCTCGCGATGGTCGAATGCGAGTGTTCGCGCATGGTACGCGTGCGCGAGCCAGTTGCCGTTGGTGATGCGCGCTGCAGCGACCTTCCATGCGCCGGCGGCCTCTGCAAGACGTCCTTCGCTCTGGTACACGTATGCTCTCATGCCGAGCGTCATTGCGAGCGGAAACCGAGCGCGCTCTCCGAGCTGGATCATGGCAATCGCGCTGTCGGACTGCCGTGTAGTGACGTAGAGGAAGGCGAGGAGCGCAGTGAAATTTGGCATGAACGGATGCATGTCGTGCGCGGTCTTGACGTACCCGAGTGCGAGATTGTCTTCGCCGACGGCCATGAGGAACGCGCCGTACGTATTCAGCATGCCGCTGTCGCGCGGATACGTTTGGATCGCAAGCTTGAACCAGCGCGCCGATTCATCGAGGTTCGCGCGATCCCATTCGACGAGTGCGCGCGCCCACTGTGCGTGGTAGGACTCGGGATGGTCGCGGAAGACGGCAGTCTGCACGGCCGATGTATTCTTCCAGTCCGGATTCCGGATCCAGGTTCGCACGCCGCACGCGAGCAGCACGGCTGCGAATGCCAGACCGACATTGCGACGGGCTCGCGGTGTTACCGTCGCATTCATGTGTGCTGCGGTGAACGCGATGAGGATGCTGAGTGCAACGGAGGGAAGATAGAGTGTGCGCTCGGCAACAAGAACGCCGATCGGGAAAAAAATATTGCTAACGGGGCTGAGACTGATGAGGAACCAAGCCGGTGCAGCACCGATCAGCGGCAGCCACGGCGTCGTGCACATGAGAATCGTGAGTCCGATGAGCAGTGCAAGGCCGACCGCGCACATCAACGTCAGACTGGTCACAGCGAAGACGGTAGCGGGCACGTAATCCGTGGTCAGGTCAGCCGGAAAGAAGAGCAGTCGCAGATACTCCGGGAACGCGCGGAACGCGTTGAGCAGACGGTGCTCCTTGAGATGCGGAAACGACGGTCCTGTTTCGGTGCCTGTGAGTGTGCCGCCCAGCGCGTCATAGCGAACGCTGAGGTAGCAGATGAGCACAGACACGAGCAGGAAAATCGGTACCGCCATTGCCCCGATATACTCCCGGACGCCGCGCCAGTTTAGAGGTACCCGCCGCTGCATCAGATCGAGCAGGACGAGCAGGCCCGGTAGCACCACGGCGCTCTCCTTCGCAAGAAGCGCAAGCAGATAGAGCGCTACGATCGCGACACGACGACTCCACGACAGATGCACACCGTCTGGCCGGCTCGCGTGGATGAGACATGCGCCGAGCACGAACGCGGCCGCGGTGAGCTCAGCCTGGCCCACAACGTTCGCGACCGCCTCCGTGTGCAGAGGATGCACCGCGAAGATGAGTGCGCCGAGGAACGCGGGAATACGCGCTGTGATGCGGGACAGCAACAGGAATAGGAGAATGCATACTCCTGCGTGCACTGCGACATTGGTAAGGTGGAAGACCCAGCGCGCGCCATCACCGATTGCCCACTGCACGGCGAAGAGGAAGATGGTCAGGGGTCGGTATAGCCCGAGCTCACGTCCGAGTGACGGCCAGTACGGTGTAAGCCAGATGTCGCGCCATGCAGTCAGGTTATGAACGCGCGTGTTGTTCTGAACGATGAATGCGTCATCGAACGCGAAACCATTCAGCAGTGAGTTCAGGTAGGGCAGGAAAGCCGCCGCAATGATGGCGGTAGTAAGTACGCCGAAGCGCTGCTTTTCGGACGCGCGGCCCCATGCGTCTGCGGCAGTCGTTACCATGGCGGTCAAGGCTTCGCCACCCAGTGACCGAGTGCTGCGTTCATGGAATTCAGTACCTTGTCATTAGGTGCGATCATGAGCCCTTGACGAACGTGTATTGCTGCCTGCGCGGAGTCGCCCAGGTCGATGAGAACGCCGGCCAGGCTGCGTCTGAAATCGACATCGCGAGGCCAAGTGTGAACACCCTGCTCATTGATCTGACGCGCGAACGGCAGATCCCCCATCTTGATTGCATACGTCGAAGATTCCTTCAGTAGTTTGCTCCGATACGGCCACAGCCGCAGTGTCTTCGCGTACAGCTCGAGCGCTGTGCGCGGCTTCCTTGCTTCCACCGCTTTGCGCGCGAAATGCCATTGTGCGCGGAATGAATCGGGCCGGGTGCGCGCCTGCGCGCGGAAGATCGACTGCGTGCTCTTCCAGTCCGGGATGCGCACGATCGTTCGAGCGGTGAAGGCCACGCACACGAGCGTCAGGAAACCCAAAGTGGTGCGCCGATGCCGGCTCGCGATCGCCTCGCCATCGACAAAAGCGACAGCAGCGGCGACAGCGATTGCGATCGCGAACGACGGCAGGTACAGGGTGCGCTCGGCGAGGATGGTCCCGATCGGGAAGAGCAGATTCGAGACAGGCAGCATCGCGATGGGCACCCAGAGCAGCGCGAGCGCGGTGCGGCCGTGTCCGCGCAACGCTGCCGCACCACCACCAATGAGTGCGCCAGCGAGGATCGCGACCGCTGCCATGACCGGCATGGACAGCTCGGTGATGGGCATGAGAACCCGCGGTCCGTAATCGGCGAGAAGCGTCAGCGGGAACACCAAGAGACGAAGGTATTGCGGCCACACCTGCAGTGCCGTGTAGAAGCGCGGCGGCCCGCTGGACGCCATTTCGAGCGCAGCGTCGATGTTGGAGGGTCCGAGCGATGGGATGACGGCAGCACGCATTATGAGGAACAGCGCTGCAACCGCGACCATGGCGAGCAAAGGGCCGATGCGATCGCCGAGCCACGCTTTCACGCCGGCGCTGTCGAGCCGCAGGCGCGTGGCCGCCAGGTCGAGGAGAACGAACAGCGGCGGCAGCATGATCGCGCTTTCCTTCGACATCGTCGCCAACATGTACAGTGTTGATACGGCGAGCACGATGAACGCGCGGTTCCGACTGCGCAGCCAGATGAGAGCGGCGAGGAACATGAACGCCGCGGCCATGAGCTCTGCGCGGCCGACGATGTTGGCTACCGCTTCCACGTGCACGGGATGCACGGCGAAAATGAGCGCGCCACCGAGCGCGGGTGCAATCGGGAAGAGCTCCGCCAGCAGGAGGAACGCCAGTATGCACGCCGCAGCGTTCCATACGACGTTGACAAAGTGAAACCAGCCCGGATGGTTCTGCGCGACGGCCCAGTCGACGGCGAAGGATCCGGTGACAAGCGGACGGTAGAGTCCCTGCGCCTCGTTGTTCCAGTAGCTGATAGAGAATATCGAGCGGAGGATCGACAGCGAGTGAACGCGTTTGTCGAGCGAGATGACCGCGACATCATCGTATGCGAACATGTTGAACAGACTGAGCGCGTACACCGCGACCGCGACCAGGCCAACGATGACAAC
>JBDSPG010000276.1:0-5522 GCA_039912685.1 Longimicrobiales bacterium | reverse complement strand
GCATCGTCCTCGTATACAGTCTTGAAGTTGCGCGGAAAGCTGAAGTTGTTCCGGCGCAGGACCGGTGAGAACGTGTCAGCGATGCGATGAAGCTGTTCCTGTCGCAGATCGTCGATGCCATTGCTGTCATCGTCCGTGTATGTCGGACTGCCCTGGTCTCCGTACAGATGCAACGCGTGGCTCGCCGCTGTCTGCCGGACGACCTTCGACATCGTCGGCACATACTGGAAGTAATCCTTGCGCGAAATCTGCGAGTGCAGGGAGCCGGGAAGCAGGAGAAGCGCGAGCAGTGGGAGACAGGGACGCATGATGACCTCGCGTGAATCGGGGACCGGCATGCCTGGATTGTTGTGGGGTGTGACTCAAGGTGCTCCGGGTCCGCCTACAGCCGCCGCGGACCGTTCCCGGTCCAGCCGCCCGCTGGAGGCTACTGCACCACCGTGATCGTTCCTACCATTCCATTCGTGAAATTCGATGAGTGGTACTCGCAACGATACCGGAAAATCTCGCCTGGCGTAGCGAATGTACGCTGGTGGATGATCCCGGTCCGGTTCCCCTCGAATTCCGCAATGTTGGTATTCTGGGGCGTGATCGTGTGATTTCCGCCCTCGTCATTCCTCCAGCGCACGATCGTTCCGGCCGAAACGGTGATGTTCTGTGGAACAAAGGACAAGCCAAGTAGGGCCACCTCAACAATAGCCGGGGGGTTCCGAAGCGTGAAGGCCGACGCTTGCGTCGTCTGGTTCGCCTCAACCACCACCAGGCGGCTGCCCGGCTCCCCGATGGCGAGCTGAAGCGTCGACGGGACGGACACCCTCAAACCCCAGTTGCCAGCTGGCACCTGCGCCAGGGTGAAATTGCCGGACGCATCGGCCGTGATCGGTCTTGAAGTGAAACCGGCCCGGTAGAGCTCGAGGGCCGCGCCCGACACGCCCGTGGTACCGTTCTTCACCGCTCCCGATACCGCCCCCTTTGGACGCGCGAGCTGTATGTCGGTGACCACGGTGCTGGTGCTGCTGGCGGCCACAGTCACGCTCCTGTGACCAGTTTCGTCCGCCGCGAATAGGAGGTTCGGAGGCGCGTTCAGCTGGAGCGTCCACGTGCCGGGTACGAGGTTGCCGACTTCGAACGCACCACTGGCGTTGGTGGTCACTGCCTGCTGGCTCGCCCCGGCTGCGTTACTGAGCTGCAGCGTCGCGCCACGAACGCCACCGTTTGAGCTATCCGTGTCCACCACCCTCCCGGTGATCGTCCCTCGCGCAGACGCATCCGTTGTGCCTTCGCACGCTGTGAGGACACACAATGCCAGTATGGTCGTTAGGAACGCAGTCGCCGCTCTCCGGGCTCGCATTGAACAGCTCCTTCTCCAGGTGGCGCCGCGCTCAGTCCGCATATGTCGGCGCTCTAATGTGTGACTGGACCGTGATTATTCCTACCATTCCCGTGGTGATATTGTCCGAGCGGGCCTCCGATGGATCTGTACACATAGAAGAAGCACAAGCAAGCGGACGCCTGCACCAGCGGCTCAAGTGCTCACCATCCTGCGCTTCTGGTCGTCGACGAAATCGGCTATCTGCTGATTGCACGCACCGGAGCGATGCTCTTCTTCCAGCTGATGGCACGACGCTGCGAACATGCGTCAAGGGTGCTGACGTCGAACGCGATCCCACCACCGGCGCCGTCGTTGGAGCTGACTAAATCAGGCCTTCCGAACCAAGGCGCGAATGGATTTGCAAACGGCGCCACTCTGTAAGCCAGTCATACATGAATGCGGAAAGCATGGCGCCTGCAATTGGTGCTACCCAGTAGAGCCAATGCGCAGTCCAAACGTGCGATGCTAATGCGGGTCCGAAACTGCGCGCGGGATTCATGCTCGCACCCGTGACAGGTCCACCCGCCATGGCTTCAAAGCCCACCGTGATGCCAATAGCCAGCCCGGCGAATCCCTTCACAACGCGATCGTCCGTCGCAACCGACATAATTACGAACATCAGACCAAACGAAAGTAAAAACTCAGTCCCGACAGCAACGGTCACGCCGAACGCGGGCACTGTTGCGGCAGAAGCAATTGATTCGCTGAACGCATGCGCCAATGCGAATGACGCGACTGTGGCGCCGATGAGCTGTGCAATGATGTAGCCGGGTACTTCTCGCGCGGGAAAGACACCGCGCGACCAAAAGGCGAGCGTTACGGCGGGATTGATGTGTGCGCCTGATACGTGACCAAGTGCATAAATCATTGCAGCTACAACAAACGCGAATGCGAGTGCAATTCCGGCATGACTAATCGTCCCGTGTGTGGCGTTGTTCACAACAGCCGCGCCGGGTCCGATGAGAACGAGAAAGAATGTGCCTATGGCCTCTGCGACGTAGCGCCGCGCGGCACTCGGTGTGTCAATGCTCATGCAGGTTCGCCACCTGTACGAAGGTATTCAGCAAATGCGTTTGGAAGCTCGCTCGTGTGGATTGCATCCATGGCGGATTGCACATCATAATCCACTCTCTCAAATGCAACAGTCACGGGGGAATTGGAGAAATCGAGCACGACATAACCCGCGCGCCAGTCCCCATCTTTGGGACGTCCCACACTTCCGGTATTCACAAAATGGATGCCTTCGATTTCCTTGTACCAAGGCTTGTGCGTGTGACCGAACGCAATCACATCCCCCGCTTTTGCGCCGAGATGTTGCGCCTGTTGCATGGCGAATGAATCAGGGCGGTCCTCTGTCCAATACACGGTGTTGAGAATTGCATTTCCGTGAATGAGGATGATGCGTGGCCCGTTGATATGACCGCCGAGCGGACGAACATCCAACCGGAAGGGAAGTGCGCCGAGAAACGCTTTCGTTGCCTCACTGCAATGTGCGCGCGTCCATTCGTAACTAACGTGCGCCTGCTCGGCTTGGACTGCATCCTCGTACTTGCAACCGCAGTGAGCATAGTCAGTCGCAACAGTCGAGTCATAATTGCCCGCAACGCCTGACACGTCCCATTCTGCCAACAGCGTCACGACCTCATTGGGCCATGGTGCATAACCAACTAAGTCGCCAATGTGATAAATGGCAGAGATGCCCTGACCCTCGATCGCGTCTAGGACGGCTTCAAGTGCTGGCAGGTTTCCATGTATGTCGGAGAGAAGCGCGCAACGCATTATGGACTTCCGGCTCTGAGTGTGAAATCCAATTGTGATTAAAGCCTAGCTGCAATCATCGCAGTGTTTGCCGCGCGATGCCTCGATCCCCTCGCGCACAACGATAGGCACCATGACAAGCGCGGCGAGCGGATCAGCCCACCAAAAACCAAAACTCGCATTGAGTAGCAGTCCACCGAGCAGAATGACCGAAAGGTACATGCAGATGCTCGTTTGGAATGAGTCTGCAATGAGCGCACGACTTCCGAGCTGCATGCCAACGCGGCGTTTTGCGCGAGCTAGTATCGGCATCACAACGAGTGACACGCATGCGAGCGCGATACCTATGGTGCTTGGTTGCGGCGCCTCTCGCGTCCAAAGCGATGCAGCGGCTTCAAATGTGATGTAGACAGCGAGCGCGAGAAGTGACAGGCCCACCAGCTTCAATGCGCGCTGCTCTACACGCTGTTCGGTCGCCGCATCTCGGCCACTCTTGAGCCGCCACAGCAAGATCAATCCGGAGCTGGTTTCCACGAAGCTATCCATCCCGAATCCGACCAATGCAATGCTTCCAGCCGCAATGCCTAACGCCACTGACACGACGCCCTCAATGCTGTTCCACAGCACGGTGAATATTTCCAGACGACGACCACGACGCAGCAAGGCGTTTCGTGTGGCCGCGAAATCGGGGCTGGTGCTCACTTATCGCTCACTTTCACATTCAGTGTGCCAGAAAGCGAAAGGCCCGACCGCGGTTAAACCGTTGCCGGGCCTTCACTTCCACGAGTCGGGACGGCGGGATTTGAACCCGCGACCCCCTGAACCCCATTCAGGTACGCTACCGGGCTGCGCTACGTCCCGCGCGGGGTGAAGATAGCGGGCCCATGCCCCCCCTACAACCCGCGCACGCCCGTCACTCCTGACGACCCCAGTAGGCAACGGGCCTACCATTCGCCATATTTCGGGATGCCAACACAGAACCGAGCTTTCCGCGCCGCTGCCGGCACCTTCCTTCTCAGCATTGCTGCGATCGCATGCGGTGGCAGCGATACTGCTTCCGATGTGACGATGCCCGGTACCGAGCTCGCCACGTTCGCCCGCATCCAGGCCTCGACACTGACGCCGACATGCGCAACCATCGGCTGTCATACGGGCGCCAGCGTGGCAGCGTCGGGCGCGCTCAACCTCGACAAAGCCCATGCATACGAGAGCCTCGTAGGCGTTGCGCCCGCGAATCTTTCGGCAAAATCCGATGGCATGTTGCGCGTGAAGGCTGGCAACGCCGACAACAGCTTCCTGATGTGGAAGCTGCTGTTTCACCGATCGCCGCAAGGCCGCGACTACGGCAATCCAATGCCGTCAGGCGGACAGCCGATCACAAACGGAGAGATCGAATACATCCGTCGCTGGATCGCCGCCGGCGCACCCCGCGAGGGATTCGTAGCCGATACCATGGTGCTTGCAGATCACTCGCGCTTCGATCCGGGTGCTTTCACGCCGCTTGCGCTGCCGGTACAAGGCTTTCAGATGCACATCGCACCGTTCACAGTGCAGCCGAATTTCGAGCGTGAGCTGTTCGTGTATGAGAAGGTTGGAAATACAACGGATGTCTTCGTCAATCGAATCGAGACGAAGATGCGCCTGGGCAGCCACCACTTTCTCGTCTACAGCTTCCGAACCACCACACCGGCGCAGGCGATCCCGGCGTTGAGTGTTGTGCGCGACATTAGGAATACGGACGGGTCATTGAACTTCTTGAACATGCTGCCAATGGCGTATCACGTATTCCTCGCTGGCTCGATGACACCGACGTCCGACTTCACGTTCCCAACCGGCGTTGCGCTTCGCATTCCCGCGAACGCCACATACGATCTCAACGCGCACTACGCGAACACACTGTCGAACGCCGTCACAGGCGAAGCGTACGTCAACCTGCACACGACGAGTCAGGCGCAGGTTACGCGCGAAGCAAAGACGCTCGACATGGCAAACACATCGTTCAGCCTGCCGCCGCGGCAGCGCACGACCACCGTGAAGTCATTCACCGTATCCGCGACGACGACGATCTTCCTCCTCACATCGCACATGCACAAGCGTGGCGAGAAGTTCGTCATCAAAATCAACGGTGGCCCGCGAAACGGTGAGGTCGTATACACGAACACCGACTGGGAACACCCGATGATGCAGAGTTATGCGACGGCGATCGTGCTTCAGCCAGGGCAGGGTCTGACGTCCGAAATCACATACAACAATGACACCGACCGAACCATCACGTTCGGACTGACCAGCGAAGATGAGATGGGAATTATCTTCGGGTATTACTACTAGGACGCAACTAGCGGGCAGCGCGCCCGACCTTACGCCTTCGCCTTCGCAACGGCCGCCGCGGCAG
>JBDSPG010000058.1:0-21783 GCA_039912685.1 Longimicrobiales bacterium | reverse complement strand
CAACTTGCCGGCACATCGACCGCGATGATCGACGCACACTACGGGCATCTGCTCCATACCGGCGTGCGTGAGCGACTCGATGCGGTAAGGATGCTTTCGTGAGGGCGCCGCGCGCCCGCGGAGCGGCGAAAGCCAAAACGCAAACCGCGGCTGCCAGTCTAGAGGAAAGTGGCGGTGACCGTTGTCAGTGTATCGAAGGCGCGACCGTGAAGGCTCTACTGCGGCGCGCACATTACAACACCTTCGTTGCGCCAGCCTCTAGCCACCACTTCCTGTATTCCCGTGGTACTGGTGGTAATCCGGTGATTGCTGTCGATTCCCAGCGCAAACCCGTTGTTGTATGCACGATAGACGGGAGTCGTCGCGGCGGGACAAGTGCGCTCGGCACTCGCCGAGGTGGACCAAAAATCGAGGCTCTCGAAATTCCAGCGTTTCTCCGTGCTCGGGGTGCTCGCCTGAAACTACAAGAGCTGAATGCATTCGGGTCCCGCCAACGTGTAGAAATGAGAATTGGGTCCCGGGGAAAGACTCCCGTAAAACCGGCACACTGACGTGCTGCCTCCGGACTTGAAGCTCAATCCTGTACGGATCCAGCCCGGGCCCGCGCTGCCTCGGTCGATCGCTGAAGCTTCGTTCGGATCGGCGGTAATGAAGTAGCTGAGAAGGTTGTTGTTATAGAACTCGACGACCATCGCGCCTGTCGAGCCAACACATGGCGCATCACCGAGAAGTTGTGCGATGGTCAGCGTCCCCGGACTCCGGTCGACGGCTATCGCGACGACGCGCCCGTCGGGCCGAAGCAGCAGCTGGATCGGAGAAGGCGCATTACCGGCGTTTGTGAGCGCAAAACCGTTCGGCGTGCCGGCAAACGCGGAATCGATCAGGCCAGTGCGAGTCAGACGTGCCGTCGAGAAAACGCCAGAACCGAGGCCTTGCGCAGCGACCAGCGTGCGCAATGAACAATCTCCGGTCACTGCGCTGAATTTCGCAGCTGCACCGGTCTCGACAATGCCGCCCGTTCCAAACTGCGTGTCGAGAGTTCCACCAAGAGAGAGTCGAAAGACCGCTGCCGTCGTCGTCCTGCCAACGACCGTTGTCGCGCCGGTCGCATCGACGAACAGGTCGCCTAGCGTGACATTCACGCCCGCTTTGACGACCGTCTTTCCCAGTGTCCCGAAAGTCTCGTCCAGAGTGCCGTCAGCATTGAGCCGGCTGACGCAGAAGCCGGGGTTCGCCGCAGGATCGGCGAATAACGCCGGTATCGCCGTTGCGAGAACGACCTTGCCATCAGGGGCCAACCGGAATCCGCCGTTGCCGGCGCACGCGATCGCTGCGGAAAAGCCCGAGTCGAGCGTGCCGTCGACATTGAACCGGTGCAGGCTCACCGTCCAGATCTGCGCGCGGCCGATATTCTGGTTCGCCGAGACGATAATCTTGCCGTCGCTTTGCAACACCACCGCATCGGCACCGAGCAGGGTGTTCGTCACCACTTTTCCGTTGATTCCAAAACTGGCGTCGAGCGTCCCATTGCCATTGAAGCGCGCCATCACTAGGCTTGTCACGCAGCCCAAAAATTGACATTGCCCGAGGGATTGCCCGACTATGACAAACCGGCCATCGGGCAACAGCGCCAGGCCGCCTGGATAGTCGTTGCCTCGAAAGCCGGCGAAATCCACGTCGAAAGACAATGTCGTGATCCCTCCCGTGCCAAAACTGGCATCGAGCGCCCCGCCCGAGGTGTAACGGCGGATTTGCCAGGATATCTTCGAGGTATTTATCGCTCCGGCGACGGTTTGCTCGATGCCGACAACCACAAGGAGCTTGTCATCGGCTTGCAGGGCGGCCAGAGTTGGTGACGAAGGAGCAAACAGCGTCGAGATGGCGGCAGCGGGAAACGAGATTATCCCGTTGGTGCCAAAACTCGTATCGAGATCCGTTGGAGTTGCGTGCGCGTATGCGGCCGAAAACAGGCTTCCGATTATTGCAACGTGTCGCACTGTTGCGGGCCAAGACATTCGTTGCAAATTGCCGCTCATCAGCTGACTCAGTCGAGCACGGACAACCGAAAACCGCCGGACAGGTGCTGCAGAAAAGAAGCAATTCCGGAAACTTGGGTATGACATTAGGTCCTCGATTTCTGTTGAATTTTTTTAGGACCGTCGGGAATCCCGAGAGTCCGAATGGATCGGGTTGTGGCCGCGGGTGCAACGACGGGCCGTCCGGTCGAAGGAAACTGTGCGAGTCAATTTTTTGGTGGGTATTGCGGGCTCTGGCCCACATTCGACGCCGAACGAACCTCATCTGGTTGGCGCAGCGACACCACCGCCAGCCAAGGCCGTGCGAACGGCCGGGAGTGCGCCTGTTGCAGCGCTTTCCCCGGCGAGGATATCGTGTTGCTGCTGTTGCCGCGACCATGTGCTGTAGTAACCGAGCCGCGGGGAGATGACGACGTCCGCTTGCTCCAGATCGCGCAGGTTAATCGCGTGACGATAGAAGTCGGACAGGATCAGCTCGGGATAGTTGCGCATCTCTTCGGGCATGTCGCGCGGATGACTCATTACATCGACCGCGATGACTACCTGCGCTCCGAGTCCACGCGCCACGCGCACCGGGACCGGAGCGGAAAAGTCACCGTCGAAGTATTCCCTGCCCGCGATCATGACGCGCTTAAAGGTGCCGGGAATCGCGGAAGACGCCCGTACCGCGGCCGCCGTGTCACCGCGGGTGAACGCGAACGGAACGCCGAGCTGGACATCCGTCGCCACCGCGACCAACGGGATGGCGAGCGTACCGAGGGTTTTGGCACCCACCGCCTCCCGCACCATTTTTTCCACTGCGTCGCCCTTGAGGTACGGCCTGCTGACAAGTGTGAGGTCCCGCCACTGCAGCCACGGACTGATCTGCAGTGCCCGCCGCTCGAGTCTGGCAGCATTCGGATCGGCGCCGTAGAGCGCACCAATCACGCTTCCCATGCTGGTCCCCACGATCACATCGGGAACGATGCCTTCCTTTTCCAACACCTTGAGAACACCTATGTGGGCGATTCCCCTCGGTCCTCCGCCGCCTAGAACCAGGGCGAGCCGTGGCGGGCGTTCCGTCGTGAGAGCACCAGTTCCTGGTGGTGCCGGACCCTGATATTCGTACACCGGATTTCTGTCCGCCAGGATGATCCAGCCGAGGCCCAGCGCCACGCCTGCGGCGATCCCGCTAAAGAGCAGCGCACGAAGGACGCGCCGCCCCTTAGCCGTCATCTGAGAAAGAGCACGGAGACTTTGCCGGCAGCCAGCACTTTCGTTGCCACCGAACCCATCACGAGATTTGACAGCGCGCTGCGCCCGTGGGTACCCATTGCTACATCGAGCGCTGCTCGGTTTTTGCGAAGTCTGTGATTTCATGCGCCGGATCGCCGACACGCTTGACTACTTTGAAGGCAATCCCCGAGTGCTCCATGCGCTTCTTCGATTCGGCAAGCACCGTCTCGCTCTCTTCCTCGTAATATCGCGCAACCACCGCCGGATCTGCTGCCAGCGTGACTGCACGGGGATACGGAAGTTGCGGATGAACGTACAACAACGTGACGTCTGGTGTGCCTCCGAGCTGAGGCACAAGACTGATGAATTTGTCCAGCGCGTTCAACGAGCAGTCGGAACCGTCGGTGGGAAATAGAACTTTCATGATTTGCACTCCAGTGGGTGGGCCTGTTTCAAGGGGTGATTGCCACTTTTAATACGCCTTCGCGCTGCGCGGCGAAAAGTTCGTAGGCCTCCTCGATTTGATCAAGCTTGAAGCGGTGCGTGACCAGGGATCCAAGATCGACACGGCCCGAAGCGACGACGTTCATCAACCTCCTCATGCGTTCCTTGCCACCCGGGCATAGCGTGGTGACGATCGTATGGTCGCCGAGGCCGGCAGCGAATGCGTCGATGGGCAACGACAACTTTCCGGAATACACACCCAGGCTGGAAAGAACACCGCCAGGCTTCAGCACGCGGAGGCAGCTTTCGAAGGTCTGCTGCGTGCCCAGCGCCTCGATGGCGACATCGACGCCGCGTCCGTCGGTGAGCCGCATGATTTCGGCGACCGGATCGGTGTCCCGGAAGTCGATCGTGATATCGGCCCCCATCCGCTTCGCCATCGACAGACGCTCCGGTATACCGTCCACGGCGATGATGCGGGTCGCACCCTTCAGTTTCGCCCCGGCGGTCGCGCATAATCCGATCGGGCCCTGCGCGAACACAGCGACCGAATCTCCGATCCTGATCCGGCCGTTTTCCGCGCCGCCAAAACCGGTGCTCATGATGTCCGGGCACATCAATACCTGTTCGTCGGTCAGCCCGTCGGGCACGGGTGTGAGGTTGGCTGCCGCGTGAGGCACCAGCAAGTACTCAGCTTGCGCCCCATCAATGGTGTTGCCGAACCGCCAGCCACCCATCGCTTTGCCGCCGCACTGCGACTGGTGACCGTCAAGGCACGGATGGCACTGTCCACAAGGCGTGATCGCGCCCACGATAACCCGCTGTCCGATGCGGTACCCATCAACCCCGACTCCCAATGAATCAATGACCCCGACTGGCTCGTGTCCTATGATGCGACCCGGCGCCACGCGGTGCTCTCCCTTCAGGATATGAACATCGGTGCCGCAAATCGTCGTCGTGGTGATGCGGATCAGCGCGTCGCCGGCGCCGACTGTGGGCACGGGCCTGTCCTCCAGGACAATGCGACCTGGTGCGATAAAAACTGCAGCCTTCATGGTTCGCATGACACCCTACCCTTTCCATCGAGGTGTGGTGACTTGTCGCCTTTATTGATCAAGGTCCCTGACATTCCTTCGAGAATGCAATGCGCATCAGCACGACCCTCTACCGCCTCGTACCTATTCTCGCGCATGCGGCTCTGTGATCCTGTTCTGCAATTCGGTTGACTCGGTCAAGCTGCGATGCTATTACTGCGCGTCGATGCCGACGCGCGCTTCATTTGCACCGCGGCAGACCCGTTGTATACGACTGCCGTCGGCACGTCAGCGGACGACGATCACGGGCACCTTCGCGTGTGTCAAGACCTTCTGGGTTTCGCTTCCGAGCAGGAGCGCCGACACCCCGCGCCGACCGTGCGATGCCATCACGATCGCGTCGCACTTGTTTTTCCTTGCCGCCGCGAGTATCGCCTCCCACGGCGTCGCGGCAATCGCGTGCACGGAATTGAAATCGAGTCCTGCAGCCTCCGCGCTGAGTAAGATCGGCTTCAGAATCTTGTCGGCCTGTTTCGTGCAGATCGCCTTGTATTCCTTGGGCGTCATTGGCATGTAGGCCATGCCCTCAGCATAAAGGGGCGTTGGATAGTCAGGTGATGCATAGAATGCGGTAAGTTTCCCGCCGTGGCTCTGCGCGAGCGCAATGGCATGCGCGACCGCCTTTGCCGAGAGCTTTGAGCCGTCGGTCGCGACGAGCAGATGTCTATACATCGATTTCTCCTAAATTGAAGCTACGCGCGGAATCAAGATTAAGCTTAACGTGCGCCAAGTGTGTTGATATAAATCAATGCGCCCGGCAACCGGACGCAGGCTCCGGCATACAGGGCCACCGCGTGTATTGGGTCAGTCGCCGACCCTTGTAATGGCGCTTCCCATTCAGACGTCATCTCATCTTCGCATTGCGCGACTCACCATCTTGCGCAGTTCGCTGTACCACAGCACCACGCTAGCCATCCCGGCGCACAACAGCCACTGGTTGAACTCCAGCGGCGCCGTGCCCAACGCGAGGTTGAGGAAGTCGAGGTGGACGACCGCCACCTGCAGCAACAACGAAAAACCGATTGCGCCCCAAAGCCACGGATTGACGAACAGGTGCGCGAACGCACTCGTGGTGTCCGAGCGTGCGTTGAAGGCGTTGAACAAGTGCGCGAGGACAAGCACCGTAAAACCCGCGGTGCGCGCGTTGGCGAGGTCGTGCGTGCCCTCTATCAGTCCACCCGGCAGGTAAATGTCGATCGTCAGCAGTGTCGCCAGGGCTATAACGACGCCAATCTCAAAAACTCCCACCCACATGCGCACGTCGATTACCCGCTCGCTCAACCGCCGCGGCTTGCGGGCCATGACGTCGTCGGTTGCCGGATCCACGCCCATTGCCAGGGCCGGCCAGGAGTCGGTAAGCAGGTTGATCCAAAGGATTTGGGTGGCCAGCAGCGGCAGCACCACTACGCCACCGGCGCCGCCTTCTGTACCCGTCAGCCCGATCACCCCGGCCCCTACCACGCCCAGGAACACCGTCAGCACCTCGCCCATGTTTCCGGACAGCAGGTAGCGCAGGAACTTGCGGATGTTGTCGAGGATCGCGCGACCCTCGCGCACAGCCTGGACGATGGTAGCGAAGTTGTCATCGACGAGGATCATGTTCGAGGCCTCCTTCGATACCTCTGTACCGGTCATGCCCATCGCAACGCCGATGTCGGCCGCCTTCAGTGCCGGCGCGTCATTAACGCCGTCGCCGGTCATCGCGACGATATTTCCGTCGGCCTGCAACGCATTGACGATGCGTAGCTTGTGCTTGGGCGACACCCGGGCATAGACGGACGTCTTACGAACAGCGTCAGCAAAGCCGGCGTCGTCGAGTGCGTCGAGACCGGCCCCCGTCAGTGCCGTGGCACCTGCCTCCACAATCCCGATGTCGGCGGCGATGCGTGCGGCGGTACGCGGGTGGTCGCCGGTGATCATGATACCCGGATGCCTGCCCGCTGAGCCTCCCGAATGGCAACTGCCGCCTCCTCGCGCGGTGGGTCGATGATGCCCACGGTGCCCACAAACACAAGGTCGCGTTCGAGCGTGTCTGTGACCTTCGGGTCCTCGCCGGCTTCGAGCGGGCGGTAGGCCACGGCCAGGGTGCGCAGCGCCGCGTCGGATAGCGTGTCGACGTCAGCCAGAAGCCGCGCCCGCAGCGCATCATCGAGTTCGACCATTTCCATCCCGACGCGTGCGCGGGTGCACCGCTCCAGCAGGACGTCCGGGGCACCCTTGCTGATCAGCACGACCTCGTCGCCATGTTCGTGATCGAGCTCGATCGTCGACATCATCTTGCGCTCGGAGGTGAACGGGATTTCGCCGATACGCTCGAAGCGCCTCTCCCGCCGTTCGGTGATGCCCAGCTTGCGTTCAGCCACCAGGAATGCCGCTTCGGTGGGGTCGCCGTGAATCTCCCACTCGCCCCCCTCGCCTCTGCGCAGGTCGGCGTCGCCCGCAAGGCTGCCGCCGCTCAGCATCACGATCTGCTCGTCGAGCAACGAACCGGGCGCCAGATCGGCGCCCTGGTGCTGGACCTTCCCCTCGGGTGCGTATCCGACGCCGGCAATGTGGGTGCCGCCCGAGGCGGTCACTACTTGCACGATGGTCATTTCCGCGCGAGTCAGGGTTCCGGTCTTGTCCGAGGCGATGACCGAGGCCGAGCCCAGTGTCTCCACCGACGACAGCTTCTTGACGATTGCGTTGTGCTTCGCCATCCGTTGCACCCCGAGCGCCAGCACCACCGACATGATCGCCGGCAGCCCCTCGGGCACGGCCGCCACCGCGAGCGCCACGCCGAGCAGCAGGACATGAATGACGTCTGCGGCACTGCGGATGTCGGATATCAGCAGAATGGTGCCCACCACGACGACGGCAATGACTACGACCGCGATGCCCAGCATGCGCCCGATGCGTCCGACTTCCTTTTCGAGCGGTGTCGGTTGCTGTACAGCAGCTTCCAGCATTTCGGCGATCGACCCCATTTCGGTGTCCATCCCGGTTGCAGTAACCACCGCGCGACCGGTGCCTTGCGCGACGGTCGTACCCTTGAAAACCATGTTGAGTCGGTCGCCGAGCGCCGCCGGGCCTGAAAGCGTGGCGACGTCCTTGAGCACGGCTTCACTCTCGCCGGTCAGCGAGGCTTCCTGTACGCGCAGCGACGTGGCTTGAATCAGACGCGCATCGGCCCCGACAGCATCACCTTCGCCGAGAACGAGCAAGTCCCCCCGCACCAGCCCGGCGCTGGGCACCCTCACCATCTGCCCGCCACGCAAGACCGCGGAGGTCACAGCGGTCATCCGGGCCAGCGCGGCCACCGCGTCTTCTGCCTTCGCTTCCTGAACGTAGCCCAGAACACCGTTGAGCAGGACGATGATCGCGATGACGATCGCATCCACGGGCCAGCCGACCAAGCCCTCGATGAACCACGCCACGAGCGCGATGGCGACCGCGACCAGCAACAAGTAGATGAGCGGATCCTGGAAGTGCGCAAGGAGGCGGCGCCATGCGGGCTTCCGCGGGGCGGAGCGAAGCTCATTGGGACCATCTTGCGCAAGCCGCCTCGCAGCCTCCGGCGCGGTGAGCCCATCGTCGATGTTAGCCCCGGCCGCGCTAATTACTTCGTCAGCATTCCTGACGGAAGGATCATCGCGTCTGTCTGCCTTCGCCTTGGCGGGTGCGGGGGTTGGAGACGGTGCGCGCGACGCCTCTTCGTAAGCAGAACATCGAGACGGCGGATCGCTCATCGATCAACCCATCGTACTGAGCAGCACCGCCTGCAGCACGAAACGTCGGTTGTCGGCCGGCGATGTGCCGTTGCCGAGTAGCTCGGCGAGCCTGGCTGTCGGATGATTTTTCGACGCGATGCCGTCGTAGATCGGCACACCGGCATCGTTGCTTACCTGTTGCACAAGAGCACGTACCATGCCCTGGCATTCCACCGCGTCATAAAGCCGGCCAAGCATGCGGGCCGTGCGCCGCACCTCCTGCGGCGTACTCAGCTCCGACAGGCTCGGTCGGATATGCGCCACACGGGCGCCCATCTCCATCGCGGCACTGCGGAACAATGCCGCATCGACGTCGTCGGCCTCGCATAACAGTCCAAAGTTCTTGCCTCGCAGGAGCGGTTGTGTATGGCCTGCTGCGGCTGCGCGCTGCAGCGCGCGGGCGTCAACCAGCAGGGCTGACACCTCGCGTGGAGACATCTGGTCGAAGGCAGAAATGCTGAGCTGTTTGAGAGTGAGCTGCATGGTTTCGTTTCGTGCAGCACGTTGCAGCGCTTACACGGTGGGGGAAGCTTAGCGACACCGCCGACACTTGCCTTGATGCACATCAAGGCGGGACGCACTGACTTGAATTGATACGCGGCGGACACAAATCATTCACGCAGCGTTACCAAGTGACACGCTTCGTTGTCACGGCGTTATCCGGTGCGTCCTAGCATTCAACTTGATCGCAGTTCCCCTACCCAGGAGTTCAAGATGCTACGCACCGCCACATCGAACGCTGTCCCGACATTTGTGCACGTGGTCGTTGCTGCCAATGCCCCTGCCCTAAATAACGAGGCCGCCGCCAACCAGCGCGCCAGCCAGCACATCACCGACACGCTGAGACTGCTGGTCGACAAGCTTTCGCCGCAGCGTCGGGTCGTGCATGCCGGCGATGCGATCTACCAGGCCGGCGAACAATTCGGCAATCTCTATATCTTGAACTCCGGCTTCTTCAAGATCGTGAATCTGTCGCACGACGGGCGCGAACAGGTCGTCGGTCTCAAGTTCCGTGGCGACTGGCTCGGGTTCGATGGCATCGCCCACGGCCGGTATTCCTGCCACGCCGTCGCAATGGACACCGGCGAGGTCTGCGTGATCCGCTACGACACACTGCTGGTCGCCTGCGCGGCTGAACCTGCATTGCTGACTTTCCTCCACGAAGCGATGAGCCGCGAGATGGCCCGCGACCGCGACTCATTGATGTCGGTGTGCACGTTGCCGGCCGATGCGCGCGTTGCCGACTTCCTGCGCTATTGGGCGGAGTCGCTCGCCACGCGCGGCATGCGCACCGACCAGATCAAACTGTGCATGACGCGTGCAGAAATCGGCAACTACCTTGGGCTTACTCTGGAAAGCGTGAGCCGGGCGCTCTCAAAACTGGCACGTGACAAAGTCATCGCATTCGCAGAGAAGGGTCGTCGGGACGTACAGATCCCGGACGTGGGGGCGCTTTCGGCTTTTGTGCAGCGCTGCCTGACGCCGGCGCCCGCGCTTCAGTGATCTGACCGTTCTATTCCGGACTGATGACGCTGGCGATGGCGCGTGCGAGTTCGGTGCGCGTGTAGGGCTTGCGCAACAGTTCCCAGCTCCGAGGCGCATCGCGATCTGCATCGAGCAGCTCTGATGAAAACCCAGACATCAACAGCACTGCCATCTCCGGAAATCGCTTCTGCGCCTGGGCCGCCAGAACGGGGCCGCGCATGCCGGCTCCGAGCGCAATGTCGGTGAGGAGCAAGTCGAACGTCGCATCTGTGTCAAGAGCGATCAGGGCGTGTTCTCCGCTCGCGGCCTCCGTCACCTTGCAGCGCAGCTTGTCCAGGAAGGTGCGCACCACGGCGCGCACGTCGGCGTCGTCTTCAACCAGCAGGACGTGCAACCCGAGGGGCACGATCTGGGAGGTATCCGCGTCGTCCTTTGCCTGGCTTGCGGTATTCCAGGGTCGGGGAATGTATAGCGTGAGGGTGGTGCCCGCTCCTCGCGCGCTGTCGATGGCGATCGCACCCTTGGATTGCTTGACGAAACCGTACACGGTGGACAGACCCAGGCCCGTACCTCGGCCGGCTTCCTTCGTTGTGAAGAACGGCTCGAATGCCCGCTCCTTGACGTCATCTGACATGCCGCTGCCGGAGTCGGTGATCGAGATCGCTACGTAGCCGTTCTGCGGCACCCACGGATCGCCCAAGCCGTAGCGCACTTCGTCGGGCAAAGTGTTGCACGCCGCCGCCCGGAAACGCAGCGTGCCGCCCTCTGGCATCGCGTCGCGCGCATTGATCGCGATGTTGAGCAGCGAAGCTTCGAGCTGCCCCGGGTCGGCCAGCACCGGCAGGCCCGCTGGCGGCGCGTCGACTTCGATCCGGATGTGCTGATCCAGCGTGCGGCGCAGCATGTCGGCCAGCGAGCTCAGCAGCAAACTCACGTCCACCAGGCTCGGTTCCAACAATTGCCGTCGTGAAAAGGCCAGCAGCTTTCCCGTAAGTTCCGCGCCGCGCCTAGTGGCGCGCGCTGCGGCGCCGACGAGCTGCTGGCCGTAGGTGTCGTCCGCCAGCACCGGCAGTTCTTCGAGCACCTGCAGGTTGCCCTGGATGACGGTGAGCAGGTTGTTGAAGTCGTGAGCGATGCCGCCGGTCAACTGACCTACGCTTTCCAGCCGCTGCGCATGATTGAGCGCCTCTTCCGACTGCGCGCGCTGCAGGCTGGTCGCCAGCAGGTTGGACAGCGACTCGAGGAAGCGAATGTCGTCCTCGCCAAAGCGCCTGGCCTCACGCGAACGTACTGTCAGTGCGCCGATGGTGCGGCCGCGGTCGGACAGCGGCACTGCAAGCCCGCTCATCGAGCCTGCAGCGAGGTAAGCCTTGGGCACAGCAAAGCGATGCTCGCTTCGATAATCGCCCACGATCACCGGCTTTGCCTGCTGCAACACGAAACCGGGCGGCGTGTCGGAACGGTTGCGCAGTCGCGCGCCTTGCGCTTCGCCTTCGATCAAACCAACGCCGCCGGCAACGCGGAATTCGAGGCGATTCGAATCCAGCAGGAATACCACCGCGACTTCAACCTGCAGCGCCTCCGCGGCGATCGCCGGCACTTGCTCCAGCAGCACTTGCGGGTCCCGTGAGTCGACGGCGAGGCGGCCGAGCTGAGCCAGGTGTTCGCTGTAGCGCGCGCGTTGCAGCGCCTGCTTCACGCGCGGGTAAGCGCCGATGTCGCGGATGGCCGCAACGACCAGCGGCAATCCGTGACTCTTGAGCGGGCTGAGCCCAATCTCAACCACCACCTCGGAGCCGTCGCGGCGTCTGGCCACCAGCTCCATCTGGTTACCCATCGGACGCGGAAGCGGGTTGTGGGCATACGTCGCGCGATACGAGGCGTGTCGCGGCCGGATGCCGTCGGGAACCAGCGCGTCGACATTCAGCTCCATCAGCTCGTCAACCGTGTAGCCGAGCAGGTTGGCAGCGGCCGGGTTCGCCAGCACGACCCCGCCCTGCGCGTCGGCGACGATCAGCGCATCCGGGTAGGCGGCGAATAGTGCGCGAAAAACCTGGAGATCGTCGATCCCCGTCGGCAACTGTGTCGATCCGATCGACTTGTTCATGCGACGCCGATCAACTCGCGGTCACCGTAGGGACCAGGATGTAGCCCGCGCCACGCACGGACTTGATGATTTGTGGATCGTCCACTTCAGTTTCCAGCTTCTTGCGCAGCCGCCCTACCTGTACGTCGATGGTTCGGTCGAATGGCCCTGCTTCGCGGCCGCGTGTTTGCTCGAGCAGAAAGTCGCGTGACAGCACGCGGCCGGGGTGTTGAGCAAAGGCACGCAGCAGGTCGAACTCACCGCTGGTCAGCACCACCTCGTGACCCTGCGGGTTCTGCAAGCGGCGCGCGGCGGTGTCGAGCTCCCAGTCGGCGAAGACCAGCTTGCTTCGCTGCGGGGTCGGTCCGGTTATGCCTGACTCGGGCGCCTCCGCCGGCATGACCCGACGCAGTACGGCGTTGATGCGAGCCAATAGCTCGCGCAAGTCGAAGGGCTTGGTCACGTAATCGTCGGCGCCGACCTCCAGCCCGACGATCTTGTCCACCGAATCACCACGACCGGTGACGATGACGAGGCCGCAGCGCCACTGTTCGCGCAACTGGCGCGCGATCGAGAAGCCGTCTTCTCCGGGCAGGCCGAGGTCGAGCAGCACCAGCGCCGGGGGGTCGGCGGGCATCAATTCCATCAACGAGCGGCCACTGTGCAGCTGCGTGACGCGATAGCCCCGACTTTGCAGATAGTTGGCCAGAAGGCGGGTGATATCGACTTCGTCATCGAGGACGGCAATGTGGAGGTTGGGGTTCACTCTGGATAACGAGGCTGGCAGCACTTTTCGCCGGCATCGAGTTCTGACTTGATCGAGCTTATCAGTTTTCCCACCCGGCCCCGGGGTAAACCCTTTGCACGGTGGGGGCGATCGGGGGCGACACTGGGGTAAAGTTCGACGTTACGCGAGCTCCGGCTTCTTGCGGTCGCCTGCATCGCCGAGCGAAGCGCAGTGCGGTAAGTGGGTGAGCTGTAAGCCGGGCAGTGCGGTCGTTCAGGTCGCGCGCGCGCCTCAGACGAATTGCAGCGCCTCACCCGACGGATCGAGTGCGAGCAGGCTATCGATCATTCCGCCGCGCACTCGCTCGACCATCTTTTCAAGCGCACGTTCCACCTGTTCGGTACTGGGCGGCTGCCCGTTGTGGCCCGAGAGGCCGGCCGCGAAGACGATCTGCCATGGGGGTCCAGCTTCGTGTGATTCCGCGAGAAATTCGGCGAAGCTCGTCAGTTCGTGGGTCCCTTTGTCGACGCACATCAGTGGCGTAAGCGTTCCGCCGCCACCCGCCGTGTAGCGCTGGCGTTGCGCTGGCGTCGCGTCTTCCGGCAAGTCGGCGGTTGCGAAGACGAACAGCAGCCGTTGCCGTTCAGGCTGGGCCGCAGCCGCCTGTAGCAGCTGGTCAAAATCAGAAGTGTTCTGCATTGTGCAAGTTTCGCAAATCCGGCTGAGAGGAAGGTTGCGCTAAATCAAGATCGCAGTCGCCCGCTGCGCTTATTCAACGCTCTGTTTGTGCACGTGAGCGACCGGCTCAACCGGACTATTCAGCTTGCCCGGACAATAAACGTGGGTAGGCGCGAACGCCGCATCGATCTCATTGAAGACGCGGCCGTCATCGACCGGCGTCTGGTCGAACGGCCCGGTGCCGCTGTGGTGTGCATTCGATGCTGGCACGAAGCTGCCGCTGCGCACATCGAACACATGGACTTCGCCGTCTTCGATGACGTAGTGCCAGCCGTGCAGCACGAGCCGGCCTGCCTCGACGCGCTCGCGCACCATCGGATATCCCATCAGGCGTTCGAGCTGCAGCACCACCGATCGCTGCTCGCTGCGGCGGAGCGCCTCTGGCGTCACCTGCACGGGCAACGCGGCTTCGCGACCGAGCTCAAGCCAAGCGGCGAGGTTCGTCGCTTGCGGCGTCGGCTCTTCGTACAGCGCAAGGATGCCGCCGCAATGACTGTGCCCGCACACGACAATGCGGTCTACGCCGAGCCTGAGCACGGCGAACTCGATCGCGGCTGCCGTTCCGTGAAATCCGGCAGAGCCATCGTGCGGCGGCACGAACGCCCCCACGTTGCGCACCATGAATATCTCCCCGGGCCCGGTGCCGGTGAGCAAATGGGGGACAAGGCGCGAGTCGGAACAGCCGATGAACAGGATGCTCGGATGCTGGCCGTCCTCCACCAGCGACTGGAAGCGATCCTGCACGCCGGGAAAATAGTCGTCATGAAACCGGCGCAGCCGCTGCAGCAGTTCGTCAGGTTCCGGTGCATCGCGAAGATTGGTCACGAACGCTCACTGCACCCGCGGCATTCCGGTCCATCGATGCGCGCACTCCGCCCTCCGCAATCTCGGCAGCATCGACGAGCGCACTGCACCAGCCGCACTGTCGACAGCATCGACGAGCTCACTGCACCAGAGGCGTATCGGCCGCATCGAGCTCCACGCCCTCGACTACTGCATGGCCGGCTAGCACCTGCAGATACTGGCGGAGCGCCGTCACGTAAGTCTGCTGGCGCAGCGCCATGCGTACCGCACCGTGCACTGCCTCGAACGGCTGCGCCACGCCGGGCTCGCGCTCCAGGACCTCGACCACATGCAGGCCGAAGCGACTGTGTACCAAGCGTGGCAGCACGCCTACCTCGACATGGCCGAACAGCTCACGCGCAAACTCGGGGGCGCAGTCGGCGGCAGTGAGCCAGCCCAGCTCACCGCCCTGCTCCGCGCTGGGACAGTTGGACAGTTCACGAGCCGCTTTGCCGAAGCCATCGCCGGCACTGCCGTCGTGGCAGCGCACGTCGAGCAGACAGGTTTCGGCGCGATTGCGCAGCTTCACCACGTTCGTTCCAGGCGTCACGGCAAATAGCACGTGCCGTACCCGCACCCGCTCTCCGGTTCGGTAGCGGGCCGGATGGGCCGCGTGATGCCGCATGGCGGCTTCATCAGACGGGTCGGGCAGCTGCAGCTCGCGCTCGAGCAAGGCGTCGATCGCTTGCGAGGCCGCTTCGCTGAAGACGCCGTCGCTGGGTGCGCCGTCTGCGGTATCGAGCAGACCGGCGCTCATGGCTGCCTGGCGCAGCAGTTCGATACAGGCGCGCTGGCGCAATTCCTCGCGCATTATGGGTTGCGCAGACGCGTTCAACGATACGCCGTTGATGCGGGGGGCCAACGCGGCGCCGGGCGCGGCACGTGTACCCAGATCGGTGGTTTCGATGTTCATGTCGGGGAACTCCGTCTGGTTCTGGTGCCAGGCTCGGGTGGTAGGTTGTGGCCGGCTGGAAGATTCATGCGCCGGCTGCGGACCACTTGGTGCGGGCGAAACAGAAAGGCAATCGTGGCGAAGCCGCTCCACACGTGAACGAGCCGGCTGAAAGGAAACAGCAGGAAGATCGTCATGCCGAAAACGATGTGAAAGAGATACGGCCACGGCAAAGTGGCGAGCGCTGTGGCGTCCACAGGCCGCAGCGTGACGATGCGCTGCGCCCAATCGGCCAGAATTAGCATCACGCTGCCGTCTGCGTGCTGATATGAATACGGTAGCGTGATGAGACCAACCACGAGCTGAACCCACAGGACGACGAGCACGGCAATGTCTGTGGGGTGACTGGTGAGACGGATACGCGGGTCGAACACCCGCCGGTAAAGCAACAACGATAAGCCTGCAAAGCAGATCAGACCGGCAGCGCCACCGGCCACGACCGCAAGCATCTGCTTCGTCGCCGCGCTCATGAACGGCCCATACACACTGTGCGGCGTGAACAGTCCGACCATGTGCCCGAAGAACAGGAACAAGATGCCAAAGTGAAAAAGATTGCTGCCCCAGCGCAAGGTTCCAGTGCGCAGCATCTGCGAAGAGTCGCTCTTCCAGCTGTACTGGTTCTGGTCGAACCGGATAATGCTGCCCATTACGAATACCGTGAGGCAGACGTATGGATAGACCTGAAACAGAAAGCCGTACACGCCGCTCATGACGATGCTCCTTGTGCGGCCCTTGGCGCACGTACGATGTGGATGGGTTGCGCCTGACTGGGCCTCGCTTGGCCCTTCGACGAGCAACCGTCGAACACCACCGGCTCGGCCCAGCTCTCGTCCAGCGGCTCATCGGCAACCAGTTTGACCGGATGCGTTTTTTCGCCCGCCAAGTCGAGGAGCGCGCCGAGCACGCTGGCGTAAGCGCTGTCTCGCTGTTGCAGCGCGCTGAAAATGACGTTGAAAATGTGCGCCATTTCCGCGAGGAAGGCCTTCGCCTCGCGCGGCGGTTGTGTCGAGACGAATTCGAGCACCGCTGGCAAGTAATCGGGCAGTTCGCCCTCGGCGAGGATCAGGCCTGCGTTTTCATAGGTCTGCCCCAGATCAATCATCGCCGGGCCCCGGTCGCGTGAGTCGCCGTGAACGTGCTCAAACAGATGCAGCGAGGTCGCGCGGCCGCGGTCGAAGAGCTCGACGTAGTCGGCCTCGATCCGCAGCGGATCGGCGCGTTGCAGCTTGTCGATCAGCGCCACCAGTTCAGTCCGCCGCGACGGCGATAGCGCACGCTCATCGTGCAACAGGTCATGCATCTCCGGCAACCAGTCGCGCATCTGCGCATCGGGATAACCGAGAAGCGTGGCCAGCACGCGCAGCACGACCGCGCCTCCCGGGCGCTTAACGTCGACCTTCTGAGTGGGCGCTTGGGTTTCGATGGCGCGCGACGACTGATCGGACGACGATCGCGATGGGCTCGCAGCAATCATGGTCAAACCTCCGCTTTGATGGGAATAGTGCGCTTACGGTCGCCGCCGAACATGCTCGGCTTGCTGGTGCCTTCGGAGCAGCCGTTGCCGAAAGTGAATCCGCAGCCGCCGCGCACGTTGAACGCATTCTCGGCATATTCGCGATGGGTCGAGGGAATCACGAACCGGTCTTCGTAGTTCGCGATCGCCATCACGTGATACATGTCCTCGACCTCGGCTTGTGTGATTCCCACCTGGTTTAGCACGGCGAGATTGGTGCGCCCGTCGACATGCTTTTCGCGCTGGTACGCGCGCATCGCCAGCATGCGTTCGAGCGCACGCACCACCGGCACCGTGTCACCAGCGGTCAGCAGGTTGGCCAGGTACTTTACCGGGATGCGCAATTGGCTCACGTCAGGGATCTCGCCGTTGCTGCCCACATGACCGGCGTTGGCCGCCGCGCTGATGGGCGACAGCGGCGGCACGTACCAGACCATGGGCAACGTGCGGTACTCGGGGTGCAGCGGCAGCGCCACTTTCCACTGCACCGCCATCTTGTAGACCGGACTGATGCGCGCAGCTTCCATCCACTTGTCGGGAATGCCGTCGATGCGCGCCTGCGCGATCACTGCAGGGTCATTCGGGTCCATGAAGATATCGAGCTGCGCCTGGTAAAGATCGCGGTCATGCTCGACGCTTGCGGCCGCCTGAATTCGGTCGGCGTCGTAAAGCAGCACACCGAGGTAGCGGATGCGGCCGACGCAGGTCTCGCTGCACACGGTCGGTTCACCGGCCTCGATTCGCGGGTAGCAGAAGGTGCACTTCTCAGCCTTGCCGCTCTTCCAGTTGTAATAGATCTTCTTGTACGGGCAGCCGCTCACGCACATGCGCCAGCCCCGGCACTTATCCTGGTCGATCAGAACGATTCCATCTTCCTCGCGCTTGTAGATCGAGCCCGAAGGGCACGACGCCACGCACGCTGGATTCAGGCAGTGTTCGCAGAGGCGCGGCAGATACATCATGAAAGTGTTCTCGAACTCACCGCAGATGTCCTTCTGCGCCTGCTCGAAACCGTCGAAGTTCTTGTCCAAGCTGCGCTTGGAAAATTCGCCGCCGAGGATCTCTTCCCAGTTCGGACCCCAGACGATCTTGTCCATTTGCTTGCCGGTGATCAGGCTGCGTGGGCGCGCGGTCGGCGTCGCCCGCATCTCGGGCGCCGACTGCAGGTGCCCGTAGTCGAAAGTAAAGGGCTCGTAGTAGTCGTCGATCTCGGGCAGGTAGGGGTTGGCGAAAATGCGCATCAACAGCTTCCACTTGGCGCCCTGGCGCGGCTGGATCGAGCCGTCGGCGTTGCGCACCCAGCCGCCATTCCATTTGTCCTGGTTCTCCCATTCCTTCGGGTAACCGATTCCGGGCTTGGTCTCGACGTTGTTGAACCATGCGTATTCCATCCCGGGACGACTCGTCCAGACGTTCTTGCAGGTGACCGAACAGGTGTGGCAACCGATGCACTTGTCGAGGTTGAGAACCATGCTGATTTGGGCGCGGATTTTCATGCTGACGCCCTCTTGGAAGGTAGCGATCGAATCTGAGCGTGGGGGTTCATACAACCTCTCCCTGGTCCTGCACTGGACGAATGAATTCATCGGCGACCGGAGTGTCGAGCCAGTCGATCTTTTTCATTTTGCGCACCACGACGAACTCGTCCCGGTTCGTGCCGATCGTCCCGTAATAGTTGAAGCCGTAGCTGAACTGCGCATAGCCGCCGATCATGTGCGTGGGCTTCAACACGATGCGCGTCACGGAGTTGTGGATGCCGCCGCGCGCACCGGTGATCTCCGACCCCGGCGTGTTCACGATCTTTTCCTGTGCGTGGTACATCATCACCATGCCGGGCTTGACGCGCTGGCTCACCACGGCGCGCGCAGCGATCGCGCCATTGAGGTTGAACAGTTCGATCCAGTCGTTGTCGACAATGCCGGCCCGCTTGGCGTCGTCTTCGCTGAGCCACACGCACGGCCCGCCGCGGCTCAACGTTAGCATCAGAAGATTGTCTGTGTACGTGCTGTGGATGCCCCACTTCTGATGTGGGGTGATGAAGTTCAGCGCGATCTCGGTGTTACCGTTCGGCTTGATGCCGTGGATCCCCGCGGTGGTCTTCAGGTCCACCGGCGGGCGATAGCTGGAAAAGCCCTCGCCGAACGCAATCATCCACGGATGATCCATGTAGAACTGCTGGCGTCCGGTCAGCGTGCGCCAGGGGATCATCTCGTGCACGTTGGTGTAGCCGGCGTTGTACGAAACGGTTTCCGACTCGATACCGCTCCAGGTGGGTGAGCTGATGATCTTGCGCGGCTGCGCCTGGATGTCGCGGAAGCGGATCTTCTCGTCTTCGCGATGGATTGCCAGGTGCGTGTGATCGCGTCCAGTCTGCTTGCCGAGCGCTTCCCACGCCTTCACGGCCACATGGCCGTTGGTCTCGGGGGCGAGCATCAGCACCACTTCGCAGGCGTCGATGTCGGTCTCGATCCTCGGCATGCCGCAGGTCGCTCCTTCGGCTGTAACAAGGCCGCTGAGTTCGCCCAGCTGTTTCACCTCCGTCTCAGTGTTCCAGCTGATGCCCTTGCCACCATTGCCGGCCTTTCCCAGCAGCGGACCGAGGGCGGTAAAGCGCTTGTAGACGTTCGGATAGTCGCGCTCCACCACGATGAAGTTGGGCGCAGTCTTGCCCGGAATCAATTCACACTCGCGGCGCTTCCAGTCTTTCACTTCGAAGGGCTGCGCCAGCTCCGAGGGGCTGTCGTGCATCAGCGGGGTCAGCACCAGCTCACGCTCGATACCCAGGTGGCCGACGCAGACTTCGCTGAACTTTTTCGCGAAGCCCTTGTAGATGTCCCAGTCACTGCGCGATTGCCAGGCTGGGTCCACCGCGGTGGACAGCGGATGGATGAAGGGGTGCATGTCGCTGGTGTTGAGGTCGTTCTTCTCGTACCACGTTGCGGTGGGCAGAACGATGTCGCTGTACAGGCAGGTGGTGCTCATGCGGAAGTCGAGCGTCACCAGCAGATCGAGCTTGCCTTCGGGCGCCTGGTCGTGCCATACGACCTCTGCGGGCTTCGCCTCTTCAGCACCAAGGTCCTTGCCCTGCACGCCGTTGCTCGTGCCGAGCAAATGCTTCAGGAAATACTCGTGACCCTTGCCGCTGGAGCCCAGCAAATTCGAGCGCCACACGAACATGTTGCGCGGCCAGTTGTCCGGGTGGTCGGGGTCGATGCAGCTCATTTTCAATGAACCATCCTGCAGTGCCTTGACCGCATATTCCTTCGGCTCAAGGCCCGCAGTCTGCGCATCACGCACCACTTGTAACGGGTTGGTCTGCAACTGCGGCGCGCTCGGGAGCCACCCCATGCGCTCGGCGCGCACGTTGTAGTCGATCATGCTGCCGCCATATACCTGTTTGTCGGCCAGCGGCGAGATCACTTCTTCCATGCCCAGCTTCTCGTAGCGCCACTGGTCGGTATGCGCGTAGAAGAAGCTCGTGCTGTTCATCTGTCGGGGGGGGCGGATCCAGTCAAGCGCGAAGGCAAGCGGCAACCAGCCGGTCTGCGGCCGCAGCTTCTCCTGCCCGACGTAGTGCGCCCACCCGCCGCCGCTCTTTCCGATACAGCCGCACATCATCAGCATGTTGATGACACCGCGGTAGTTCATGTCGCTGTGGTACCAGTGGTTCATCGCGGCGCCGATGATCACCATCGACTTGCCATGCGTCTTGTGCGCGTTCTCTGCAAACCCGCGCGCCACGGTGATCAACTGCGCGCGCGGCGTGCCGGTGATGCGCTCCTGCCAGGCCGGCGTATAGGGCGTGTCGTCGTCGAAGTCTTTGGCGGCCAGTTCGCCCGGCAGTCCACGCGCCACGCCGTAGTTCGCCACCTGCAGGTCGAACACGGTCGCCACTAGTGCCTCGCGCGTTTCCCCCGGTTTGCCTAGAGTGATGCGCTGCGCGGGGACGGTGCGCACCAGCACGTCGCCGTTGATGCTGCCCGTCTTGCCACTCGAGTCCCCACTCGTACTGCCGCTCGGGCTGCCCCGCGTGCCGTCACTGAGTGCGTTGTTCGGAAAATGCTCGCTGACGATGCCACCGAAATAGGGGAAGCCGACCTTTGCGGTCTCCACACTCGGGTGCTCGCCTTCCAGCAGAGACAGCTTGAGCCTGACCGCGTGTCCGTGCTGCGCTTCCTTGGCTTCCAGATTCCACTGGCCAACATCGGCTCGTCCTTCCGGACCCCAGCGGAAACCGATCGCGCCATTTGGCAGCACGACGTTGCCTGCCTCGTCGAAGGCGACAGTCTTCCACTCCGGGTTGTTGGCCTGATTCAGCGCGCCGTCGAAGTCGGACGCGCGCACATAGCGGTCGGGCACAGTAATTACTTCGCCGCTCGCCAGTGTGTGCTCCTTCAGCATCACCAGCATTGGCATGTCGGTATACCGGCGCACGTAATCGTCGAAGTAGGCGCTGCGCTCCTTGCCCGCATCCGGAAAATAGAACTCCTTCAGAATCACGTGGCCCATTGCCATCGCCACCGCGGCGTCCGTGCCCTGCTTCGGGTGCATCCAGATATCGGCCAGCTTGGCCACTTCGGAATAGTCGGGTGTTACCGCAATGGTCTTGGTGCCCTTGTAGCGCACCTCGGTGAAGAAGTGCGCGTCGGGTGTGCGCGTCTGCGGCACGTTGGAGCCCCAGGCGATGATGTAGCTGGAGTTGAACCAATCTGCCGACTCGGGCACGTCGGTCTGCTCACCCCAGACCTGCGGGCTCGCCGGTGGCAAGTCGCAGTACCAGTCGTAGAAGCTCATCGACACGCCACCGATCAGGCTCAGGTAACGCGAGCCCGCGGCGTAGCTGACCATCGACATCGCCGGGATCGGCGAGAAGCCGATGATGCGATCCGGGCCGTGCCTCT
>JBDSPG010000026.1:0-6330 GCA_039912685.1 Longimicrobiales bacterium | reverse complement strand
ATGACGGCCGGTTCCGCACGCTGGCGGAGGTGGTCGCATTCTATGACACGGGGGTGCAGAACAATCCGAATCTTGACCCGCGACTGCGGGTGCCGGGACCGGGCGGGCAGGTCCGGCGGCTGAACCTCACGCAGTCACAGCGGGACGCGCTCGTGGCGTTTCTCGGCACGCTGACGGACCCGGCGTTCCTGACCTCGGCGAAGTTCGCGAACCCGTTCGCACGCTAGAAGCGCGTTGGGCGCCGCCGCCGGTTGCCACCACGCTTGCGAAGGGTAGGATTCGGGGTGTAATGTCGAGCCACGACAGGTTCCCCAAATCCAGAGAGGTATCCATGAGAAAGCTCCTCGCATGCGTAATGCTCTTTGCCGTCATCGGCTTTGCCGGGTGCGGTGATTCTTCGACGGACGTCGAGACCCAGGCCTCCCTCGTCGGTACGTGGGATGCCCAGACGTTCAACGGACAGCCGCTGCCATACACGCAGACCGAAACCAGCGGCGGTACCACAATTACCGTAGTCATCTCGAAATTTTCGGTCACGTTCACGCCGCAGACGTTCACCGTCATCACAACAGCGAGTGTCTCAAGCCCGGGGCAGCCTGCCCAGACCATCAACGAAACGTCCAGCGGCACGTATCGCGTCTCTGGCAGCACGCTCTTCACGACGGAAGGCGGCGTGGAAGATTCGGGCAGCTATACGCTGTCGGGGAATACGCTCACCCTGAGTTCTCCGGGCGACCTAGTAGCGACGATCGTGCTGAAGAAGCGGTAGCGGCGTAAGCGTCGGTTCGGCTTGGACAAGACCGCCCGACAACGTAAATAGTTGCCGGGCGGAGTTTGCGCAGCTCCCGCGAGAGGACTCGAACCTCTGACCCGGTGATTAACAGTCACCTGCTCTACCAACTGAGCTACGCGGGATCGAATTGGAGCAGTGGACTTTAGCGGATTTTGGGGGGTGGGTCAACCGGGATCCAGGCCTCGCGGCGGGTCCAGCCGTCAATCAAGCACTCGTGGTCTGCACTTCGGCACCAGGCAGACGGCGGCGAAGAGACGCGGCGATTCCGAACCCCCCGCCATCACCCGCCCTCGCCGCACTTCCGGCGCCGTGCCGGGGCGCTCATAAACGCCGAACAGCCCGTCGAGGGATGATGCGATCTGCTCGAAATCCAATTCCCTGCCGGCCGCGATATGCGCAAGTGCTCGTTCCGTTGCCGTGTCGTGAGAGTTGCCGAGCGACGCGATCAGCCGATCGGCGAGCGCGCACTGCGCGGCGCTCGGACCGCCGGCCACGGCCGACACCGCTGACATCAATCGACGGGAGAGCACATCAACTGCTGACTTGTGTCGGCGAAGCGCTATCGGCCTATCGATGAGGCGCACATCACGCGCCAATAAGTTTTGACACCATCGCGCATGACGCCGGAACGTGTGTGCGTCCACGCCGGAATCGTCCCCTCCTTCTGTGGCGATGCATTCAGCGATGACATCGCCGGGATCAACCTCACTCGTGGAAGCATGGGAGCGCAGGAATGCGCGCATTCCGTCACGCGCGTCTGTGGTGAACACGCAGAGGAGGCGGCCCGAATCGGCCCGTGCAGAGTGCATGATCGCGAGAGGAATAAGGCCGTCAGCTGCCACTATAGAGTCCGCGCGCCGGTCACGGATCCACCTACGCAGGTGTTCGTCGCGAGTACTGAAGGCTCTGATGCCGGCGTCGCGTTCGGTGACAGGTGCCGGTCGAAAGGAGTCCAACGCCGCGTCACTGTCGAGCACAGGGCGATCCGCACCTTCTGCCATCTCAATAAAGCGAAGCTTTTGACGGAGCCGTCGGAGCAAGCTCAGGTATTCCTCGAGATCACGGTCGGGGAGAAAATTGTAGACATGAATAATGTCATGCAGAGAACCGAGGCGATCAATGCGGCCGAGGCGCTGCATGAGACGAACCGGATTCCATGGGAGGTCGTAACTCACGACATGTCCGCAATCCTGCAGGTTGAGGCCTTCGGACATCACATCCGTTGCGATGAGGATGCGGACCTCTTCGCGCACATGCACGCGTGACGCGGAGCTCGCACGCGGCGCGAAGCGACGGATAACGGCAGACCGCCCGGCCACGCCCGTTCCGAGCCACGCCCCGCCGCCGTGGATGAGCGCCACGCCTCCATGACCGCGCAGCTGCTCCCACAGATACGTTGCCGTGTCGCGGAATTCGGTGAACACCAGGAGCTTCTCCGCCGGCAGTGTGTGGAACGCGAGCCCACGAAGTCGCGCGACCTTGTCGTCCCGCGAAGCATCCGAGCGGGAGAGTTGCGAGACGATTACTGCGAGTCTCTCGAGATCGTCGCGCGCTTGTGTCGCAAGCCGCTCAACATCCAAGGATGCCGGAACCGGCCGCAGTGTCATGCGCCGCAGCTCCAGCTGACTACAGTCGAGCGCGCTACGATCTGCACCGCGCGCAACGCGCGATGGGCTCAAAAGCAGTCCGTCATCGAGCGCCTCGAGAAAGTCCTGATGGTACCGCAGGAGTCGTCGTGCAGATCCGGCGAGGGACGCCGGGCTGGATGCGAGCCGCTTCAGCAGGAGGTAGCGCACAAGTGCGGTCGCCTCCTCAGCAACGGCGGCGAGTTCGAGATCGCTGATGGCGCGGATGATGGCGGCATGGGAGCCGGGCGCACCGGCGTCAGGATCAAACGTGACCGACACTGGCGGCGCGAGCGCGGGAAACCGGAGCGATCCCGTATTCGTTCGCACCTCACGTTCGACATCATCCCGTGCGCGGCGTACCATTACCTCACGCAGGAGGCGACGGAACGCAGGCGGCGGTTCGGGCATCGTGGCAGCTTCGCTGAAAAGCAGCCGCAGATGAGGAACGTCGAGGCTGCGGAACCGGTCATCCCGCGCCCAAATGCGCAGCAGCCAGTACAGATCGTCGAGCGAATTGTTGACCGGTGTCGCAGTGATCAGGCACACCGACCGTGAGACAGCCAACCGTGCGATCGCACCATAGCGTCGTGCATGCGGCGAGCGGAACCCGTGCGCCTCATCGACCAGCAGCAGGCCAGGCCGTCCGACGAGCGACTCGGCGTACCCGCCACGGGAAAGCTGTGCATGCGTAATCACGGTCACGCGATGTGCAGCGCGCAGTCGTCGAACCGGCGCCACCCACTGGTGGCGCAACGCTGACGGAATAACCAGTACGGTGTGTTGCCCTGCGCGCACGGCGCGACGCAGCAGTTCCAGACCGACATACGTTTTCCCCAGACCTACCGCGTCACAGACCAGCACGCCGCCCCACCTGGCCATTGCAGCGGACGCTCGCTCGACCGCCTGCTGCTGAAATGGAAGCAGAGATAGACCGCCGCGTGGCCCTTCCTTCGGGCACGCAGGCGATGGGTCTTCCGGAAACAGCCGCGCGAGCACACGACACGCAACCTCGTGCGCCGTCGCGAGCGCAAACGGCAGCGTCACTGCAGGAGCTCTTCGAGCAGATTCCGTATAACCGGGAGTACATCGTAGCCATCCGCCCACAGCTGATCGAAGCGTGCAGTCGCTGCTGAAATCGCAGCAGGGTCGGTGAGCACGCACGTGAACGAGGCTCCATGCAGAGCAACAGGCCGCGAAAAATAATGCGCGCCTACAAGACATGCTCCGCCGGCGGGCGCCATCGCGGATTCAGGCAGCTCGTGCATTACTGAGAAGTCCGGCGACCAGCGGAGTGCGCCGGCGGCTCTGACATGAAGCCTACCGGAGAGTGTGAAAGCATGAAGCGTCCGAAGATTGCGGGACAGACGTCCGCCTAGACCAATCACGTCCGCGGTCTCGGCGAGCATGTCGACGTCGAGACGATCCATGAGCAGCCGACAGGCACACACGCGCTCGAGCTCCGAATCCGTGAGATCGATGGCACCGAGTCGAACGTTGCCGACCGCGAAGTCTGCACGACCGGCGGTTCCCAGCAGAGTACCGATGACAGCACGGAGCGGAGGCTCGGATCGATCATCAACGAGTGTTCTGCCAAACACTATGACTCTCCCGACAGCCAGCGGTCGAACGTCAACAGCGCAATCAGGTCGGCATCGCCGAGGCCGAACACCTGGGCGACGAGTGCGTCGAGACGCAGCTGCTGCAAGCGGTTGAGGCCGCGGTTCTCATGGGCCGATCGCGCGATCTCCAGCAGCGAATCGCGTTCGGCGCTCTGCCACAGACGCGGGAGCGGCAGCATGCGTACGGTCCACGCGAAAAATCGGAACCGCGCATCCTTCGCGCGTTCTGCGATCGCGCGGGCGAACGTGCGCACCGGAAGCGAGTTCAAGTACGCGCTCAGCAGTAGCGCAGTTTCGGCGTCGTCCACAGCAATGAAGTACACGGTATTCAACGGAATCACGGGTGCGTCCGTTCCGTCGTCTGCACGTGAGAGCGCGGGCACAACGGCCGCATTGAGTGTCTGCGCGATATCCTGCCACACGACCTTGTGTCCGAGCATCGCGGGCGAAATTCGCAGAGTCGGTGCGTGGCCTGCTGCGGAACCCCGCGCCCGCGCACGCAACGCCGACGCATGTCTTTGTAAATAGCGTTGCATGCGCGGGGGACATGCATCCGAGCCCCGGCCTCCGGGAATCCAGACGACACGACTCGCGGGCCTTACACACCACGCGCGAACATCGGAGCCACGAAGCAGCGGGCGCAGGGCTGCCGTTTCCACATATGCACAATACTTCCGCGCGACCGCGGTGCTGTGCGACAGCTTTCGAGCTCGGAAGTATCCCTCGGCGCGAATGTGCGAGAGGCCACCGAGCTTATGCACGCACTCGCGCACAACGAGCACATCGTTCGCACCGGTGACGACGCCGCGCCTGACGCTGATTCCCGGCTGCTCTACGATTCGCGCTCCCGAGCTCTCCATCTTCCGGAATGCCGCGAGCACGTCCGGCGGCGCCAGCATCCACGGTGATGTGTTGTCCCCGGGAACGGCGGGTAGATCGCACTGATTAATCGCAAAGTCGAGCGGTTCAACACCGCGTCGAACGAGTCGAACCTGAACAGTCTCGCGGTTATCAGACGGACACCCGGCCAGCGTGGCCGGGCAACGCGGCATTGCAACCTTGCGCGCAACGAGTGCCATCGTGAATGCGTCCGCTCGGAAGATCGCGCGCTGATCCAGACCATAGTCTTCGATAGCCGCGATCTGTGTATCTCTGAGCAACAACGCGCGTGCGGCTCCGCCATAAGCCGACCTCAGTGTTTTCGCGGGAAGCAGCATTCCGAGCGTGCCGCCGTCGTTAAGAAGTGAGAGCGACCGCTCGAGAAAAAGCAGTGATAGATCCACCTGGCCGCCCTTCGCGCAAACCTCATATCGCTCACGAACTGCAGCCCCGACCGCCGCTGGCCAGCGATGCGCGCGTACCCACGGCGGATTAGACAGGACCATGTCGAAGCCCGTGCTCTCTGCGAAGTGCACCCGGAAGCTGAAGAACGGCAGCACGGCGTTCTCCCGCATATTATCGATCAGTTGCTGCACTTCCCTCAGTCGCCCCTCAAGGTGGACCGCCTGGCGGGACGCTTCCCGTGCGGCCGGCGTCAGCACGTCCCACAGGTCGTGTGTTTCGCTGCGTGCACGGGCATCCTTCAATCCGTGTTGCAGCCGCGTACTGAGTGCTGTGAGCCACGCGGTGGCGATCCGCCGTTCGGCGTCAGCGACCGCCGTGCGCAAACCAACCCGCTCTTCGGGCCCGGCGTTCACATAGGCGGTAGCGAGCGGAAGAAGGTCGGAAACGGCGCTGCGTACATCACGATCACGTCGGGCGCGCCCGTCGATGTCGCCCGCACTCCTGGGTCCCGCCAGTTCGAGAGGATCGAGAAGGGCATCGCCCTGACGGATGCGACGATCCAGGTTCGGCAGCGGAGGCGGCTGCGATTCCGAGGTGTCCGCCAGCGCAAGCCACAAACGCAGTGAACAGAGGAGTGCAGCATCATCGAGCAGATCGACACCATGAAGGGATCTGCCCACAACATCGCGACGAACGGTTACCGGGTCCTCGCCAAGCGCGACGCGGCTCCCCGCGAGATGGGACAGTGCACCGAGCAGAAACGCACCGGAACCGCATGCAGGATCCAGAACTCTCGTTTCCCGCAGCAAGCTGGCAACGGCGTGCCTCCCGGAGGGAGAAATGTCACTTGGGTCGGACTTCATGACGAGACGGGAAATAGCGTCGTATGGTTCTCCCGTCACCCGGCTCACGTGTTCGGTGAGTACGCGTGAGGTGAGACGACCAACCATGTGCGGCGGGGTGTAGAACGAACCCGTGTCGCCGCGCCGGTCCGCCGACATCAGGC
>JBDSPG010000012.1:0-3114 GCA_039912685.1 Longimicrobiales bacterium | reverse complement strand
CCTCACGAACGGCTTCCTCCAGATTGTCCTGGTATGCTTCTTCGATCAGGTGCGCGATGACTTCCGTGTCCGTTTCGCTCGTGAACACATGGCCCAGGGTCTGAAGCTTCTTTCGCAGCGTGGTCGCGTTCTCGATGATGCCGTTGTGCACGACAGCGAAATCACCTTCACAGCTGACATGCGGATGCGCGTTCGCGATGGTCGGCGCACCATGCGTGGCCCAACGCGTGTGCGCGATGCCGATTGTTGACGTCGGGCGGTCACCATTCGAGCCGAGCGCCTTTTCCAGCTCGGAGATGCGACCGACGGCCTTGTGCGTGTCCAGGTCATCACCCGTCATCACTGTCAGGCCCGCGGAGTCATACCCGCGGTACTCCAGACGCTTCAATCCCTCGAGGAGCAGTGGCACCGCCTCGCGCGTGCCGATATATCCGACAATCCCACACATTCCAGACGTCCTTTGTGAATTTGGCGTGCTTCCGACCCGTCCAATATAAGGTCTGTATGCCTTTTTCGTGCTACGCCGGCCCTGATCCCAACGCCTCGCGGGCCTGCTCAACGAGCTTTCGGGCCTCGGCGTCCGTGGGTGCCTCGGCGATGATGCGGAGGATTGGCTCGGTACCGGAAGCCCGCAAGTGCAGCCAGCGCCGTTCCTTCGGCCAGGCCAGCCGGAGGCCGTCCTGACGGTCCGCATCCGGTGCATCTAGTTTCGCCTCGAGCGTAGCGTACGCAGTGTCCAGGGACCCCGCATCACGGGGCAATTTGTCCTTGACGATGGTGTACACCGGGTGTGCCGCAACAATTTCGGAGAGCGGTTTCTCGAGCTCGAGCATGAGCTGGAGTACAAGTGCCGCGGCCACGGCCGCATCGCGGGTGTGATGGACGTCGGGCAGAATTACGCCGCCGTTGCCCTCCCCGCCGATCACTGCACCTTCGCGCTGCATGGCGCGGGCAACGTTGATTTCGCCAACCGCCGCGCGCACCAGCCTCACCCCTCCGGCTGCGGCAACATCCTCGAGCAAACGACTGGTGGAGAGGTTGGTGACAACCGGGCCCTTGCTGTGGCGCAGCACCAGCTGGGCCGCAAGGGCGAGCGTGAAGTCTTCACCAATCGCCTTTCCGCTATTGCTGACCAGCGCGAGCCGGTCACTGTCCGGATCCGTGGCCATCCCGACATCGGCCCCGCTGTCCCGCACGGCCTGCTCCAGCTCACCGAGATTTTCGGCGATGGGCTCGGGCGCTCGATGGAAGCGACCGTCCGGTTCGAGGTTCAGGCCGATGACATCACAGCCGAGGGCGTCGAGGAGTCTCGGCAGCAGGACGGTGCCCGCGCCTCGAATGCAGTCTAGCGCCACCTTGAAACGACGGGCGCGGAGCCCTTCGATATCGAGGAACGGCACGCCGAGGACGGCGCGCAGGTGGCGTTCGACGGCGTTCTCGTCGGTCGTGACGGTGCCGAGCGCGTCCCATGTGGCGCGATGGATCGGCTTGTCATTCACGTACGCACGCATCGCGGGCGACTCCTCCGCATCCAGGAACATGCCGACGGATGACGCGAACTTGAGCGCGTTCCATTCGACCGGGTTGTGGCTGGCCGTGACGACAATGCCGCCCGCCGCCTGATGATGGCGGATCGCATAGAGCGCGGTCGGCGTCGGTGCCAGGCCGATGTCGATCACATCACACCCCACTGACTGCAGCGCGCTTGTCACGGCGTGCACGAACATCGGTCCGCTCACGCGGGAGTCCCGCGCAACAATCACGCGAGGCTTCGCGCTGACGTCGCTCGAGACACTTCGCACGTACGTGCCGAACGCTGCGGTAAAGCGTGCGATCACTTCGGGCGTGAGACCCTCACCAACGCGGCCGCGCACACCAGATACACTCACCATCAGATCCTGTGGAATCTCGAAGCTCATGCTCGCTCTATTCGGGTAAGTTCGTTGTCAGCAGTTCGACGAGTGCATCGGGGTTGTCTGCATTGAGCCAGTGGCCACCCTCCACCTCGTGCAGGAACGTATGCACATTATCAGCCGCCGCTTGCGCGCGATCCTGGGACGTACCCGAAAGGAGCGACGACTCCGTCGCCTTCACCAGATGGATCTCCACGCCGGCGGGGGGCGTCTCCACCACATCCCACAGGTCATGGTGAAAGAAGTCATCGAGCAATTCTGTCAACGAGGCGAGGCGGAAGCGCCAGCGATATACGCCGCCTGACTCGGCCAGGTTCGTGGCCATCCAGCTCGCAGTATCCGTTTGCACACCGGATGCCTGCAGCGCGGCAATGGCGTCATCCCGTGACGCGAATTCCGACGGCAGCGCCTTCACGATGTCGAGCATGGCGTGCGCCGATCCTCCCGGCGTTCCCGCGGCCGGCGTCGAATCGATGATCCAGACCTGCTCCAGCTTCGATGTCGCCGCCTTGGCGTGCCGGCGCGCGTACATCATCGAGACTTTGCCGCCGAACGAATGGCCGAGGATCGCGCTTGGCTGAATGCCCGTGGCCGCAGCCAGCGCTGCCAGGTCGTCCGCTGCGGCTTCGAGCGTGTGCGGGCCGGGAAAATCCTGCGAGCCACCGTGCTCGCGAAGATCGATGAGCAGTGCACCCCAGTCCGGTCGCGTTCTGACTACACGGCGGGCGACAGACGCCCAGTTGCGGCCCGCGCCAAAGATACCATGTACGACGTACAGCCATTTCGATGGCGACGGCGTTTCGGTGATGCGAGAGTGCGCGAGCACCGGCGGCGCGCCAGGCGTTGGGTCTTCGGTCAACGCCATTCTTTTGTGATCTTTGTGCCGACCACCCGGTCTAGGCCCGGGAACCGCGCGTCCAGCCATGGCCAACCCTTTACACTAATCTCGCCCTGGAGTCGCGTTGGCTGATCCGCATACTTCGACTCCAGGCGGTCCACGACCTCCATGCCCGTCGTGACTTCCGCGAACGGCGGATACCCGATTATGCCACCGGATTCCGCGCTGTCGAGCAGGCGCGAGTTGTCCGCAAGGTTGATGAAGACCTGCAGCGTCCGGGTCTGCGGCCCGCCACGGGCGAACGACACGCGCCCGCGCTGATTCGGAACCTTCACCGGCTCATCCGGCACCGACCGCGCCTTC
>JBDSPG010000004.1:0-10507 GCA_039912685.1 Longimicrobiales bacterium | reverse complement strand
GCTCACGAGCATCCCGCGTCTGGTCACGGCGTATTATACGCTGCGGCCGGACGCGGATGTTTCTACACAGCGCGTTTCGTTCGGAACATCGGGCCATCGTGGCTCGTCGTTCGATACTGCGTTCAATGAAGCGCACATCCACGCGATTACGCAGGCTATCTGCAGCTATCGCCAGCAGCAGGGCATAGACGGTCCGCTGTTCCTCGGCATCGATACGCACGCGTTGTCGGTGCCGGCCGCCGCAAGCGCGCTTGAGGTGCTGGCAGCGAATGGTGTAACCGTCATGATCGACGAACACGGCGGCTTTACACCGACACCCGTCATCTCGCACGCGATCCTCGGCTGGAACCGCGGCCGCATGAGCGGCCTCGCCGATGGTATTGTCATCACCCCCTCGCACAATCCGCCTGCAGACGGCGGATTCAAGTACAATCCGCCGAATGGCGGCGCTGCTGACACGAAGACAACGACGTGGATACAAAACGAAGCGAACCGGCTGCTCTCGGCGCCGTCAGGGGCCAACGGGCGCGCGTCGGGCGTCAAGCGCATGCCGTATTCCCGAGCACTCGCCGCTGATTCGACGCACCGTCACGACTTCATGAGTGCGTACATCGAAGACCTCGGTGCGGTGATAAACTTTGATGTGCTGCGCGGAACTGCGCTTCGCTTCGGTGTCGACCCGCTCGGCGGCGCGGGCGTGGAATACTGGGGCCGGATCGCCGAACACTACGCCATTCAGATCGATGTTGTGAGTCGCGAAGTCGATCCGACGTTCCGCTTCATGACACTCGACTGGGATGGCAGGATCCGAATGGACCCGTCGTCGTCCCATGCGATGCAGAGACTGATCGCACTGCGCGACAGCTTCGACGTGGCATGGGCCTCGGATCCGGACCATGACCGTCACGGCATCGTCACGCGCAGCGGCGGTCTCATGAATCCGAATGCGTATCTCGCCGTCGCCATCGACTACCTCTGCACGCATCGCGACGGTTGGTCGGAGGGCTCCGCAATCGGGAAGACAGTGGTGAGCAGCAGCATGATCGATCGCGTCGTGCAGCGCCTCGGCCGCGCCCTCGTCGAGGTGCCTGTCGGATTCAAGTGGTTTGTAGACGGTCTGCAGGACGGAGCGCTCGCCTTCGGCGGTGAAGAAAGCGCGGGCGCTTCATTCGTAAGGCGTGACGGCTCTGTGTGGACGACAGACAAGGACGGCATTATCCTCGGGCTGCTCGCTGCCGAGATGACGGCAGCAACAGGTCGCGATCCAGGCGAGCGATACGCACAGATGGAGCAGGAGTTGGGCACGTTCACATACCAGCGCATTGATGCGCCCGCATCAGCCGTGCAGAAAGCCGCGCTCGCAGCACTCACGCCGGACGCGGTCAACGCCCACGACCTCGCTGGCGACGCGATTACGGCGAAATTGACGGTTGCACCGGGCAATGGTGCTGCGATCGGCGGCCTGAAGGTTATTACGGAGCGCGGTTGGTTTGCGGCGCGTCCGTCAGGCACAGAAGACGTGTACAAGCTGTATGCAGAGAGCAGCGCCGGTGCAGATCATCTGCATCGGATTCAAGAGGAAGCGCAGGCCATTATCAGTCAGGCATTTGCCGGCGCAGCGCACGCATGAACGTAACGCCGGAGCTGCATGTCTTCGATAACGCCGACGAGCTTGCCCGCGGGACGGCGGACCTCTTCGTGGCTGCGGCCGCACGCGCGATCGCGCATTCCGGGTCGTTTCGTGCCGCGCTGTCCGGCGGTTCCACGCCGCGGCTGTTCCTCAGAATGCTTGCCACGTCGGCGTACGCATCACAGGTCGACTGGCGTCACGTGCATCTCTTCTGGGGTGACGAACGCTGCGTTCCGCCGAGTGACGCCGCGAGCAACTTCCGGATGGCGAGGCAGGCGCTGATCGATCACGTGCCGATTCCGGCGTCACAGGTGCACCGCATGGAGGGCGAGCTGGATCCGGGAGCGGCCGCCGCGGAATACGATGCATTGCTGCGGCGCGAATTCACGGATGGCGTTACGCGGTTTGATCTCACATTGCTCGGTCTCGGCGACAACGGTCACACTGCGTCGCTGTTCCCGGGAGGGACCGCCGTGCGTGAGGCGGAACATCTCGTGGTCGCGGAGTTCATCGAGGAAGTGCAGGCGTCCCGTATCACGCTGACGCCGACGGCGATCAACGCATCAGCTGAAATCGCGTTCGTTGTGTGCGGCAGCGACAAGGCCAGGATGGTGCGGAGGGTGATCGAGCGCTCGCCCGACATCGATGCCGTCCCCGCCACCGCGATCATGCCGGTGAACGGCCGGTTGGTCTGGCTGCTCGATGATGCGGCCGCTGCTCATCTCGAGGCGATCTAGCGTCACGCCGCGCCCGTTACTCCGCGCAGTGACGGTTACTCCGCGATGTACCGCCACGGTGCACCAGGAGATGCGCGTCGCCACACTGTGAAGAACGGGAAGCCTGCTGCCTGGGATCCATCGGGGTTCGGTGTATTCGGATGGATGGCGCCAATGGTAACACCAAGATCGCCGCTCGATGCGGCCAGCACGCGGTCGGGTGCCCAGTGCACTGTGCTTCCCGTGCCCGCGGGCTCGTCCTGCCCGACTGCACGTCCGATCGCTGCCGCACCGAATGTGAACGAAGGCTGATCGGCCCCGCCCATGTTGATCGCATCATCACTGCCGAACTTTGTGAACGCAGCATTGAGTCCGATCGTCTGTGATTCGAGTGAGAAGGATCGTTCGGCCGCATCGATGCTCTGCAGAATATCAGCCGATACGTTCTTCGGGCTGACCATCCTGGCCGGCAATGCAGGCGGCAGCAGCAAAGTCGAAACCGCGCCCGCGCCCCGCGTGCGACGCCGGTAGACGGCCACTCGCCAGCCCTCGGGTCGTTTCACCCAATACGACAGATACTTCATCGGCGTAACTTTGCCCTCCGTCGTGCGAACTTCCATGAAACCAAACGTGAAGCCGTGCATGCCATCCGCGGAGATCCCACCGCGGATCGGCGTCCACTCCGCAGCGCGCTCGCCGACACGGTCAGAATAGGCACGCAAGGAAGCGACGGCTTCCGCGGCCGATGTCGAGAAGAGGCCGCCGGGTACAGTCGTCGCCACATCGGGTGCAAACATTGCGGAGATGCCCGTCACCACATCCGTGCCGCCGCTTGCCTTGGAAAATGCACGGTCGGCCGCCAGAAGCTCATCCACTGCAGCCTGCGGAGTGGCCGGTATCCGTCCGCCGCTCGCCGCGTTGCTGCCGCACGCCGCCACGCCGAAGGAGAGCAGAAATACGCCCACGGCCACCGATTCGCGAACCAATTTCATGCTTCCACCGCTTTCCAGGGATTCCGACACCGCAATGGCTGCATCATAGCCGGTCCGCAGAGCGGCAGGAAGTCGGCGGGGACACACCGGACGCGATTGCCAGCCGCCAGTGACAATTCTAATATTCGGGATCATGGTTCGCTCCGAATCTATAGGCGCTGTCCCTCCGAAACGGGAGCCAGGTAGCATGAGCCAGCAGCCCGATTCGATCGGCGTACGCCGACAGATTGGCATCTATACGGAAGGTATGCGCGGCTCGCGTCCGGAGCTGCCGGTTGCGTTCGAGGATCTCGAGGCACGCGCCCATACTGTGATGAAACCCGAGGCCGTCGGATACGTGTACGGCTCCGCCGGCGGTGGCAGTACCGCGCTCGCGAATCGTGCTGCATTCGAGCAGTGGCGCATTGTGCCGCGAGTGTTGCGGGACGTATCGCAGCGCGACCTCCATGTGGATCTGTTGGGCCACACACTCGACTATCCGCTGCTGCTCGCACCGGTCGGTGTGCTCGGCATTGTGCATCCCGATGGTGAGATTGCCGTGGCGCGCGCGTCGCTTGCGGCAGGCGTGCCGATGATTCTAAGCACGGTGTCGTCACACACGATCGAGGACGTGGCCGCGGCGAACGGCGATGGTACGCGCTGGTTCCAGCTCTACTGGGGCCGCAATCGCGATATCGCGGCAAGCATGATCCGGCGCGCCGAGAATGCGGGGTATTCCGCGCTCGTAGTCACGCTCGACACGAAATTCATAGCGTGGCGCGAGCACGATATCCAGAACGCATACCTGCCTTTTCTTCATGGCGACGGGCTTGCGAACTTTCTCAGCGACCCGGCGTTCCGGGCGGCGCTGCCGAAGCCGCCCGAAGAGGATCCGCTCACAGCGATCCGCTATTTCGCCAGCATTTTCACCGACCCATCGCTGATGTGGAGCGACCTGGCCTGGCTGCGCAGTAACACGCGCCTGCCAATCGTGCTGAAGGGCATTCAGCACGCCGATGATGCGCGCATCGCGTTCGATCATGGCGTGAACGCGATCATCGTGTCGAACCACGGCGGCAGGCAAGTGGACGGTGCCGTGGCATCGCTCGACTGCCTCGAGGCCGCGGTCGCTGCTGCCGGTGACATGCCCGTCCTCTTCGACAGCGGTATCCGGCGTGGCAATGACATCCTCAAAGCCCTCGCGCTCGGCGCCCGCGCCGTGCTTCTCGGACGCCCCTATGTCTATGGCCTCGCGCTCGCCGGCGAGGCGGGCATTACGCATGTGGTCCAGAATCTGCTCGCAGATTTCGATCTCACTGTCGCATTGAGCGGCATGTCCGGTGTCGCGGACCTCAACCCTGATTGCCTCGTTTACACTCCACGCGAAAATTGAAAGAGCGTCGATGATCGAAAAGCTGGGCGTGTGAGAAGGATCGATGTTCGCGCGATTGCCATTGGCGGAACCACAGGCGTCCTCGTGGCCGTGTCGATTCTCATACTTGCTTGTCACCCGGGTCAGCCCGTCGTGCTGGGGTCCGCGCACCGCCTGCCGGCTCCCGAGCAGCTCATAGTCAAGGCGCCGCCATTGCCCGCGAATGCATCGGCGGACACGACGACCGCGATGTCCATGCAGAACGTCCTGTTCCATCTCGATGATGACGCCCTGATGAGCGTGCGGCACTTGCGTGGCGCGATGCGCGATCTGACAGGCTCGCACATTCTCGACCTCGACGACAAGAAGTCACTCGAGATCGTGATGGACGATGCCGAGATCGCACTGTCTGCGAACGCACTCAGCATTGTCCTCAATCGCTACATCTTCGGCTACAAAGGTGCGCCGCTCAAGAACCTCGTTATTCGTACGGAGGGTGATCACATCGTGCAGACGGGCACAATGCACAAGATCATCGATATCCCATTCGAGATGACTGCTACGTTGTCGGTGGATAATGGCCGCATTCGCATTCACCCCACGAAAATCGAGATCTGCAATCTGGACGGCGAGAAGCTGCTGCGGGCCGTCGGCTCAGACCTGGAGAAACTGCTCGACCTTAGCGGGGCAAAAGGCGTGTCGGTGCAGAGGAACGATCTACTCATCGATCCGCTTGCGTCTCTGCCGGCGCCGCGCATCACCGGGCGCCTCGCGTCGATCCGTGTGGAAGCGGGTGATATCATCCAGACATTCGGTGCGCCGGGTGGCGCCGCGCCAACGCCGTCTGAGCAGGCGCCCAACTACATCTACTTTTTTGGCGGCACCATGCGGTTGGGCAAGCTGTTCATGGTGCACGCAGACCTGCAGGTTATCGATGGCGACCCGTCCGATCCATTCGAGTTCTACCTCGATTACTACAACACACAGCTCATTGCGGGATACCATGTCACAACACCGAAGCTGGGGCTGATCGCGTATATGCCCGACTTCGACGACATCGGTACCGCGAAAGGGATCATCCGCCCTTGACCCGACACATCAGAATCAAGCCCGCTGCCACTCCGCCGCATGCATATGATGCAGTGATCGGCGCGGGTGTACTGCCGAAGCTTGCGGAGCTCGTGCGGGATGCTGCACCGGCCGCGCGCTATGCGTTGATCACGGATGACGTGGTGAACGAGTTGCACACGGAGCGCGTGCATGAGGAGCTGCGTGCAGGCGGCCTCGATGTCATGCTGTATTCGTTCCCTTCAGGCGAGCCATACAAGACTCGAGAGACGTGGTCATACCTGAGCGATCGCATGAGTGCGGACGGCCTGGGCCGTGACGCGTGTGTAATCGCAATGGGCGGCGGTGTTGTGTGCGACGTTGGCGGTTTCGTTGCCGCGACGTATCTGCGCGGCGTCCCGTGCGTGCAGGTACCAACGACATTGTTGTCGATGCTGGATGCGTCGATCGGAGGGAAGACGGGCGTGGACACGGATCACGGCAAGAACTTGATCGGCAGCTTCCATCAGCCGCGTCTGGTTGTAATGGATCCGAGTGTCGTGTGGACGCAGGAATATGCTGACATGATCGCGGGTGCCGCGGAGGCGGTGAAGCACGGCGCGATTATGGATGCGGAGTATTTGACCTGGATCGATGAGAATGCGTCTGCGTTGAAGGAATCGGACACGGATATCCTGACGCAGCTGGTGGTGTGTTCGGTGGAGCGCAAGTCGGAGATCGTGGAGCGCGATCCGTTCGAGCATGGCGAGCGCGCGATCCTGAACTTCGGGCATACGGTTGCGCATGCACTGGAGCTTGCCACGCATTATCGCGTGTCGCATGGGCACGCGGTGTCGCGCGGCATGGTGGCCGAGGCGCGCATCGGCGAACGTCTCGGTGTGACTGCCGCGGGCACAACGTCGCACATAAAAAATTCGTTGGAACGTCTGGGGTTGCCGACCGACATGCCAAAGGAGATCAGTGTGGAGCAGCTGATCGGTCACGCGGCCGGGGACAAAAAGAACCGTGCGGGCCGAACGCGTTGTGTTCTGCTCGAATGCGTGGGCCGGGTGGCGCGGGCGCCGGACGGTGGGTGGACGTGGGATGTGGGGAGCGACCTGAGCGGTCTGCTCATTTGACCCCCCCTCGGATCTCCGGTATCTTCAGGCTCTTATCCGGTCATGGGCTCGCGGGTCTGTGGGCCGGTTTCGGGGGATGACGTTCACGGAGGTCTGATGGCGCTCGACGAGCGCATCACGGGCCGATCGGTCGCCCAGGTGCTGGAGGAGCGAGCCGGCCAGATGCCGGACAAGTCGTTCCTGCATTACAACGACCGTCGCCTGACGTACGGACAGCTCAACCGTCAGTCGGCCGCGATGGCCGCGGCGCTGCATGAGCTGGGAGTGGAGCGTGGCGACCGCATCGCGATCGACCTGCCCAACTGGCCCGAGTTCGTCATTTCGATGTTCGCCGCCGCCAAGCTCGGCGCCGTCGTCGTCCCGCTGAACCCGCGTTACACCGTTCCCGAGCTCCAGTACATGCTGCGCCATTCGGAAGCGACCGTGGTTGTGTGCGCAGAAAACTTCAATGGTGTGGATTATCTGCAGCTGTTCGAGGGTTTCCTCACCACATTGCCTGACCTGCAGTATCTGGTAACGGTGGGTGAAGAGGACCTCTGGTATGACGACCGGATCTACCAGTTCGAGGACTTGCTTTCATCGGGCGACGGACGACCGTATCCGCAGCCTGTGCTCGACCCGCATGAGGATGTCTTTGCGATCCTATACACGTCCGGCACGATGGGAAAGCCGAAGGGCGTATCGCTGACGCACGAGAACCTGCTGTCGACAGCGCTCGAGACAGCGGATGCGCTGAGCCTGACCGAATCCGATTGTGTATTCGGCGTGGCGACAGTTTTTCATGTGTTCGGGCTCGGCCCGGGTGTGATCGGGACGATGCTGGCCGGTTCGTCACTCGTGTTGCAGGAGCAGTTCGATGCCGGCAGCGCTCTCGACCTGATCGAAAAGCACGGCGTTACCGTGCATTATGGCGTTCCGACGGTCTACATCACCGAGATGCGCGAGGCGGAAGGTGGCCGTCGTAATCTGTCGTCGTTGCGGGCCGGCATTGTGGCCGGCGCACCGATCGGTGATGACTTGGTCAGGCGGATCCAGAATGAGCTGTGCCCGAACCTTTGTGTTGCCTATTCGTTGACGGAAACGTCTTCGACCGTGTCTGTGACGCGGCCGGATGATCCGCCGGAAAAGCGTCTTTTCACAGTGGGCAGACCGCTTCCTGGTACCGAGTTGAGGATTCTGGATCTCGACGGCACGGTACTTCCCGAGGAGAGCCTGGGCGAGATCGCAGTGCGAGGCGCCGGGGTGATGAAGGGGTATTACAGGCAGCCGGGCGAAACGGCGCAGTCGTTCGACGAGGATGGGTATTTCCTCACGGGCGACCTGGGCATGCTCGACGAAGATGGCTACCTGCACATTGTTGGACGCCGCAAAGAATTGATTATCCGCGGCGGCTTCAATGTGTATCCGCGCGAGGTCGAGGATCGGCTGCATGCCCATCCAGGACTTTTGGACTGCGCGGTGGTTGGGTTGCCGCATGATGTACTGGGAGAGCAGGTATGTGCCTGCGTCCTGCCCGTGGAAGGTGCCATTATCACGGGCGAAGAGATCAAGGACTGGTGCCGGGGCTCACTCGCGGATTACAAAATCCCCGACCTGGTGCGGTTCTTCGATTCCTTCCCACTCACCGGCAGCGGCAAAGTCCGCCGCGTCGAGCTGGCGCGGATGGTGAGTGCGGAGGAAAGCAGCCGGCGTCCCTGACGCTGTCCTGCACCATGCTGCAGCGCGAACGCGTTGCAGCGGGCGGCGAGAATGCCGCCGAACGCGTGACAGTTCCGGCCGTCCCGCGACGCAAACGCTCCACCGCCGGCAAAGCAGCCGCCGGTTCGGGCGTCCGTCGCGATGCGCCGCAACGGTAACGCGTCAGAGAGAGCGTGCCGCCGCCAATGATTGCGCCGGCACGACCGTTATTGAGCGAGGAAAATTGAGTGCACAATTCGCGCATGCGCCCCATCGCGGCAGCATGCCCACACAGCAGCAGCAGGCCCACCATCCGCATGCCGCACTGCTCATCGATTTCGACAACGTCACCATGGGAATCCGCAGCGACCTCTCGAAGGAGCTGAAGAACCTTCTCAGCAGTGACATCATCAAGGGCAAGGTCGCCGTGCAACGCGCGTATGCGGACTGGCGCCGTTACCCGCAGTACATCGTACCGCTCGCAGAGTCATCGGTCGACCTCATCTTCGCGCCGGCATACGGCAGCTCGAAGAAGAATGCGACGGACATCCGCCTCGCCATTGATGCGCTCGAACTCGTCTTCACACGACCCGAGATCGGATCGTTCATCCTGCTTTCCGGCGATTCCGATTTCAGCAGCCTCGTGCTCAAGCTGAAGGAGTACGGCAAGTACGTGATCGGCGTCGGCATCCGTGAGTCCGCATCGGACCTGCTCGTGCAGAACTGCGACGAGTACTACTCGTATTCGGCGCTCACGGGTCTCACGCGCGCCGGCGACGAACCGCGCGGCTCGATTGCGGCGCAGGATCCGTGGGAGCTCGTCGAGACCGCCGTCAACCAGATGGCGGAGAACAATGATGTGATGCGTTCCGATCGTCTCAAGCAGGTCATGCTCGAGATGGATCCGACGTTCGATGAGAAAGCACTCGGCTTTCAGAAGTTCAATCGTTTCATGCAGGACGCCGCAGGGCGGGGGATGGTCTCGTTGAAGAAGCTCGAGAATGGACAGTTCGAGATCGGTCCTGCTGCACCGGGGGCACGTGCGGATGCGGAAGATGAAGAGCAGCGCGGCAACGGCCAGCGTGCGCGCCGCAGCCGTCGCGGCGGTCGTGGCCGGGGTCGTGACCGCGCCCAGCACGAGCTGCCCGCCATGCACGATGACGCGCCTGCGCTCGATGAAGACATGGCGCTGGCCGATGGTATTCCCGTTACCGAAACAGCAGATGACGACATGCTGGAAGCGCCGGTCGAGTTGCCGGCCACCGTCGATCACACCGAGGCGAACGCCGCCGCGGAGCGTCTCGCGTTCGGCGAGGCGCCTGCGGCTGCACCGGATACAATGGAGCCCGCTGAAATTATGGCAGAATCACCAGCAGAGTCGTCCGCGTCGGGTCGCAGCCGTCGGGGCCGTGGCCGCGGCCGTGGTGGTCGCAGCAGTGGAGAACCGGCTCCGATTGCAACCGGTGGCGAGCTGCCGCCGCTCGAGACTGCCGCGCGCGATCGCGGTGACACGTCACTGCTCAAGGCTGGATACACGCTGCTGCGCCAGGCGACGAAAGATGTGCTCGCACGCGGTGGATCGAGTGCGCGCGACTCCGATGTGAAGCGCCGCATGCTCGAGATCCAGAACGACTGGGATGAGCATCCGCTCGGCTTCAGCAAGTTCTCGCGCTTCCTGCGCCAGGCGCATGACGCGGAAGTCATTAATCTGCACAAGTCCGATACCGGATACGATCTGACGATTGGTGACGGTGGTGGTGCAGTCGCGAAGGATCCGTCGCATCGCACCGGCAAGACAGGTCGCACGGTGACGGAGCAGGCGGAAGCACCGCTCGGTTCGCAGGTCACGCACGCCGCGCCGGTGCACGCACCACTCGCGGAAGTGGTTGCCCCAGCGAAGCCGTCGCATACAGCTCCTTCCGTGTATGAACCGCCGATGCCAGCGTCATCCGCGT
>JBDSPG010000408.1:0-21814 GCA_039912685.1 Longimicrobiales bacterium | reverse complement strand
ATGACGGCTTCACCCGGACGCACCGCGCCGTCGCCATAGATTGCGCGGATCAGCTCGCGAATGCGCGATGCCGAGGCCAGGGCCATCTCGATGTCGAGGCCGGTGCGGGCGTGCAGATCTTCGAGTGTATCACTATCGAGCGGATCGGCCACGACGACGGTCAGTGAACGGCCTGCCCGGATGATCGGCACCGCGAGGTGCGTGAGCGCCCAGTCACCCGGCACCAGCAGTGCCGCTTCGCGATCCACGGTGTCAGGATTCGGGAAAATGAATGGCAGATCGAACTGGCTCGCTAGAGCCCAGTCGATTTCCTCGCGACTGAGAATACCGAGCGCGACAATCGCCTGACCGAAGAAGCCGCCATGCGTGCGCTGATAATCCAGCACACGATCGACATCGTTCTGGTTGATCCGCCCCGAATCCATGAAGATGGCGCCGAGCTGTCGTTTGGCGGTCATGACAATTTCTGCCACGGTAGTATGCTCCCCCTCTCTAAAGTCCGGACTCACGAATTTCGCGACACACCCAGTCCCCAACCGCGACCGTGTCGAGCTCACCGCCGAGGTCGGGCGTTGTATTGCCCGATTGCACAGCCTTCATCACCGCGCGCTCGACACCGGCTGCTATCCCCGCGTGTCCGAGATGCTCGAGCATGAGCGCTGCGGTGAGGACCGCCGCGAGCGGATTGGCGCGTCGGGTGCCGACCAGATCAGGTGCTGAGCCGTGCACGGGTTCGAAGAGTCCCGTCTTGCCGGGATGCAGCGACGCGGATGGCGCGAGGCCGAGACCACCAACGAGTGCTGCTGCGAGATCACTCAGAATGTCGCCGAACAGGTTCGGTGCCACGATTACATCATACTTCGACGGGTGCAGAACGAGATCGAGAGCGAGCGCATCAGCATACACGGCGTTCTGCTCGATCCCGCTGTACTCGATGCCGACATCCTTGAACGTGCGGCGATACAGGCCACCGCCATACCGCATCGCATTCGCCTTGTCGGAAAGCGTCACCTTCTTGCGACCGGTTCGTTCCGCATACTCGAACGCTGCGCGAATAATGCGTTCCGCACCCTTGCGTGTATTGACGTCCTCTTCGATCGCGATCTCGTCCGGCGTCCCTTCCTTGAAGACGCCGCCCATGCCGACGTACGCGCCCTCCGTGTTCTCGCGGAACACAATGAGGTTCACATCGTCAGGCGTAACGTCCTTGAGTGGCGACAATCTCGTTTCGTAGAGCTTGACCGGCCGCAGATTGATGTAGAGATCGAGCTTGAAGCGCAGGCCCAGCAAAATCTGACGGGCGTGCTCGTTTGACGGTACACGCGGATCGCCGATTGCACCGAGGAAGATCGCGTCGTAGTCGGACTTGAGCTCCGCCATCTCGTCGTCGGTGATAGCGGATCCGGTCCGGAGGTAACGCTCGGCACCGAGATCCCATTCGACCAGCTCGAGAGAAAGGCCGGCTTCGTCAGCGACGCAGTTGAGGACCTTTGCAGCCTCCGCCGTTACGTCGACGCCGATTCCGTCACCGGGAATGAGTTCAATGCGTACCATGGACTGGAGTATAGTAGGACGCTCGGGCGTCGGGCCAGCACCCGGACGCCGCACGCCGCCTAGCGTTGCGTGACTGTAATGGTTCCCCGAACGCCGTGGGTCGGGCAGCGGTAGGGATAGGTCCCCGGCGGCGCCTTGTCGAATGAAACGACCCACGTTGAACCCTTCGCCATGAACGGGGGACTGCGCATCTGACCCGACTGCTCCAAGAATGAGCGGGCTTCGGCGCTCATCCCGTCGCCATCGAATGCAACCGCGTGCGCGCCTGCGTCCTGGGCCATGAAACGGAGGAGATCACCGGTTCGGACGTTGGACTGGGCCGGATCCAGCTCGTCGCTGCGCGTCCGGTCGATACGGACCGTTGCGACACGAATGCTGTCGGGGACATTGACCGTGTCACCGCCGAGGTCGAGAACTCGCGGCCCCTTGTCGTCCGTGCGGGATGAATCGGAACCCTGATTCTTACAGCCTTGCGCTAGGAGCAATGCTGCTAAAACGAAGGCGCCGACGAGCCGCTTCCGCGACCGCGCCGGCGCCGGCGATCCTGAAATTATCAAATGCTCAGCTCGTATGACTGATCGAATAGATGTAGGCCGCGAGCTCGGAGACCTGCTGATCGGTGAACTGCCCCCCGCCCATTGGCGGCATCGGCGTCGGGTGCTTCTTCGGCGCCGCAACGCCTGTCTTGATCGTTGCTTGGATCTGCTCGTAACTGCCGTCGTTATTCAGCCACTCATTGTCCCGCAGGCTCGGCGCGTTCGGTGTGCCAGCCGCGTCCACACCATGACACGCGACGCAGATGCCCGTCTTGAAGGTCGTCTCACCCGCTGCGACCATTTCCGCCGTCACACCCGCGGGCAGACCCGTGGTCGGTGCTGCCGGTACCGGCGCTGCCGGCGCGGCGACGGGCGTCGACGTGGAATCTGTTGTCGTTGCTGCCGTCTGATCATCAGCGCCGCTGCAAGCCGTTACCATGACCAGCAGTGCGATCGACATTGCGGAACCCAATACTGTTTTACCTGTCATTCATCCACCTCCGTTAGTGTGCCCCGAACCCATTCGGGGATGCTGAGAGTAGACTCGCGCGCAAATGCGGGTCAAGTGAGCGGCTACGCCATAAGCTCTATGCGACGTGCGTGCCACAGGAAATACAGAAGCTCCAGCCCCTCTCGACCAGCTGGCCACAGGCGCCGCACGGACGTTCTGACTGGTCCGAGCCGCAGAACGGACAAAAGCGCAGCGAACGGCCGCGTGGCAGCTGCGAATCACAGTGCTCGCATCGCTCCGTCTGACTCACCCCCTTTAGCGCCACGTCTTCATGCGTCGCGCGCGGGGTGTTGGTTTCCAGCTCAAACACCGCACGGGTTTCCACAGGCGGCGCAGGCGTCCCCGTATCGTCCGTCGCATCCGGCTCTTCCGCATCCTCAGTCTCTTCCTCCTTGAGGTGGCTGGATCCGGACAGATCCGCGAGTGCAGACCAGTCCGGCGCATCCAATGACCGCGCGTTCTTCGTAACGGTACGCGGCTCATCGTCATCGAGCTGCTCGCGCACCCAGTCGGCGTGATGATCAGAGGGATTCAATACGACGTCACAGCCGGCGTAATCGCGATACAGCGTGACATCGGGATTGGGCGACACGAGCTCTTTTTTCATGCGCTCTGATGCCGTCGCGGGATCGATGCGTGTTAGACCGTCGATACCGGACAGCATCCGCAGCAGCGCATGCTCGTAATCCGCATTCATCTCGAAGCCGAGGACAGACCGCACCGTGCGATACGGCGCGAGTTCCTGATAGATCTCGGCGACCGTGACCGGTGATGCGAATGCATCGCCGCGACGCACGCGCAACGCATCCACGACGTACCTGTGAAGACGCTGCACACTGTCGACCAGTTCCATGTCTTCATCAACCATTGCTGCTCACCTGCTGCATGGATACGTCACGACTTCGGCCGCAGCGTTGCCTGCGCTTCAGCTGGCGCGCGGCGCATTGTTTCTTCCGCCGACGGATCCCCGGCTGCACGCAGCGCGCGCACCAGACCGACCCAGTTGTCTGCGTCCGCAGGCTCCAGCTCCTGTGCCTGGCGGTATGCGCTCACCGCCGCGGCCGGCTGCTTCAGATCCATCAACGCGTGACCAAGGTTGCGCAGCACATCCGCATCCCGCGGTGCACGCTTCCTCGCATCATTCAACACCTGCACCGACTCTCTCGACCGACCCTGTGTGAACAGCACACGGCCGAGATACAGACGCGCGGTTACGTTGTCCCCATCTTCCGCGATTGCTGCGCGGAAGCTCTGCTCCGCGATGCCCCACCGCTTCTGCTCGAATGCTTTGATCCCGTTTTCCATCGCATCCGCGCCCGACAGGAAGAAATGGAACACCAGCCACCCGACGAGTGCGAGTGCTGCAAGAACGCCGACCGGAAGAACGACATTCCTGCGACGGCGGCGCGGCTGGACGTATGCCGCTTCGGCGGGTGGCGCCAGCTTCTCGACTGGAGGCGTCGGCGTGGGTGAACCAATGCTCACGCTCGATCCGCTCGCTGCTGCTGCGCGCGCGGCTGGGCCAGCGTACGCAGCGTGGTCCTGTGGTATGACGATTACTTCCTGCGCGGGCGGTGCAACCGGCGCGAGCGGTGCAACCGGCGATTCTACCTTCGCACCCGCCATCTCATCGCGAAGTCGTTGCACAGTGTCGCGCGCAGCATCTGCATCAGCGGCGCGCACGGTTCCATCGGTTGCGCGGCCGATCGACTGCAGCATCTCATTGACCATACGCGCTAGGTCGGGCGAGATGATCCGATGATCGCGCAGCGTCGTAATGAGATGTTCGGTCGGGAGATCGTCCTGCGAAAGTGCGACGAGTCGGAGCTCGTCCGGAGAGGACGTGTCGGCCCGCAGGAGCTGACGAAGGCACCGCTCCACAGCCTGGCCGATGGCCTGAAGCGACTCCGCCAACTCCTGCGGTGTCCGATACGTTTCGAGACTGTCGATCGCGGCACTTACCGCGTCCAGCGGAGCCAGTGCACGATCCTTATCCATCATGGTTTCAGTACTCGATCTGCCAGTAGCCGGCGCGTTCTCCGGCCATCAGGAACTCCTTCGGATCCTCGGCCGGCAGCGCGACACCCATGCGCGCATGCGCTTCTGCCGCACGACGTTGCATGAACTGTGCAACGCTTTCGCCAGGCTCACCGCGCGCATCGCAGATCTGCATCACGAGATCCTGCCATGTTCCCGTGAACGTACCGCCATCCGGGAGCTGCAGACGATGCGCTTCGATCTCTCGACGCACTGCATTCTCCATCGCGTGCGATGCATCGTTGCCTTCCGCCGCCGCTTCGATCTCTGCCAACAACTCGTCGATCGGATCCGGCTCCGTCTCCAGCTCCTCGAGACGTTTCTCCCACGGAGCGACATCGTCGTCGCCAGGTTGCGTTCCCATCAGCGCGCGCTTCAGCTCGATCAGACGCCACACCGCGAGTGAGTCGAAGTGCTCCGCGATCGGCACTCGCTCGAACTCCCGTGCTGCACCCGCCCAGTCACCACGGTCATACAGCAGGTGCGCGAGGTAGATGCGCGCTTCGTGGAAATCCGGGTCCAGGTGAAGCGCGCGACGCAGCTGACGGCGCGCGCCTGTCTCGTCCTCCAGACGATGCAGCACGTACGCGAACGCTGCCGCCGCTTCCGCGCTGTCCGAGTGCTGCGCGACGATCCCCTCGAACAGCTCCTTCGCTTCCTCATAGATCCGCTCGCGATAGAGCGCGCGGCCCATCGTCATCATCAGATCCAGATCGTCCCGGCACGTCTCGCACGCCTTCCGGAACAGTGCGAGCGCTTCCTCCTCCTCGCCGAACCGCAGCAGCGATTCGCCGAGCCCTACCAGGCCGTCTTCGTGCTCCGGGTCCAGAACAAGCGCCCGCTCGAAGGACTGCTTGGCCCAGACAAATTCCTCACGTGCCAATCGGGTATAGCCCAGACCGACATACAGCTCGACTGAATGCGGGTACAGACCCAGCGCTTCCTTCAACAGCTCAAGCGCTTCGTCGTACTCCCCATTGTCATAGAGTCGGTGCGCGCGTTCGTCATACTCCTCGGAGCTGAGGAACGGAGTGGCCATTCAGCGCCTCCTCGTCGGACCCGTGGTAGGGTTGTCCTGTAGCTTTGGGGTCGGTCGAAACACAGTATAATGCGGCCCGTACTGTTCAACAACCCTATATGTTGTGGTTTCGGGTCTGGACCATCGCCCGGCCGACCCCACCTATCGGCTGCGACGAGCGGCCCACATCATGTATTGGAGTCGTGGGGACGAGCAGAGCGGACTTTGCCACACCAAGGAGACATGATGTTCGGCTGGTTGAGACGAAAGAAAATCAGTGGGCGGGCGAAGCGACGTCTGATGATTGCCCTGGCCCGTGCGGAAGAGGAAATCCTCGAGACGCATGTGGTGAATGCACTCGCTGTTATGGATGCTCTCGAGAACGAGCTTTCGATTGGTCATGCGCTCGAGCTGTACCTTGAGGCGATGGACCTGGGGGAAGTGAGGGAGACGATTGTTGCGAAGCGGGTGCTGGCGCGACTGGAGGAAGAAGAAGTAGGACGCATGCGAGCGGCAAGGAAACTTCGCTATGTGGACGAGTGATCGCGGGCACCTACATAGGGGCGCCGCTTACTTCTTCGCCTTCTTAGAAGGCTTTTTTTCAGGCGCAGCAGACACGGGAACGGCCTCTGCACTCTTCGCGAGTCCCTCGATCTGCTTCCCCCGCTTTGCCCACTCCGCCTTGATCTTCTCGATCGTCGGATACGTTTCGTGATCCGTGAGCGGGAAGTCGACAATCGGTTCGTTGACGTAGTTGCCCACCGGCAGTCCGCGGCCGTAGCGGTCGCGCGGGATCGGGTAGCGGTCGAACGGTTTCCCGTACTTGCGATTCAGGTAGAAGTTGATGGCATTGGCGACGTGGCCTGACGGCAGCCAGCCGTGCTGTCCATACTTCACGAACATCACGGCCACGATTTCCGGATGCTGTCCCTTCGGCCCGCCCATTCCCGCAAACCATGCGTGGTCCGTAGACGCCGGGCAGCCCTGACAGGACTGCGCCGTGCCGGTCTTGCCGTAGAAATCCCAGCCTTCGAGACGGCTCTGCTGTGCGGTACCGCCTGGCCCCATTACGCGACGCATACCTTTTCGCAGGTAGTCGAGGTTTTCATCCGTCACGTGCAGCTGGAACGATACCTTCGGCGGTTCATCGAAGACTGCAAGGTGTGGCTCGAAGGACACGCCATCGGGACGCGCGAGTGCAACGTACATCTGTGCCATTTTGATCGGTGTCATGACAACCGCACCCTGCCCGATCGAGAGCGTCATGATCTCGTTTTCGTTCGGACGGTAGCCGTAGTGCTTGATCATCCAATCAAAGCCCTTCGGGAACGTAGGCTCCTGTTCGGCGGGGAGATCGAGACCGGTCCTTTCCGCGAAGCCCATGCGTGTTCCGACTTCCATGAACTTCCCGAGACCGATGCGTATGCCTACCTGGTAGAAGTAGACGTCGCATGAATTCAGTATGCCTTGTACGAGATTATTGTAGCCGTGCACGCCCCAGCACTTGGCATAGCGGCCGTAGGTCATGCCACCCGTGCACGGTATGGGCATGTGCTCCTCGGGCTTGATGACACCGAGATCGAGCGCCATCGCAGCCATCATGAGCTTCCACGTGGATGCGGGCGGTTGTCTCGCTCCGCTACCTGACACCTTGTTGTTGAGCGGCAGCGCAGGATCGTTATTCAATTCGTCGTAATCCTTTGATGCGATACCTCCGACGAACAGATTTGGATCGTACGACGGATGACTGTATAGGGCGAGAACACCGCCATCGCGCGGATCGATGGCGACGAAGGCGCCGTTCTTTCCGGCGAGGTCAGGACTCGTCTCGAACAATTCCTGCACGTATTTCTGCAGGTCGAGATCGAGCGAGAGCTGCATGTCGCGACCGGGAATCGCCGGCTGACTTTCCTCATCGGAGAGGCGATTACGGATGTTGCCGTTCGCATCGACCTCGAGGAAGCGTTTGCCCGGCGTGCCACCCAGAATCTCCTCGTACTGTCGCTCGAACCCAGCCTGCCCGATCCAGCGGCCCTGCTCATAGCCCCTGAATCGGGGGAGCACGGTGTCGCGCGGCTGAATCTCGTTGACGTAGCCGATCATGTGCGCGACGGCCGAGCCCGCAGGGTAGCGCCGCTTCGCGTACTCGTTCAGGATGACGGCCGGGAAGTCATATTTACGCTCCTCGAGCCGCGCGACGGCTTTCTTCGGCGCGTCCTTCATCAGCATCAGCGGATAGTTCGGCGTGGCCTGCCACTTCCGTATCGCGGCTTTCACCTGACGATCCCCCAAACCGAGCACGGGACGCAGACGATCGATCTGCGCCATCATGGAGTCGCTCGGTGTGTGATTGCGTGTCGACTTCTCGTCCGGCATCACCTGGATCTCGTACGCAGGTACGTTCTCGGCGATGACCTGTCCGTGTCTGTCGTAGACGGTGCCGCGCGGTGCAGGCACGGCGAGCGGACGCATGCGATTGGTGCGTGCTTCGATTGCGCGATCCGCTCCCTGCACGATCTGGAGACGCGCGAGTGCACCGGTAAGGAAGAGGATTGTGAGCAGGACGATTGCGCGCGCGCCACGGCTGCGACGCATGCGTTGCGCGCGTGGCGTCGTCAGCCGTCCAGTACGTTCCATGTTGTGCCTCCGGTGATCAAAAACTTCTGCTGCGTGTTACACCGGGCGCGTGCGTGCGAGCCGTGTCAGGCAATGTCGAAAGAGACACCACACTCCGGACAGACGAATTCGCGGCCGCGCCGACGCAGACCGACGATGCGAGTGCCGTGCCGCGGGCACAGGATCTCGTGCCCCGCTTCGAGCTGACCATGGACGGTCTTCCGCTCGGCGGTGGTGGCGGGCGGAATGTCGAACATTTTCCGTTGCGCGCACTGCAGGCATTCGAACCAGACTTCGCCGATGCCGCCGGGCTTCGTGCTGACGCGGACGACCTCCGAGAAACCGCCGCAACCCACGGGGCACGGTACCATCTCACCGGCCATGTAGTGCGTGAGCGGGTCCGTTGCGACAAGCGGCGGTGACGGCTTTACGGCCTCATCGCGACGCTTCTTCTTCTTCTTCGGCTTTTTTTCCGGCTCCGCAACGAGGAGTAGCGAGCGCTTGCTGCCCTTCCGCTTGCGGCGGAGCTCCTCGATCGGGTCACGGCGACGGCGCTTCTTTTTCGGCGCTTCGCCTGCCGCGCCGAGCAGCGGGTCGTCCCCTGTAGGTGCTTCAGGCGCTGCGATACCATCGACATCCCGCGGTCGCTTGCGCTTTTTTGCGACTTCGGCGCCGCCCCCGCCGCTGGCTGGTGCTTCTGCCCCCGGTGCGGGCTTGACCTTCTTTGAGCGCTTTTCGGTGGCCGCTTCTGTGGCCGGTGCCCCTTCAGGGGTCGCAACCGTTGCGACCTTTGCGGCTTTGGGCTCCTTCGACGGCTTTGCGGCTCCAGCCTTGGCCGGAGACGGGGCTTTTCCTTCGGGTTTGGCCGGCGCCTCGGTCTTCGGAGCCTTTGCAGCCTTTACGGGCGCAGCGCTTTTCGTGGGCGCGGTGTTCTTACTGGGCGCGGCGGGCTTTACGGGCGCTGGCCTTACGGGCGCTGCCTTTGATGGTGCTGCCTTCCCTGGCGCCACAGCGGGCGGCTTCCCCTTCCCCTTCAGGGGCGTACCAGCGGGCTGCTTCCCTGCCCCGGGGGTTTTCACCGCCGCCTTCCCTGGTGCGGCCTTCGCAGCACCCTTCGCTGGCGCTCCTTTTGTGGCCTTCACGGGAGCAGCGCCCTTCACCGGCGTGCGGCTGCCGACGGCCTTCACGGGCGCGGCCTTCCTTGCGGGCGCTTTCACCGCACGAACCGCTTTCTTCGCGGCCTTCACTGGCGCTGCTTTGCGCGCCAGCTTGACGGCCTTCTTTGCCGGAAGACGGCTCGCGGGCTTCGCGGCTGCCTTTTTCGGAACCGCTTTCTTCACGCCCTTCGCTGCAGCCTTGTTGGCGACCTTGGCGGGCGCCTTCCTAGCCGCAGTTTTTGCGGGCTTGGACGCCTTCTTTACCGTGGTCTTGCGAACCGGTGCTGTCGATTTTTTTGCCGTCCGGGACTGCTTCGCGGCAGCGGAAGAACGGGAAGCTGGCTTTTTTGCGGCCTGCTTGGTTTTGGACTTGGCCTTGGCGGCCATGCTTACCTCCGGACGTACATGCGTCAGCGCGCGCCCGCGGTATACGGACGCGGCGGCTTCGCCGCGCAAAGATAGTGGCTCGGCGGTGGGTTCCGCCACCGACGACGGTCTTATTGTCCAGGGACGCGGTCTAGCGCGTTTTGCGACGGGAGACGGGTCGAGAGCGGCCAACGTCATCGAGGCCGTAGCGTGCGAGCTTTTCGTAGAGGGTTGCGCGGGAAATACCGAGCGAGCGAGCGGCGCGGGTGCGATTTCCCGCGTGATGCGCCAGCACGCGTGCAATGTGGCGGCGCTCGACTTCGTTGAGTGAGAGATCGGCTTCGGGCACGCCGGAGCCGACGTGCCTGGAAACGATAATCTCGGCGGGCAGATGCGCGGGCAGCACCTGGTCGGCGTCGGTCGACATCAGCAGCACGCGTTCCAGGACATTGCGTAGCTCGCGAATGTTGCCGGGCCACGAGTACTGGCCGAGCAGTGAGATCGCTTCCGGTGAGAACCGCGCGGGTCCCCTGCCGATCTTGCGACGCAGATCGAGCAGGAGTCGGATCGCGAGGTCTGCGATCTCTTCGCGCCCACGCTCACGCAAGGGCGGCAGACGCAACCGCAGCACCGCGAACCTGTAATAAAGATCCTCGCGGAACGAGCCATCGCGCACGTTCGCCTCAAGGTCGTGGTTCGTTGCCGCGATGAGACGTACATCCACTTCGATCTCGCGTGTGCCGCCGATACGTCTGAATTTGTTCGCCTCGAGCACCTTGAGGAGCTTGGGTTGCAGCTCGAGCGCGAGGTCACCGATCTCGTCGAGGAAGAAGCTTCCCGTGCTCGCGACCTCGAGCAGTCCGCGCTTCTGTTCCTTCGCGTCCGTGAACGCACCTTTCTCGTGACCGAAGATCTCGGAATCGAGAAATGTCGAGGACAGACCCCCGCAGTTGATGTCGACGAACGGTGCGCGAGCGCGTCGCGAGAGCGAGTGCAGCATGTGCGCGACCCAGCCCTTGCCGGTTCCCGTTTCACCTTGCAGCAGTACGGTGGTGTCACTGGCGGCGAGCAGCTCGATCTGGCGCGCGAGGTCGCGCATCAACGGACTGCGACCGAGGCCCGCGAGCCCGCTGCTCTCTGTCTGACGTTCTGCGAAAAATCGGTTGCGACGCTGCAGTTCCACTTTCTCATACGCGCGCTCTGATGCGGCCTCGAGATGTGCGAGCTCAACTGGCTTGGTGAGGAAGTTTTCTGCACCGAGACGCATCGCCTGCACGGCCATGCTGATGTCGGCGTTACCGGTCAGCATCACAACCATCGCGTCCGCATCGCGCGTGCGCAGGACTTCCAGCCACTGCAGACCGCTGAGACCGGGAAGATTGATGTCGAGGAGAACCAGGTCGGGGCGCTCACGCTCATATAACGCCATCGCGCCCTTTACTTCGACTGCGCGTTGAACCTGCCATCCCTTGGACTCGAAGAAACGGCTCAGAAGCGACAATACTTCCGGGTCGTCATCTACCAGCAGGATCGAGCGGTTCAAGGGGATTCGGCCTTCGGCAAGGGGGAGCCATGCTCTTCCGCGGCACTACCCATCAGAACGGACTTCTCGGCCGGGCGCAACAGCCGGAGTCGCGTAACCCGCCGGTCGACCGCTTCCTCCACGTGTAGTGTGCCGCCGCCCATCAGCCGGATGTGATCCCCCGCAACAGGAATACGGCCCAGCTCGCCGAATACGTATCCGCCGATCGTATCGAAATCTTCTTCCGGCAGTTCCAGCCCGAGATGTTCATTTACGTCCGAAATGCTCGTCCCACCATCGATCAGAACCGCGCCTTCCCCGGTGACCACGAAATTCTTTTCCGGCAGGTCGTGTTCATCGTAGATGTCGCCAACAATCTCTTCGATCAGATCTTCCATGGTGACGAGACCCATGGTGCCGCCGAACTCGTCGATGACGATCGCCATGTGAACGCTCTTGGTGCGCAGCTCCGCCAGCAATGCATCAATGCGCTTCGTGTCGGGCACGAACAACGGCTCGCGTAACAGCGAACGCAGATCAACCTGCTCACCGCGTACAACGGCGGCCAGCAGATCCTTTGCGAGCAGCACACCGACGATGTCGTCGAGCGTTTCCTCATATACCGGGATGCGGGAGTGTCCTTCCTCGGCAGCGAAGCCCAGCACCTCCTCCCACGTCGCAGTGATCGGCAGTCCGAGGATGTCGGGGCGAGGCGTCATGACTTCGCGCGCCAGGGTCTCGCGGAACTCGAATACACCCGTGATCATCTGCTCCTGATCCGCCTTGACGATTCCCTCTTCGTGGCTCTGCTCTACCAGCAGGCGCAGCTCATCAATCGTGTGCGCGAGTGCGTGAACGCCCGTGGGCTTCATGCCGAACAGAAGCATGACTGCGGCGGCAGAGGCACTCATCATCGTGATGAACGGACGGAGCGCACGCGCAAAGAACTGCGTCGGCGCGACTGTCCACATGGCAACTGCTTCCGCCTTTTGAATTGCAACCATCTTCGGCACCTGCTCGCCGACGACGACATGCAGGACCGTCACGATCAGCAGCGTGATGACGGTACCAATTACGTGGGCCGCTGCATCCGGGCTCTTGATCAGCGGAAGATGTCCGAGGAGTGGCATGAGCTGATCCAGGGCCGGCTTCATCAGATCATGCAGCGTACCTTCCGCGATGTAACCGATACCGATCGATGCGACGGTAATGCCGAGCTGTGCGGCGGAGATGAAACTCTCCGGATCGTCGAGCGCGCGCAGGACTCGCGCAGCTCGCGAATCACCCGAGCGCGCGAGCTGTTCGATGCGCGTCCGGCGGCATGCGACGAGCGCGAATTCGGCGGCAACGAAGTAGGCGTTAATGGCAATGAGCACCAACACGCCGAAAAGTTTGAGAGCTGTACTGGCGGGATCCATAGGGGGCGATCGGTCAATGCGTGCGACCCTCGAAGAGGTCGCACGCGTCGCCTACGCCGCGTTCGCGTCCTGGTTCGACCGCGACGACTGGTCTACCGTGCCGTGCGGAATTACGGGCTGACAAAAACGGATGCCGGCACCACGCAACTGCTGAAGCTCTTCTTCCGAAAGCTCCGGATGCCGTTCCTTCATGAAGTCCAGCGTCTCATCCATCCAGCCGACGATTTCGTCCGCGTCCGCCTTCATGACGCCGCACTGCTGGATCGCGCTGAACAATTCATCACGGGCTCGATCGAGTGTCGACTGCGGACCCCGTTCGGGCCGACTTTGGATACGTCTCTTACGGGTCAAACGTTTGCTCCATCCATGGGGAATCTCCTGGACCCCGCCGGGGTCCGTTTAACCATGAAATCTAACGAAATGACCGAACATTGGACAGTGCTGGCCGGGACGAAATCCTGCGTGCAGGGTATCCTCCGCATGGCCGCGATCCGCCGTAACACACAGATCGGAGACATCCGAATCCATTCCGTTCACGCGGGCGCCGGATCGCCTGTGGTACTGCTCCACGGGTTATCCGGCTCGCACAACTGGTGGCGGTACACAGTCCCCGCTCTGTCGAAGCGATACGCGGTGCATATCCCGGAGCTGGTCGGTTTCGGCCGGAGCCGCGGGCGCGGAAGCCATCCGGGAATCCCGGAGATGGCGCAGCTGATGACTTCGTGGCTGGCGGCGATCGGCGTCAATCGGCCGCACCTGGTGGGACACTCGATGGGCGGTCAGATCGCAGTGCACATGATTGCCGCCGGCCTGGAAGTGCGCACACTCACACTCGTGTGTGCGTCGGGACTACCGCGAGATCTCGGTGTGCGTGCGGCTGCACGCATGGTCGGCGGCGCACTGCCCCCGCGCGGCTGGGGTGCTCTCGAGTTTCTGCCGACCATGGCGCTCGACGCGCTGCGAGCCGGCCCGACGCGCCTGGTGCGTGCATCATGGCAGCTGCTGACGGATGACGTGACGCCAATGTTGTCACGCGTGCGCTGTCCTGCACTTGTGGTGTGGGGCGCACTCGATCCGCTGGTTCCGCTCGCGCACGGCGAACAGTTTGCGCGCGCGCTTCCCGATGCGCGACTCGTTGTCATCTCGGATGCCGCGCACAATGTCATGGCTGATCGTCCCGCGGAATTCAATCCCGTGTTGTTGAACTTTCTCGACAGTCATAATGCATGAGTGACCTTCCGGATGTGAAGCGCGTCGCGCTCGGACAGTACGTCGCAAGTTATCGAGAAGCGGGGCACGGCAACGCGGTGGTCATGGTGCCGGGACTCGGATTGAGCAGCCGTTTTTACAAACACAGTTATGCGACGTTCGCTCGGGCGGGATTTCGCTTTATTGTGCCGGACCTTCCCGGTACCGGCGAAACGCCGGGTCCTCGCGGTGGCATTGATGCCGATATCGTGACTGCGTTTATGATCGAGTTTGTGGAAGCACTCGGCCTGGCGCGGTCGTTATTTGTCGGTCATTCGCTTGGCACGCAGTCCGTGCTGCTCCTCGCGATGCGCGCGCCGGCACGCGTTGCGGGCATTGTTCTCGTGGGACCGACGGGTGGCGGTTCGGACGGGAAACTGCTTCGGCAGGCGCGGGGGATTGCCGCAGAAACCATCCGCGTCCATCCGGGCGTGATCGGCGCGGTCGCACGCGAGTACATGCATGTCTCCCCGCTCCGCTATCTCGGTACATGGCTCAAGCACCGTGATGGGGTGAGCGAAACGCGCTTGTCGGAAATCGATTGTCCCGCGTTGCTTCTGCTCGGTGTCCGGGACGCAGTGATCGACCGCGCGTACATGGCGCTGCTGAAGGCGCAGCTGCGCGATGTGCGCGTCGTTGAGCTGCCGGGGGGGACGCATGCGTTGCCGAGAGGACAACACGCGGACTTCGCGGCGGCGGTCATCGAATTCGCCGGCAACGTTCGTTTCTGAGTTCGTGCGAACGCGGCGGGCGCCGGTGCTCGGGCGTACGAACGCCGGCGTTAGCGATCCTTCATGAGCCGGTCGAGTGCAGCGCGCGCGGCATCACGGCGAGCAACGAGTGATGGCTCTGGATTGTAGCGTATGGTGAGATAGTGCCCGTAATACTTGATGGCTTCCTCACGCATCCCCTGCTGTGCAGCGAGACGCGCGCGCGTCTCGAAATACTCTGCGCGGTATACTTCTCCACCCTCGTTTTTCAGCATTCGCCTCGCCGCGCCCAACGCCTCTGCGGGTCGGCCGTTCTGTTCGAGGAGACGCGCCGCGGCCAGGTTCGCATACAGCGGCATGCCTGATGGCGCAGGTCTCAGAATCGAATCGAGCGCAAGCGATTTCGCTGCAGCATCGGACCGATGCGAGATCGTTGCAGCAGCGGCATCGATGAGCGCAGCACAAACCCGCGCGCTCGTCACGACCCGCGGCTGCGGCGATTGCACAGCTCGCAGTCTGCGGACGATCAGGTCCGTACCCGCAACATCATTCTGTGCGAGCTTCCACTGTGCGTTTATACATACATCCTGAGTTTGGGCATTCAGCGATGCGGTGTCGCCGGGGACGGGGTCCGGCGTAGGCGAGGCAGCGGCCGCAACTGCCGCAGCCTTGTCGCCATCCCAGTACAGCGCGTCCAGAATGATGGTGCGGCGGACCTGTGCTGGCGGGAACTGCGCGTCATTGCGGAACTTCAACGCCGCTGTGGGCCGGCCTTCGTTCAACGCCAACCTCGCACTCGACGTGTTTGCGCTTGCTCGCTCCTGGGCCGTACGTGCAGTCTGGCGCATTCGTCCTGCTGCCAATTCCGCACCTTTCAGGGACAGCTCGTTTCGCGGCTCGAATTGCCAGAACAATGATGCGATTGTGAGGGCTTCTGCGGACGCGGTGTCCAGAGCGGCAGTGCGCTCCGCGAGTCTTGCAGAGTCCCCGATAGCCTCGATCAGCATGCCCCGTATTACACCCCCACCAGCGCCAGATTCGTCAAGACGACCTGCGATTCGTCGCAACGAAAGTGTGTCTACTCGGTCAAAAGCAATGAAACCAAGATGGAGGAGGGGTGTCACGTACGTAGAGTCGAGTTCGATCGCGCGATTGAACGCGGCTTCGGCACGCGTCTCGTAGTCTTCATGACCGGCATATGCGCCGTTGTGGTAGAGGATGTCCCCAAGGTGATACCAGGCTTCCGGGCGGTCCGGCAACGCCTGCACCGCAGCCTCCCACTTGTCGATCGCACTTTGAGAGCCCGATGAGGCACTCCGCTTCGCCTCGAGATAAAGTCGATCGGCGGGAGAGAGCCGTTCCTTGAACGCCCACGCGAGTTGCGACGCGCGCGGGAAAGGTTGGACTGCAGAGCCGAGCAGCATGTCTGCCGCCTCGGTCACGTTAAAGGCGGCGAGTGCGAAAGTAGAATCGATGCTCAGCGCTTCGTTATAGCGCTGCACGGCCTGAGCATACATCGCGCGGCGGTCGAGAGCCTTCCCCTCGAGGTACGCGCGCAACGCCGGGAGGGACGTGGTCGTGAGTGCGGCGACTGTCGCAGGGGACTCACCCGCATCCAGACTGAGAACGGCCGCCACGAGGCGGTCCACAAGCATGGGAATGCTGTCGGCCGGACCTTCGATGGGTCCGGACTCGAACGCCTTGCCCTTCAGATTCACGAGGCGCGCGGTCAGCGTCAGACGGTTACCGGTTGCGATGACGGTGCCGAGCAGAACGCGTCCAGCTCCGAGGCCTCGCGCGACGTTGATGGCCTCGCGTTCACCCAGGTCCGTGGCACTGTCTGGTGCCGCGCGACGCCATGCTGCGAACAGTGTTCGCGCGTCTACCGCACGCGGCTTGTCGCTGAGCCGCGCATTCACGAGATCGACGAGACCTTCACGCAGGTATCGGTATGTGTCCGGCCCGGATACGCGGAACGGCAGAACAGCGATCACATCATTGTTTGGTTCCTCTGCACGGTGCACCGCGCGCCAACCCACCCAGCCGAGAATCAGGACGGTGAGGGTGGCCAGGGACATTACGATCCGTCGATTACGAGAGACCGGTGGTGCGGCGGCCGCATCGACGTTGACCCATCCGGGCGTGCGTTCGATTCCCGTCGGTGTCACGTCGAACACCCAGGCGAGGATGATCGCGATTGGAAGTCCTGCGATCGCTGCGATCACTAGCGTGGTATATACCCAGCCGGGAGCGAGCTCTGGCAGAATGAGCTGAGCGGCCTGCAGCACTCCGAGCGCGGCAACAACATACACCATCGCCACGCGTGTCACGCGGCGACGTTGCCACTCGGAAAAGAGCCGTTGGAGTCGATCGATCATGGTGTGGTCACTCGCCGCTCCTGCGCAGCGCGCCAGGCTCTGGAGTTTCGGGGTCACACGGGATGCGCCAATATTGCCTGCCGCATGCCCAAGGGACAGGTCGGCGTGTCTCCCGCAGTCTCAGCCTCCCGCGGCCGTAGGCAATGTGAGGTACAACCTGGAGGGCCGCGTACTGGCGCGTCCGAACGCCGTCGCATACAATGGCAAGGTAGCCGCAGAATGCCCTCTTCAGAACAGCACCCGACGTTGAACAAAGCTGAACCGCCGATTGCGCTTCACACGCGCGCGGAAGACAATCTTCGTTTCATCCGCTCGACCATGGAACGCGCGGGTACATTCACGGCGGTACCTGGCTGGGGCGGCGTTGCCATGGGTGTGACGGCGGCGGTCACTGCAGCGCTGGCACACGGACGCAGTGAGCAACAGTGGTTGGCGATCTGGCTTGGCGAGGCTGCAATTGCGTTTGTGATTGCAGCAGTAGCGGTTGCACGCAAGGCCAGGCGCGCGCAGGTGATGGTGTTCGGAACGGCGGGCCGAAGATTCTGGCTCGGATTCGCGTCGCCGGCTATTGCGTGCGCGGCGCTTACCATGGCACTCTATCAGGCCGGGCTGTTTGCGCTGTTGCCGGCGCTCTGGATGCTGCTCTACGGCGCGGCAGTCGTCGCGGGCGGGTGCAATTCGACCCGCATCGTGCCGTTGATGGGTGTTGCATTCATGGTCATCGGAATCGCGGCACTCTGGACGCCGACAGGTTGGAACGACGTATTACTGGCGACGAGTTTCGGCGCCCTGCACATTGCATTCGGTTATCGTATCGCGAGGAAACATGGTGGCTAAGACAGAGCGGGTGCACCGGGAACGGGCCGTACGACCACCGCCCGTAAAGCGCACGCTGAAGGGCGTACGCGGCGATGCTACATCAGCGCCTCTCGGACTCGACCGCCTGATTCACGAGCGCGTGCGACTCGCGATCGTGAGTGCACTCGCCGTCAACGAAGCGCTGAGCTTCAATGAGCTGAAAGAGCTGCTCGAGACTACGGACGGCAATCTGTCCGTACACGCTCGTAAACTCGAGGAAGCCGGCTATGTCTCGTGCGTGAAAGGCTATGACGGCCGCACACCGCGCACGGAATACGCCATCACACCCGTCGGCCGCTCCGCCCTCGCGGATTACCTCGAGCACATGGAACGATTGATTCGCGCCGTCGGCGAAGGATCTCACACCGCAAGGGACTGATAACGGATCAACAACGTTCCTTTCGGGGCGCGCTGCGCGCGCGAGGTCGCAGAGGAACGGAGAGAACGGATTAGAACGGATTTTTTGGTTGAACAACAGCAACAAATAACAACGGCCTCGCGCTTCGAAAGCGCGAGGCCGTTGTTGTCTAAACAAATAGAAATTCTACTGTCCTCTGCGCCTCTGCGTTCTCGCGCGCGCAGCGCGCCCCCGTAAGGAACGTTGTTAATCCGTTGTTACCGCTTACGGATCTCGATGCTGCCATTGACCGTGGACAGGTTGAGCATGCGGCCGCCGGCGCCGATGGTGCCGTTCAGGTCTTTGGAGCCGAAGCGTCCGCGGACTGTGAGCGGCCAGTCGGTTTCGATGTCGCCGTTGACGGTCTGCGCGCGCACCTGTGTGTCGAGGCCGGCCGCGGGGAACGTCACGGATACACCGCCATTGACGGTCGCGAACTTGAGCTCGCCGGTCCAGGTGTTCCTGCCCATGGCGGCATCAATCGAACCATTGACCGTGGACGCGCGGACAAGGCCGGTTGTTGTTACGGTGACATCGCCGTTTACGGTGTGTGCGAAGACATCCGCCTCCAACTTCTGGATGTCGACGTCACCATTCACAGTGTTCGCTGAGAGAATGACGCCACGCGGGACCTCTACGGTCCATTCGACCTCGACGTCATTGTTCTCCGTGCGGCTGTTCCAGTGTTCGCCGGGGGTGCATTCGTTCGGGCGCTGCGGCCGACCGGGCATTGGGCGCATGCGTCGCGTCGGCGTTGGATACAGGGCGCACAGTGTATAGCCGCGCGGTGTTTCCCTCATCTCGATCTTTACGTCACTGACATTGCTCTTCTTCGAGGTCTTCAGTGCGTGCACACGAACCTCGGACCCGTTCGTCGCAATCGCTGTAATGCCGCCGTTGACGCCTTTAATCTCGATGACCTTGCCGGCCTCGATCGCGTGGTTCCAGCGGAAGTCTTCCTTCTTCTGCGCGGACACGGCACTTGTATGAAAGACAACCGCAATCACCGCAGCGCCTGCAATTTTCGACATGGTACGCATGGTATGTCCTCTCATTGAATCCGGATTCGATCGCTGTCTTTACTTGTCTCTGTTCTTGTTCTTGTTTTTCTGACCGCTCATCGTCACATCCTTTAGCTCCGCCGGTTTAACAAGGCGGACCGTTCCGGCGAACGACTCGAGTGCGACGTGGGCGCTGCCGTTTCCGATGCGGAAGCTCTGTTCGCCGCTCTTCCTTCGGTCGAGTGTAAGCGACATTGTCGACTCCACGCGTCCGCTGAACGTCGACGTCTCGAAGGACGCGTTCGTTCCATCCGGAATTGCGATCACAATCTCGCCGTTCGTGGTAGAGAGTGCATAATTGCCGCCATCCCGAATGGTCGAGCGAAGCGCGATCGCGCCGTTCACCGTCTCGGCCGAGACATTGCTCGATTGGATATCGAGCATGGAGATCGAGCCATTGACGGCCTTGACATCGATCTCGCCGACGATACCGGAGAGCCGGATACTCTCGTTGGTGCTGGACGCTGACACTCGGCCACGTACACCTTCGACGCGAACGAACCCGGATACCGACTCGACCGCCACCCGGCCTGTGACGTTGCGGACCGTGATATCGCCTTCCACTGTCTCGATCATGACGTCGCCATCGAGGTCCTCGACGGACGCATCCGTATTGATGCCATCAATAGAGACGCGGAACGACCGCGGCACGTTGATCACGTAGACCACCTCGGGGTTCCCGTTCCAGGCAGACGCGTCGATGGAGACGGTGCTGCCGGTCTGGTCGATCTCGACTTCGGTCCGCTGGGCGTGGGTGGCCTGGACCCGGATCTCATTGCGACCCCATGTCCGGACGGTCACCGAGCCGCCGTAATTGTCCACCTCGAGTCGTCCGCCAGAACGCACTGCGAACGTGGTATCGGTCTGTTGTGGCGCAGCCAGCGCCAGTGCTCCGGCAATCAGTATATGCAGCATATGTATCTCCTCAGGCTCCGCCGCGATCGATCTTGGCCGACCGTCGCAACAGGTCGAGCTTCTGTTTCATGGTGCGGTCCAGGTGCCTGTGCAGGTAGGCATTGGACGGTTCGGCCGCGAGGGCTGCCCGGGCATCGGCGATCGCCTGATCGATAGTGCCCATGGTCTGCTCGATCACGCGCAGTGTGGTCGGATCGAGCTGGCCGCGGCTCTGCGCCGCCGCCTGTTCGAGCTCTGCAATCGCGACATCGTACCCGCCAACCGGAGCAAGCGATGACGGTGCGCCGAGCGGCTGTGACGCCGCGCGAACGTCGCCTGCGCTGTACGAGCCGGTCGGCTCCATGACATCAATCGGAGTCGCGTCCGGAGTTGTCGCGGCGTATGTGCCAGCCGCATCGTCCGGCGCGACGCCGTTGTTCGCCGCGATCTGCGTATTGCTGTCGGGGCGCAATGTGTACACGGCGGCGCCGCCCAGGACCAGCAGGACGGTCGCGGCCGCCGCGAGTTGCGGGATGGAGAGCGTGAAGGACCGGTGGCTCTTCCTGTGCGCATCGATCGGGATGATGCGGGCTGCCTGAGACGCGCCGTGCGTAGTCGCTCCGATCTGCGCGGCGATGCCGTTCCACAGATCTACCGGCGGATCCGCGTCCTCGAGTGCGGCCGCACTGGCCACAACGAAGCGCAGGTCCGCGATAATCGCACGACACTCGTCGCATCCAGTGATGTGCCGTTCGAGCTCCGAACGGGTGCCGTCATCCAGTTCGCCATCCACGTACTCGGAAAGTCGTTCAGTCCACTCATCCATGTTCATTTCCATCCTTCAGACAAGATGCTGCCGGAGCGTCATGCGAGCCCGGTGCAGCTGTGATTTCGAGGTTCCCGCCGTCACATCAAGCATCTCTGCAATTTCCTCATGCGTATATCCTTCGACATCGTGGAGTACGAACACCTGCCGCGCTCCTTTGGGCAGCGTTGCGAGCGCGCTGTCCACGTCCATCCTCAGATCGACCCGCTCGCGCCGCGAGGCGAGCGCGAGGTCAGCGACATCCACGCTCTCATGACGGTCCCGGTATTTGGCCACCCCGGTCCGCTTCCCCAGGATCACGTTCACCGCGAGCCGATACAGCCAGGTCCCGAACTGCGCGTCCCCGCGGAACAGGTCCAGCTTCCGCCAAGCCCTGACGAAGACATCCTGCGTCACATCGTCTGCCTCCTCGGGCCCGATCATGCGCCTTGCAAGCGAATGGATTCGGGCGGAGTGCTTGCGGTAGAGGCGCTCGAAAGCCTCCGCATCACCCTCAGCGGCTAGCTGTGCATCGGCGGTATCAGAGTTCAGGGTCGGTGCCAGAGCGAGCCTTTCCACGGCTAATAGGATAGGACGAGCATTGGATATGGTTGGAACGCAGGGAGAGGGCTAGGGCTAGCCCTGAGGGCTGGGGTTGGAGGGCAAAGGGGATGGGAGGGCCCTTTCCTCCCGACCCTAGGGGCCTTTGCCCTACCACCCTACCCTTG
>JBDSPG010000263.1:0-3490 GCA_039912685.1 Longimicrobiales bacterium | reverse complement strand
ACCGTCTTCGAGTGGTACGATTTTTATCTGTACGGATCTCTTGCGGCGATTATCAGCAAGCAGTTCTTCGCGGGTGTGAGCAACCCGAACGCCGCATTCATTTTCGCGCTGCTCGCATTCGCCGCGGGCTTCGCGGTCCGGCCGTTCGGAGCACTTTTCTTCGGCCGTATCGGTGACATTGTCGGCCGCAAAAACACGTTTCTGGTCACAATCGTGATCATGGGCGTGTCGACATCTGTTGTCGGCTTCCTTCCCGGCTACGCAAAGATCGGTGTTGCAGCACCCGTACTGCTGATTCTCATGCGGCTGCTGCAGGGGCTCGCGCTCGGCGGTGAATACGGTGGAGCTGCAACGTATGTCGCGGAGCACGCACCAATGGGAAAGCGCGGCGCCTATACGTCATGGATCCAGACGACCGCGACGCTCGGTTTATTTCTCTCGCTCCTCGTCATTCTCGCGTGCCGGAAGTTCCTCGGTACGGAAGCGTTCGAGTCGTGGGGTTGGCGCATCCCGTTCCTCGTTTCGCTCGTGCTGCTCGCGATCTCCGTGTGGATCCGGCTGAAACTCAACGAGTCGCCGTTGTTCCAGCAGATGAAGAACGAGGGCAAGACATCGAAGGCGCCGCTCACGGAGTCCTTCCTGCGGCGCGGCAACCTGAAGTTGGTAGTGCTCGCCCTGTTCGGTCTCACTGCGGGACAGGCCGTCGTGTGGTACACCGGCCAGTTTTATACGCTTTTCTTCCTGACACAGACACTGAAGGTGGATCCGCAACGCGCGAACCTGCTGGTGGCCGGATCACTGCTCATCGGCACGCCGTTCTTCCTGCTGTTCGGAACATTATCGGATCGCATCGGCAGGAAGCCGATCATCATGATGGGCCTGGTGCTCGCCGCGCTCACGTACTTCCCGATCTTCCGCGCGATCACGCATTACGCGAATCCAGCGCTCGAGGAAGCGCAGAACAATGCACCCGTTGTCGTCGCTGCGGTACCGGGCGAGTGTTCGGTGCAGTTCAATCCGGTGGGTACATCGAAGTTTACGACTCCATGCGACGTTGCCAAAGTCGCGCTGGTCAAACGCGGCGTGCCATACGCCAACGAAACGCTCGGCTCCGGCGATGGCGCCGTCACCAGTGTGCGTATCGGTGCGACTTCGATCGCCTCCTATGATGGCGCTGCAGCGGACGCCAAGGTCAGTGCAAAGGCGTTCGACGGTGCACTCGAGGCGGCGCTCAACGGCGCGCGTTATCCGCTCAAGGCGGACCCGTCCGCCATGAACATCCCGATGCTGATCGTTCTCCTTACGATCCTGGTCATCTATGTGACCATGGTCTATGGACCGATTGCGGCGATTCTCGTTGAGCTGTTTCCGACACGCATCCGCTATACCTCGATGTCGCTGCCATATCACATCGGCAACGGCTGGTTCGGCGGGTTCCTCCCGACCACCGCATTCGCTATCGTTGCTGCGACCGGTAATATATACTCCGGCTTGTGGTATCCCGTCGTGATCGCCACGGTGACCTGCGTCATCGGAACGCTGTTCGTTCCGGAAACGAAAGACACCGATCTGGACTGATCGCTGGAGCGACACCGTGCGCATTTCTGTAATCATCTCGACCTACAATCAGCCGGCTTGGCTCGAGCTGACACTACGCGGCTATGTGGTGCAGAAGCAGAGCCCGTACGAGATCATTGTTGCCGATGACGGCTCGGATGAACGGACTGTCGCAGTCATCGAGCGTTCCCGCACGCTGACGCCGACACCGATCCGCCATATATGGCAGGAAGATGACGGCTTCCGAAAATGCCGCATCCTGAACCTGGCTATCCAGGCCTCGACCGGTGATGCGCTGATGTTCACGGACGGGGACTGTATTCCTCGCTCAGACCTCATCGCCGTGCATCATGCACTCGCGCGTCCGGGAACCATGCTGTCGGGCGGATACATCAAGCTCCCGGAAGTCACATCCCTTGCGATCACTCCAGCGCACGTCGATAGCGGCGCGGCCACGAATTATCGGTGGCTGCGGGAGCACGGCGCCCCCGTCACGCGACCGCTGCTGCGCCTCAAGACGAAGGGCGCGATCGCCGTCGCATTCGACCGGCTGACGCCCACAATGGCGGGCTTCAACGGTCACAACACGCTGGCATGGCGCGAGGATGTCGTGCGCGCGAACGGTTTCGACGAGCGCATGGGGTACGGCGGTCAGGACCGCGAGCTGGGCGAGCGCCTCGTGAACGCGGGCATTCGAGGTGTACAGATCAGGCATCGGGCACACATGGTGCACCTGTATCACACTCGGAAGTACGCGGTACCGGCGTCGCGCGAGGCGAACCTGGCGATCCGCGCTGAAACGAAACGTAGTGGGCGGACCTGGGCGGAGCAGGGTCTGACGGAGTTGTAGTACCGAATGACAATTTGTCGCAGAGTTTTATTGCCGCTTGCCGCAATGCTGGCGACGGGCTGTGTTACACAAACGAACTATGACGGCCCCGGCCCGCGTTATAGCGGCGTCGTCAATGGCGATGCGGCGGCGCAAAACGTCCCCGACACCATCAGAATTGTGTCGTACAACATTGAGTTCGCGTTCAAGGTCGACAGCGCCATCGTTGTCCTCGCCGATCCTCTTCTTCGCAACGCTGATATCGTGCTTCTGCAGGAGATGGATGCGCACGGTGCTGAGCGCATCGCGAGTGCACTCGGCATGCACCACGTCTATTACCCGGCCACAAAGCACATGCGCACCGGGCGTGACTTCGGCAACGCGGTTCTCTCACGCTGGCCGATCCGGTCGGACGCCAAGATTCTCCTGCCACACCTTGCCGCCATCGGCGAGTCGCGCCGTATCGCGACTGCCGCAACCATCGAGATCGGTGAGATGCAGATTCGCGTGTACTCAGCGCATCTCGGCACAGTCGCCAACATCAACGCTGATCAGAGAACGGAGCAGTTCGAGACACTCCTCGCCGATGCGGCGCCATTCGATCGCGTGATCATTGGCGGTGACATGAACGATCCGGATATCGGCAGTGTAGCGCGCGATCGTGGTTACGCGTGGCCCACGGCTCGCGAACCGAGAACTGCTAAGATCGGCCGACTGGACCATGTCTTTCTGAAGGGACTCGCACCCGCGCGCGAGAACGGCAGCGGCACGATCGTGGACAATCACCACGCGAGTGATCATAAACCGATATGGGCGCTGGCGATCCTCCGATAAACGGCTTTATTTCCCGGCGTCGAGATCGTTCCAATTCATGATCGCATTGAACCCCATCGCATACGTGCCCTGTGACTGCCATCGCCAGTACGGACGGAATGCAAACATGACAACGTGGCCCGTCCCGATTTTCTGGTCGACCAGCTGTGCACGCTTTGCGAGTGATTCGCCGTTGTCGAGTGTGCCCGACAGCAGCATGTCGTCCACATTGTCCGGGAACTGCATGATTACGCGTGTGGATGAGTTCGGGTCAACCGTGATGCCTGGGAT
>JBDSPG010000119.1:0-23053 GCA_039912685.1 Longimicrobiales bacterium | reverse complement strand
CAGGCTTAATATGAACAACGCCAGTGCGGCCACCAACCTTCCAGAGCCGCCCAGCACCATCAGCACCGATACCAGTTTCTTCGGCCACCCGCGCGGCCTGGCCACGCTGTTCTTCACCGAAATGTGGGAACGCTGGGGCTACTACGGCATGCGCGCCCTGCTGATCCTGTTCATGACAGCGACGGTTGCGGATGGCGGTCTGGGCTTCGATGTCGCGAAGGCCGGCGCGATCTACGCTATGTACACGTCGCTCGTGTATTTCGCGAATCTGCCCGGCGGTTGGGTGGCAGACCGCATCCTCGGTCAACGGAAATCAGTGTTGTACGGAGGCATCGTCATCACGCTCGGTCATTTCACGATGGCGATTCCCGGCATGGCGACGTTCTATCTCGGCCTGGTGCTGATCATTTTCGGCACCGGCATGCTGAAGCCGAACATCTCGGTGATGGTTGGACAGATGTACAGCGAAACGGATATTCGCCGTGACTCGGGCTTCTCGATCTTTTATATGGGCATCAACCTTGGCGCGTTCATAGCACCGCTGGTGACTGGTTATCTCGGCGAGAAGGTGGACTGGCACATGGGCTTTGCAGCAGCGGGCGTCGGCATGGCGCTGGGTGTGCTGCAGTACTTGATCGGCGGGAAGTATCTGGGTAATGCCGGGCGGGTGAGCGCGTCGGCGGAGGAGCAATCAGAGTCGAAGGCGCTCCTGTTCAAGGTGTTGGGCGGGCTGATCGTTGCTATTGGCGCGGTGACCGCACTGGCAATGACCGGTGTGATCCAGGTAAGTGAAGAAGGGATCTCGAACGCTTACGGCATCATGCTGCTGGTAACGGTCGCCGGATTCTTCACATGGCTGTTCACACGGCCATATTGGAGCGCTGATGAGCGCAAGCGTTTGTATGTGATCGCGGTGCTGTTCGTGGCGGCGGCAGTGTTCTGGAGTTTCTTCGAGCAGGCGGGGTCCTCCTTGAACCTGTTTGCGGACGATTTCACGAACCGCACATTGCCGGGCTGGTTCCCGTTTGTAAACGGTGAGTTCCCAGCCAGCTGGTTCCAGTCGGTGAACGCACTGTTCATCATCGCATTGGCTCCACTGTTCGCGTGGTTGTGGGTATACCTCGCAAAACGTAAGAAGGAGCCGTCGAGCCCGGGGAAATTTGTATTTGGTCTGCTGTTCGTCGGTCTCGGCTTCGTTGTCATGGCGTTTGCAGCGATGATGTCCCAGGCTGGCGCCAAGGTCAGCCCGAACTGGCTGATCCTGACATATCTGCTACACACAATTGGCGAGCTGTCCCTGAGTCCCGTCGGTCTGTCCGCAATGACGAAACTCGCGCCCACTCGCGTCGTGAGCCTCATGATGGGCGTGTGGTTCCTCGCGGCGTCTGTCGGCAACTTCATGGGCGGTTTTCTCGTCCGCTTTTACGAGACGCTGGCGTTGCCGGTGCTGTTCGGGATCATGGCGGCGTTCGCAATCGCGGTTTCTGTGGTGCTCGCGCTGATGGTTCGCCCGATCCGCAATATGATGGTCGGCACCAAACACTAGAGGCCGGTGCGTCCGGCAGGACACGCTCCGTAGTCTTTCGAGGCTGCGGAGCGTTCTTGTTTGCGTCCGGGGCGTGAGGGAACGATCAATCGCGGCCCGCGGTATGCCCAGAACGATCGGTTGCACCAATCGGCTTCACGGAATGCGCAGGATTCGCTAACGAGGGTTCATGAGAAGGTTGATAAAAGGGGCAGTGTTGGCGTTGGTTTCGGGGCAGACGCGGGGGGGATGCGGCTCGGGCGGTGCTGTTGCGGGCGGCGCGGAATTACGTGCGGGACTGGGCATTCCGTTCGCCACGAGTATCGCTGGCCTTGCCGGATCATTCACACCGGTGCCTGTGATGCGCCGTCACACACGTGGCGCGAAGGCTCGACTCGAGCCTGCGCTGGCAATCAACCTCTTCAGCGCGCGGTTCTGATGCGATACAGGATTCTGCTGCTCCTCAGTGCGCTGCTGCTGCCGTCATGCCGGGAGGCAGACGGGCCGCTTGGCGGCACCAATGGCAAACTCATCGTGAGTTCCGATCCGCAGGGGGCCAGAATCTTTGTCGATGAAGAGGACACCGGCCTGCTCACCCCGGATTCGATCACCGACATCGGCGGATCACATACGGTCCTCGCACTGCTGGATGGTGGGATCGGCATTTATACCTACGGTGCGCGCGTGGTGATCGTAGGGAGCGAGCCGTTTACGCTGAACGGTCCGCTTACGGCTCGATGCACATCACTTGAGAGCCAGGGGTCGTGCTACAATCGTAACCGGCAGGCGCTGACTGCGGGAAACATGACTGTGTCCGTGAACGCGTTGGGCGCGATGTTTCTGCAGGACGGCAGTGGCGAAGGTATAATCTGGCCGGCGGGCACGAATGATTCGTATGTATCGAACGCGATGCCGATGATCGCGGGCAAGGTCGATGGTCGCGGCGTGGCACTGGGGATGTACGACGTCTCGATTCTCGCGGGTCGGCCGACGCCATCCCTTGTTCTTTCGGCGGGCTCGTTGCGGACGGACCAGCGCACCTGGATGGTGCCAACAACGACATCGACAACACTTACAACGATCCGCGGCATTGAAGTACGCGAGCAGATGGTGATCGATCCGACAGTGCCGGACGTCGCAATCGTCCGCGTTACATATCGCAACATCACGACATCGCCGTCATACCAGCAACTGGATGTTCGTGGCACGGCGCTGGGGACTACGGGAATCACATACAACGATGTGTTCGTCGGGTTCGGCATGGATCCGGACATCGGCGATGCATCGGACGACATCATGTCGTACGATCCGGACCGGCACTCGGTGTTCGCGTACGACGCGAACTTCAGTGATGCGCGCTTCACGAGCGGCGCCGCTCTCTCGCCGGGGCTGATCGGCTTGCGATTGCTGTCGGTGCCCAATGGTGGACGCATGGTGTTAAACGGATATGGCACACAGGGCGGCAACGGTTCATCGTCCGACTGGCACGCAGGCACGGGCGACGAATCGATCGGCTGGTCGATCATGTCCGGAACGGGGGCGTATGTGCCGGATGATCCGGACCCGAACATCGGTATGCTGGTTCCTGCGGAGTCTGATGTGCGCATGTTGGTGTCGGCCGGTCCATACACGCTGCGTCCGTCCGAAGAACTCTCGATCATCGTTGCAATTGCGCTGGCGAAGCCGGTTGCGGGAACATTTATACCGGCGGCATTCGTTGCGCCTGGTGATCCGCACGACGTCAATCGCCCGATCATGAAGATCGCGGCGGCGTTGCGACAGAAGTTGATTGATGCGGAGGCGTTGATTCCCAAACTCGGGTCGGTCCTTAGCCCAGCGCACTAGCTACTCGGGGCGCATGCGCTTCTTGAGCTCTTCGAGCTTTTCGGAAGCGGCGCGTTCGCGGCGCAGGCGGGCGAGTTCGTGGTCATGCCTCAAGCGTTCTTCCGCTTCTTCCTTCTCGGTTGCGGTGGTGTAGCGGGTGCCTTCGGAGATCGGTTCGTGCGGTACGTGCGAACCGATCTCTGTTTCCATCACTTCAATATCACGCACGAGCAGTTCACGTTCGTCGCGCAGTACTTCCGTCTTCCGCTCATAGATCGACGCACGTTCGGCGTGACGGACGGCATATTCCTCAGCGATGCGCACGGTTTCCTGATCATCAATGTCGCACGCCATGGTCTGGCGTCGAATGCAGACCTGCTCGGCTTCGCGTTCCGCGACGGCCTCGGCTGCAGCACGCTCGATCTCGGCCTCGAGGCGCGTGAGCGCGCCACGCGCCGTCGCGAGCTGCCGCCGCATGCCGCGGCCCTGATCCGCGCTGCCATCGGCGCGAACTTCACGCTCGAAATTCTCCACGGCCACCCGCCACGCATTCTTCCAGTCGTCGAACATATCGTGAACCTAATGGGGCTTCGGTGGAGGCGGAAGCGGCCGCGCCAGACAGACGTCACGCGGAGGTACAGTCGGTTCAGCCGTAGCGCTCAAGGAAGTTCATGAGCGCCAGCTCCTCGGGATAATACCCAACCGGCTCTTCGGCCACGACGGCGGAGGAGTCGTTTGGTTTAGAGCGACGCGGTCGCACCGTATCAATCGTTCGTCCGCGCAGCTCGTACTCGCGCAACACTGCAGGATGAATGTATGCCTTGCGACAGATCGCAGGCGTGTTGCCGAGATCGGTTGCAACGAGTTTGCAGACCAGTGCGACATTGCGCTTTGCATCGGTCGGATTCTTCGCGGGCCCGATGTCGGCCAGGATGGTTGCCGCGCGTACAGTACCACCGAAGGTACGCAGGTCCTTCGATGTGAAAGGCTCACCCAAAACGTCGTATAGATAGTCGTTGACCTGATCCGCCGAGACCTGACGCGGCCGGCGCGGGTTCCCGTCCACATACTGGAACAGGCGCTTGCCCGGAAGCTCGAGCAGCCGTTCAATGATGTGCACGAGCGGCGTGTCCGCCACGAACTGACGCTGCTGCTTGCTGCGCTTGCCAACATACTCAAACACGAGATTGCGCCCGTGAATCTTCACGTGCTTCTTGCCGAGTGTGCAGATGCCGAACGTCCGATTCTCGACGGCATATCGCTCACTGCCGGCGCGGAAGTATGCGCGACAGATGAGGCGCACGACGGTTGCGAGTACCTTTTCATGGTCCAGCTGCCGTCGCCTGAGATCACGGTTGGTGCGTTTACGCAACTCGGGCAACGCGCGAGCAACGCGGAGGACGCGTTTCCATTTGCGCATGTCCTGGCGCGTGACGTGCTGAACACTGTAACGGGCCTGTTTGCGGCCGGCCTGGTCATAGCCCCACGCCTGGACCTTGCGGTCCGGGACGGGCGCGATGTGGACGTCCGTCCACGCCGGCGGCAGCACGAGGCTGCGGATGCGCTCGATCGCTGCGGGGCTGCGCAGGGGCCGGCCGTTCAGGCCGATATATTTGAAACGCGGCGCCTTGCCGGTCCGGCGCCACCACGTATCCTCATTTTTGACGGGCATGCTGAGTGGCTATACAAGGCGAGTGCCACGACGTGCGGGCAGGCGGTCCGATTCTGGCAAACGACGAGGGTTATCATGGAGACAAAGAGGCTGAACGTTACGGGCATGACGCACATGGCTGAGGAGGATACATGACACAGGACCCCAGGACGACGGAATCGGGGAGCCGCGACAACGCAGCGATCCGCGAGATCATGCATCGCATCAAGGAGCTGACCGTGCCGGACCGGGCAACGCTCGCGCTCGGTCTTGTCGGCCACCTGGCGACGCTCATGAACAGCCGCCAGATGGAGAAGCTGCTGAAGCAGCTGGTGGAAGAGGCGGCGAAAGTTCAGGATGTGCCGCCCTCGCGGCAGCGTGGATCCGGTGCGGCCGAGAGTCCGACTCCCGAGCCGCTGTAGTGGATCAGCTGCCGAGGTAGATGTACGCGTCCGCGAGTGTGCTCAGCCTCAAGTCGCGCGGCGTCATGTCGAAATGAATGCCCGGCTTGAGTGTGACGTCCACCGGATGTCGCGAGAAATCGAACACCGGATCGAGCGGCAATCCGAGGCCGGTATTCACGCGGGCATCACGAAGCACGCTACGCACGGATGTGCCGCGATATGCGGCAACTGCCGCTGCCGGAATGCGTGACGGCGTCGCATCAACAAGAATCGAATAGACATCCTGCGGATACAGCGCGGCGAGTCGGCTCGCGAGCCACCGCGCCTCGACGGTTTTCGTTCCGCCCGTCTGGACAACGCCGGTTCCCGCCTTCAACACATGCAGGCCACCGACAAAAAAGAGCACGCGTGATTTCGGATCATCCTGCAGCAGCGGCATGATCGTGTTGAGCATCACACTGTCGCGTTCACCGAACAGACGTGCGGCTTCGCTCGGCGACACCGCGCCTTTCGGCGGCCAGCCCGCGACATCGAGGGCCACGATCCTGATCTGCTGATCGGCTCCCATCTGATCATTCATGCGACGAACTGCGCGCAGGACATCGATGTATGCGCGACTGACGCCTTCCGCTTCGTGACTGATGCGAGGCCTTGCGAGGAGGATGGCGGCGTCCTCTGACGGAGTGGCCAGGTAGCGATCGATGAACGGCTGCTCGGCCGCATCGATCTCCAGCGCAATCACGTCCAGACCGCTCCCCTTCGCCAGGCGCTCGATGGCCTGTGCCGCAAGCTCCTTCGGCGCCGACGCGGACGGTACGTCCGCCAGGAATATCAGGCGACGTCCGGCGGCCGCGCGCTCGATCACATCCAGTGCCGGGCCTCCGGCCCGGACGTGCGCAACGAATTCCGTGGTATCGCCCCCGCCCCGCCAGAGCTGCAACGCGGCCATGCCGGCGAGGAGGACCACGACCAGGACGATCGCGACTTTCCCGATCGTGCCCTTGCCCCGCCGGTGCGGCCGGGGCATGAACTTACGACGCGCTCGATTCTGCTTGAATCGTTCTACCAGGCTCCACATCACCCCTCCCGAGTACCGGCGAGCGCCGGCGTTGACCTGCTTATGCAATGGCCGCGCCGGGAGCGGGCCACTTTGCGCCATTGATGTGCTGCCCGGGAACGGGTAGATTTGCCCTCTGAACCCCACCCCTCCCGGGAGGACCAATGGACGACGATAACGTCGCGAAGGATGCCAAGCGGTTGCTCCTGCGCTATGGCGCCCCGATTTCTGTTGTAGACACGCTGACCGACGAAGAAAAGATTGCGTACGCTCGTTCGATCATTAAGGAAACGGTGCCCGACCGGCCCCAGTTCCTGCGCCGGCTGCTGACCGGCGATGGCCGCATGGCAGCGCGCTGAAGAAAATAAAACGCCTCCGGATGCAGACCCGGGGGCGTTTTTCATACCGCCTCCCGTACGACGAGCTCGCGCGTCTCATCGAGGACCAGCTGGACCGGCACCAGAATGCCGTCTCCATCGCGCCTCGCGTCAAGATCCGCCTTCACGCCATCGACTAATGTGCCGCCGATCGAGCGGGCCGCAATAATGGGCTCGAGGAGGAGGCGGATGGGGACGCCGCCGGATTCTTGTGACGCGGTGAAGGTCCACGTGCCGGCTTCGCGCTGGCAGTTCAGGGAGACGGATGCATCACCGCACATGATGTTGCGAATCCTTGCGCGGTCCCATGCGGCAGGCAGGCGCGGTCTGATGCGGAGCCGGTTGCGCGCGGCCTCGGGCTCAATGCCGAGGATGTCATGGACGAGAAACAGGAGGACAGCGTCGGGTGTGGTGATCGCTCTCAGGTGCGCTGCATCGGCTCGGGTGCTGGTTGTGCGGCATTGTGCGATGCAAACGGTTGCGGCGTGCTGGAATGCGCGCTGGCCGATATCACCGGCGGTCATCGCGATTGCATCGAGCGCATTGCACATGAATGCGACGGTGTTTTTATCATCCGCAGCGTGCGCGTCGGCGTTCGAGTCGAGCGCAGCGATCGTACGCGCGGCAGCGAGCTCGATGCGAGGCCATGCGGTGTGCAGTACCGAGGTGTCGGCGGTCCATGCGTGGTAGCGCGCATACATCAGCAGCAGTGCAGCGTCACCGGTTACCGCGTCCATCAGCATGCGCGCGGTCGCGGGATCTCCGGTGGCGAGCGCGGCGAGCACGTGGCGCAGCGGGTCAATGGTGCCGATGGGCGCTGTCGCAATGCACTGCACTGCCCATGCGACGTCGTGGTCGAGTGCCGTGTCCGGCGTCTCGATCGAGAGCAGTGTCATTGCGCGTCGCTTCTGGGCCGCGGCGAATGCGCGGGTGAGTGATGAAGCGTGGCGGAGGCGGTCGAGTGTATCCGCGATCGTGTGATGTGTGGAATTCCAGGTGTCAAGGTCGCGGGTCGCATCGGGCGTTGCTGCGTCGTACATCGCTGCAGTGACGTGGAGTCTGAAGCCATCAGGGCCCGCGCCGACTCGCGCGTGGATGCGGAGCGCGGCGCCGCTGTGGGCCGGTGCGGCCGTTACGCTGAGCGTGGCACCAATGCGATCGAACGCGAAGCAGGTGACGAGGTGTGCTGCATCATCGGCAATGGTGACAGTGCCGCCATGCTGATTCAAGCGCAGTGTTGAATCGGCGCTGGTTGCGGGATATTCCCATTCGATGTCGAGGACTTGCGGCGCCGGTGCAGACCATTCGATGGTGACCGCGGGCAGGTCGGGAAGACATAGAATGCTCTCGCAGAATGACGCACCCGCGGCATTGTACGTGCGTCGCAGTCCAAGTGATGTGTGTTGGGTCGTGACGAGCACGGCGTCGCGAACGCGCAGAGCGCTCAGTACGCTGGCGCCAATGCGGACATGGTCGATGCCGCCGTCCTCTCCGGCATACGCCTGCGCCCGGCGCCCCTGTACAACGGGTTTGTCCCGTTCGCCCCCTGGACGTACGGCGCCAGCGAGCTCGAACGGGAGCAGTCCGTCGTTCGCAGCCGGAACGGTCGGGGTCGGCAGCGAGGAATCCAGAACGGCGTCATGCATGAATGAGAGCGGCACTTTCTTGACAGGCGCGAATCGGACGGGGCAGAATGCTGTATCCTTGCAGAGGGCGCAAGCGCGTGCCGTCGGCGCGCAGCAGAATTTAATCGCAGATCCGTGCGGAGTGATTTGATGCGACGTTCCATGATAGTGGCGGTCTTCGGCGTTGTCGCTGCGGCAACACAGGGTAACGCGCAGGACCATTGGAGCCGGTTCATGCCTGGAGCGAGCCTGTTCCATCCGTTGATGGCCGATCCACTCGAACCTCGCTTCACACTGGGCCTGCTGCGCACGGATATTCTCGAGGAGCAGGGGCCGGAGCGTCCGCTGTTCTATGTAACAGAAGATGACAAGCGCGATGTCGTTGCCGCAGTTGGTATCGGCATGGCGTTTCCGTTCGTCGCATTGAAGACCTGGGAAGACGGTGGCATCAACCTGACAGGCCACGTCGGTGTCTTCTCGCGATTCCGCATCGAGAATCCCAGTCGCGACGATATGGGCCAGGACTGGGTCGTGGGCGGTGGCATCGAGGTACTGAAGAACGATCTCGCGGCACGTCTCCGCATCCATCACCGCAGCTCACATCTCGGTGATGAGTTCACGCAGTCGACCACCGCGCGGCGCATCGAGTTTGGCGGTGAAGCGCTCGAGGGCGTGGTTGCATACAACGACAAAACGGGCGTACGGCTGTATGGCGGCGGATCATTCATCTTCCACTCGAACACCGCCTCGACGGCCGTACTACAGTCGCTCGAACGGGACGACCGTTTTACTGCGCAGCTCGGGGCGGATGGCGAATGGTACAAATGGTCGGGCGGCCATATCGGCCTGCATGGCGGCATCGACTGGCAGGCAGCGCAGCGCACGAAATGGCAGAGTGCGGTGTCGGCGCTCGGCGGTGTTGCATTCCGCCGTGAGAACCGTGCGAACGCGCGCGAACTGCGGCTGTCACTTCGCTATTTCACCGGTCCGTCACCCATGGGCGAGTTCTTTCTCACCAAAGAGCATTATCTGCACTTCGAGCTGATGGGCCGGCTCTGATGAACGGCGATGGAGAAATCGATTGCGGATTACGAGATGTAGTTACCGGATAACCGTGACCGGTCGGCTGCGGGATACCTTCTGACCGGTGCGACCATCCGTAATCGTGATTGTGAGTCTGTACTCGCCCGGTTCGGGACTCGCCTGAGCATCACGCACCTGCTGAATGACAAGACTCGAAGCGGGCGCTACATCCTCGAAGCGCAGGCTCACGGCAGGCCGCCGTCCGAGCAGCCCACTGACCGCACCACTGACGCCACCTTTGATACTCTCCAGCTTCAGCTCCGTCGTGTACGGATGTCCTGGCGACACGTTATAGAGCTCGTAGAAGACGCGGAACTCGCCGCGGGAAAAGGCCTGCCATGGCACGAGGGACAGGCTGACTGCTCCGCGATTGAAAGAACCACCGCGGTCCGGCGCGGCAAGCACGACATCACTGATCATCAGGTTGCTGCCGGAATAATCCTGCACCTTGAGCGGGCCGCCATACAGCTGGCCGTGGGTTTCGTCGTATGCGTCCGCGACCATGACGCGATGCACTATTCCGGCGGCGGGTAGAGTCGAGAGGCTGACGTCGCCGAGAACCACGCTGCCTCGGTTTGCGATCGTTTCGGCCTTCGCTTCAATGACTGTGTCCTTGCGCGCAACATCACGAGCCGCGGTGTCGATGACAATGAGTGAAGCGTTGACTGCATAAAGTTTGTCGCCGTTCTCGAGCGTGAGCGGCTTCATGCGCGATGCCTGCACTCCGATCGTAGCGACGACATCGGTCCATCCCTTTTCACCGCGGAACGTGTAAATGTCGTATGTCGCAGCGAGCAGCCGCGTGAATCCAATGCGATCCATGTCCGTGGCGAGCGCTTCTCTGACATCGCGGCGGACCAGAGCACTGACCTCGCGGATCGTCAACGGATCATCACAATGATGCATAAGCTTGGCAAGACGGTTGTCATACTGTGCTCGCGCACCGATGAAATCGGAATCGCACGGCAGATTGTACATAAGATACCAGTCGTTAAACCCTTGCGGTCCTTCGGCGGCGCCATCCGTGAAATGGTACATCTCGGGACGACCACCGAGGTTCATGTAAACCCACGACTCGGTATTCCTCGAGCGCACGACATCATCGGGCTCTCCATGACGAAGGAAGATCACGCCACGGTCATCGAACGGTGATTCCGGCCGATCGAGCAGCAGCGCGTTGCGCGTCGGCGCGCCGAAATGCTGTTCGCGCCGGAAATATGCCTCTGCGTGCGGCAACCGCTTGAAGTGTGCAGCGAGCCGATGCGAGACAGTCACACCCGACATCGCTGCATGCATATCCCAGAACACCTGGATCCATGATGGCGCCTGCACGAAGGGAAGCCGCTCGATCTGCGCCATCTCGCTCGTTGTCGCAATGCCTCGCAGCTCATCGAAGTAACGCGCCGTCTCTTCACGGCTCATATCGCGAAGACCGTTGAAGTACTCCTGCTGGCCTTCTGCTTCGCGGCCGGGCATTCGGAGGAGTGCTCGTGCGGCGATGTGGTGGGCATGTGCCAGCAGGGTGCCACGCGCAATCGTGGCCGCGGCCTTCGCGGAGGAAGCGGCTGTTTCGAGATCGCCGGATGCAAGTGCGGCATCTGCGAGCGCGATGAAGGCGGCGGGGTCATCGGGCGAGTTCGCGGCGAGAGTCTTGAGCGCGGCCGTCGCCTGCGCAATGGCCTGTTCGTCACGCGTTTCGACGCCGAGCCGGCCGAGCAGACGGACCGCATCGACATTCGTCGGGTCAATGGCGACGGCCTTCTCGAGAGCGCGGCGGGCGCGCGACCGAGGATCGAGTCCCAGGTCCTCTACAAGTGCATTGTCACCGGTGAACCCCAGACGACCCGGATCGTCGGTGTCCTTGATGAGCGGCATCATGGCGGCAGCCCAGCCGTATAGGGGCCAGGGACTGGACGGGTCGATCTCGCGGGCCCGCTCGAAGTGCCGCCGCGCATTCTTCGCATCTTCCGCGAGGTGGGACAGCTCCCAGGATCGGAGCGCTGCGAATCCAGCGGCCAGCAGTCCGCCGATCGTACCGGACCTGGCATGCTGTTGCTCGATGTCGCGAACGGCACGACGCACGGTGATGCGGGACAGGGAGTCCTTGATAACGCGGGGGTCCGGTTCCGGGATGGCACCGGAATAAACGGATTTTTGCGCGGATACCGGGAGTCTGGCGGACAGCGCAAACGCAATGGCGCAAGCGATCACAATGGAGTGACGGAACTGCGAGGCGGCCATCGCGGACTCCAAGGTGGTGCGAAGGTGGATGCCCGGATCGTACACGTCGGGTACGGGCGGGTTCCGGTTGGAAGGCACCTAAGGGACGGTCTTGCCGCGCTTCACGAACTGGACAATCTTCCAGCATTCCCCGAGGGAGGCCGTCATCGCAGCAACCAATGATGCAGTTGGCGTAGAACGAAGCGGGCAGATGCGGCGGCTGCGCCGCGTCGACGTCGTGGTCTTCGACTGTGATTCGACGTTGTCGGGGATCGAAGGTATCGATGAGCTGGCGCGTGAACACGCGGAAGAGGTTGCGCAGCTGACGGCGGCGGCAATGCGCGGCGAAGTCGCACTCGAGCAGGTGTACGGCCAACGGCTCGCGCTGGTGAAGCCGACGCGTGATGCAGTGGCGCGGCTCGGCGAACTGTATGTCAGTCACATTGTACCGGACGCGGCTGAAGTCGTGCGCGCATTGCAGGCGGAAGGGATCCGCGTGCGCATCATGAGCGGCGGTCTGCTGCCTGCGGTACTCGTGCTGGCGCGTCACCTCGGTATTGCCGACCGCGATGTCGCGGCCGTGGATATCAGGTTCGACGATGCGGGTGCCTATGCCGGCTTCGATACAGCATCACCGCTGTCACGCAGCGGCGGAAAACGCGCGCTGCTGGAGATCTGGCGTCGTGAGCAGAGTGCCTCCGTGATGTTCGTCGGTGATGGTGCGACCGACCTCGAAACGCGCGATGTCGCCGATGTATTTGTCGCATATGCCGGAGTGGTTGAACGCGCGGCAGTCGTCGCGGTTGCGGATTTCGTTGTGCGATCGGCCTCACTGACACCGGTGCTCGCGTTGGCGCTCGCGGGCGAACGGCCGCGTCACGCGGCCGCGCTGGAATTGTATGACAGTGGACTCGAGCGGCTCGAGTCTGTGTACCGCTCTTACCTCGGCAACGGACCGGCTGTATAGCATGGCAACGAAGCAGACAGCAAAGAAAAAGACTGGCGCGAAGCAGGCATCACGCACGCGCAAAGCACCCTTCGGGACATTCTTCCTTCCCGGCCCCACCGAAGTGCGGCCGCAGATTCTCGAGACGATGCTGCAGCCGATGATGGGTCACCGCGTAGTCGAGATGGAAGAGATGATGGGGCGCATCCAGCCACGCCTGAAACGCATCTTCAAGACGGAGCGTCCCGTGTACGTGGCTGCTGCCTCGGCGACCGGATTCATGGAAGGGTCGCTGCGCAACGGCGCGCGCCGCCGTGTCCTGTCGCTGGTGAACGGCGCATTCAGCGAGCGCTTCTTTCAGATCGCTCGCAGCACGGGACTCGAGGCGGATCCGCTGGAGGTTCAGTGGGGCAAGGCGCACACTCCGGAAATGCTGGAGAGCGCATTGTCGCGCGGCATCTACGATGCCGTTACGGTGGTGCACTCGGAGACATCGACGGGAGTGCTGAATCCGATCCAGGAGCTCGCGGATGTCACGCAGCGCGCGGGAGACGTAGTGCTGCTTGTCGACAGTGTGAGTGCGCTCGGTGGCGCGGACTTCAGGACCGATGAGTGGGGCGTGGACCTGGTGCTGACGGGCTCACAGAAGTGTCTCGCACTCCCGCCCGGCCTCGCATTCTGCGTTGCGCAACGTCACATACTGGAGCGCGCGCAGAGCAAAGATGATCGCGGCATCTACTTCGACTTCCTCGAGTTCGAGCGCAACATCCTGAAGAACCAGACGCCGAACACACCCGCGGTGTCGCTGCTCTATGCGCTCGCTGCGCAGGTGGAAGCGATTGAAGTGGAGGGTCTGCAGAAACGGTTCGACCGTCACGAAGCAATGGCGCAGCGCGTGTATGAATGGGTGGCCGACATGCGTGAGAATCGCGGTGTCGACCTCCATGTTCTCGCGCCGGAGGGATATCGCTCGCCGACGGTTACATGCATCAAGGTTCCCGAGGGTTGGAGCGGACCGCGCGTTGCAGGGGGCGCGGCGGAGCGCGGCTTCACGATTGCGACGGGGTATGGCGCGATGCGCGAAGCGACATTCCGTATCGGCCACATGGGCGATCACACACTCGACCGCCTGGAGTCCCTACTGGAAGCGCTGACGGACGTGTTCGCCACATGAGTGTGTCCATGTTTCGAGTCCTGCTTGCGGATGCGATGCCAAATCCGGCGCTGGCGCCGCTGTCTGATGCAACGCGTTTCGAACTGATCGAACGGACCGGTCTCAAAGGCGAGGAACTGGCGCGGGCAATCGAGGGGATGGACGCGGTGATCGTGCGTAGCTCGACCACAATCACGCGTGAGTCGCTGAAGTACGCAGACTCGCTGCGCGTGATCGGCCGCGCGGGTGTCGGCGTCGACAACATCGATGTTGCTGCTGCGACGGAGCGTGGCATTGCAGTACTGAATGCACCTTCCGGGAATACGATCTCCGCGGCAGAGCTTGCGTTTGCGCTGCTGCTGTCAGTGGCGCGCAGAGTGCCGGCGGCGGACCGTTCCATGAAGGCGGGCGAATGGGATCGCAAGAGTTTTACGGGTATGGAGCTGTACGGCAAGACGCTGGGTCTGATCGGCGCGGGCCGAATCGGCGGTGAAGTCGCGCGTCGTGCGAAGGCGTTCGGAATGACCGTTGTCGCATTCGATCCGTTCCTGAACGCTGAGCGTGCGCATGCGCTGGGTATCGAGCTAGGCACACTCGACGGCGTTCTGGAGCGCGCGGATGTGATCTCGCTGCACACACCGCTGACGGAACAGACCGCGGGCATGATCGGTGACAAGCAGCTGGCACAGTTGCGCAAGGGTGCGATTGTCATCAATGCTGCGCGTGGCGGTGTCGTCGATGAAGGCGCGTTACAGCGCGCGCTGGAGAGCGGACACCTCGGTGCAGCCGCACTCGATGTCTACTCCGAGGAGCCGCTGCCGGCAGATCATCCGCTGCGCTCGGTGAAGAACGTGGTGCTCACACCGCATGTTGGCGCGTCGACAGCCGAGGCGCAGCAGAATGTTGCTTTGGAAATTGCCGGGGGAATTCGCGCCGCGCTGATTAACGGCGATCTGACGAGTGCAGTGAATGCGCCGGCGATCGGTGGCGAAGCGATGCGCAGACTGCGTCCGCTTCTCGATCTCGCGACGCGTCTGGGCAAACTCGCCGCTGTGCTGCTCGACGGACCGCTGTCGGGTGTGACTGTGCGGTATGCAGGACCGGAGCAGGAATTCGTCAATCCACTGACCGCGGCCGCGATCGCGGGAGCACTCCACAATGTTGTTGGCGCCGGTGCGATCAATCATGTGAACGCGCTGCACATCGCGGCGATGCGCGGGATCGACATCGAGCGCGCCGGTGTGTCGGCGCACGGCCCGAGCGAAGAGTTTCTGGATGTGCGCTTGCGTGCGGAGTCGGGCGAGGTTCGTGTCGCAGGCGCGGTTGTCGCGGGCCGGCATGCACGCATCGTGCGCATCAACCGCTTTCGCGTGGTGGTGCGCGCGGAGGGGTCCCTGATCGTATTGAGGAACCGCGATGTGCCGGGCGTCATCGGTCGGGTCGGCACGCTCCTGGGCAAGTCCGGGATCAACATCGCGGAATACCACCAGGCCCGCCTGAACGCAGGCGGTGACGCGCTCGCGGCCATCAGCGTCGATGGGGTCATGAACGACGCCGTCCTGGCGGAGCTCAGGGCGCTGCCGGAAGTCGTCGATGCCCGCCAGACATCGCTCTCATGACCCAGAGCTCCTCCGGTTCGTCCCACCAGGAACAGAATCCACATTTCGACGCTAGATACGTTCTATATAGGCCGTATCGGACAGCATCCCGCCGGTAGCTTAGCCGGCACCCGGGAAACGAGACGTAAACATGAGCCCTAAATTCATGATCTGCGCGGCGTTGCTCGTGCGTGGCACGAGCGTGTGTGCGCAGAACCCTGCACCCGCCGGGATGCAGGCAACGGTCGCACTGCAGCCCGCTCTGTTTGCGGATTCACTCGCCGGTTTGCACGACACGGTGGCGGTGCGAAACCTTGGTCGCAGCAGCGAGCCAGCGAATGACAAATCCGCAGGTGAGCAGCATCTTCGGTATGCGCTTATTGAGAAGCGCTTGTTTGAGCTTACGGACGATGACGACGCGCGGAAGCGGGCGCAGCACTCGTTCGACAAGGCGAAGGACCAGGACGAGCGGAACAGCTGGGCGCACTTCGGCTACGGCTGGGCGCTAACACACGGTCCCGAGTTCAAGTCTAGCTTTATCCGATTCGTTCCGGGTGTTGCGACGATGTCTGCGCTGGGTGGAATATTCGGACTGGATGCAGCAGCGCGTGCGAAGCGCTCACTGCAGCGAGCTCTGGATATCGACCCGGCGTTCGAGCCGGCGGTGCTGGAGCTGTCGCGGCTCGCGCTGCTCACGAAGATGCCGAAAGACGTGGCCGCGGCGGCGAGCGCATCGCGCAAGGCGATCGGGGCAGGTCGCGCGACGGCGGGGATCTACACACAGCTTGCAGAACTTGAGACACTGCGCGGTAATGGTCAGGCCGCGGCGGAGGCTGCACGCGCGGGCATGAAGTTGCGTGATGATGGAAAGGCGAAACGCGCCCTCGGTATTGCACTGCTCGCTCTGAATATGGAGGAAGACGCAGGCGCTGCTTCTTACCTAGAGGGGTTGAGCGCGACGGCGTTCAGTGACTCCGCACTGCTTTCCACATACCTCTCGGACGTAGCGCCCCTGCTCGTGGATGTGGACCGAGGGGTGTTGAAGAACCTTCCGGCGAATGAAACTGCGCAGTGGCTGTCAGGCTTCTGGGAACGGTCTGCGGCCAAATCGGCTCGCACCGTACCGCGGCGTCTCGCCGAGCATTTCCGGCGCATGCAGTATGCACTCGCACACTACCAGCGCACCAGCAAGTTTGGCGTGCGCGGTGGGAGCGCCTTCATCATTGATGGTGACAATCACAGGCTTCCATTCGACGACCGCGGTTTGATTTACATCCGATTCGGTAAGCCGGATGTTCGTATATCGACACCACCGGGCGAAATGTCGCCGCCGCCGAATGAGAGTTGGATCTATACAGTGGAAGGCGACGTTGAAATGTTCCACTTCCACAAGTTCCCGGGCACAAGTGAATGGGCGTTGTCATCACTGGAGCCGTGCGATCCGCTGTTTCTGAAGTTCGGCCAGATAGAGTCGGATCGTGGATCGAACCGGTTGTTGTCTATCAACACGCAGTCGCCACCGAACGGTGGGATCGGTGCTTCGACCCGATATATCGATTACCTGCAGGAACGCGCCAAATTCGATCCGCGCATCAGTACATATATGATCCGCTGCAACGCGGCATTAACCGATCTCGACATGATCGCTTCCGCGGTGGATAGAACGGCAAACATCGATCCGGATCCCAGGGAGGCAGCCAAGGCCCGTCTGTTCGGCCCCGAAGGCGGTTGGCCGTTCACAGGTGGCACGCTCGGGGAACTGCGGAACGATGCCAAGATCATGGAGCAGCGAGACCGTACAAAAGCACGCGCCGCCCTCGAGGCAGATGAAGCCCGTCCGAAGTTCGAGATGCCGCTTCAATCGATTGCGCAGATTTATGCCTTCCGCGGCACGGAGCAGTCGACGGCACTCACAACGGCCATTCTGATCCCCGGTCAACGCTTCACGCCGTCATCGAAGGATGGCGTGATGGTGTACCCGCTGTCGCTGTCGCTGATACTGATCGATTCGGCTACAGGCAGGATCAGGCGCGCCGATTCCAAGCCGATGTTCAGAGCCGATCAGTCAGTGCAGAAAGGCCACTGGTTCCGTGCGACTCTCGACATGGAATCGGCACCCATGCGGAAGGCGTCCTACCGCGTTGTGGTGGAGAATTCGTTGATGGCATCGGAAGGCGACATCCGATCGGGCAGCCAAAATATTCCGTCGTTCGTTGGTGATGCATTGATGGTGAGCGACCTCGTGATCGGCGAGCCGGGCGACGGCCGCTGGAAGCGCGGCAAAACCGTAATCAACCCGATACCGTCACACCAAGTCGAGCGTGGCAAGCAGTTCAAGCTGTTCTACGAGATCTACAATCTCATGCCGGGCGCGAAATACCGCACGAGCATCGAAGTCACGCCGAAGGAGAGCGGCGGCATAACCGGCGCGATAAAGTCAGTGTTCGGGAAGCGGCGCGGTGTTGAATTCCATTTCGACGACGTCGCGTCATCGTCCTCGGACATGTACGGACTGCAGCAGCTCCGCTCGATCGGCGCGGATCTGGATCCGGGGCAGTACGACATTTCGGTGACCATCACCAACGTGGATACGCAGGTAGTCGCGACGCGGAAGGCGAAACTCATCGTGCTCGGTCCGAAGGAGATGAAGGAATAAAGCAGTTCCGGCTGGCGGGTCGCGTCCGCAGGCAGTAGCGTAGACGCGATGAGTGAAACACGAGTCACAGACAGCAACCCGCCGGGGGGGTCCGACCTCGGACTCGTGCTGACGGGCGGCGGCGCCCGCGGCGCGTATCAGGTCGGCGTGCTGCGCTGGATTGCACGACACTATCCCAACCTCGACCTCCCGATCATCACCGGCGTATCCGCCGGTGCGGTCAACACGGCAAAACTTGCATCGCACCCCGGCACGTTCGCGCAGGCCGTGGACGAGATGACATACCTGTGGAGCGAGCTCGCAGTCGAGCATGTGTTCAGAGTGGATGCTTCATCGCTCGTCGTGAAATCATTCCACATGGGTGCACGCCTGATGACCGGCGGGCTCATTCACGGACCGAAGCCGAAGGCATTTCTCGACACTGCCCCGCTGCGCTTCCTGCTCGAGGAATCACTTGCACCGGTGAACGGCGAATTGACCGGCGTCGATTACAACCTCGCGAAGGGCAAGCTGTCCGCCGTCGCGGTCATTACAACATCCTATACGACGGGGCAGACAGTCGTGTGGGTCAGGGGTAATGAGCTGAAGCCTTGGACGCGCCCGCAGCGACGCACGGAAATGGGGCCGATCACGATCGAACACATCATGGCGTCTTCAGCACTGCCAATCTTCTTTCCCGCGATCCGCATCGGGAACCAGTACTATGGCGACGGGGGCATCCGCCTTTCCGCACCGCTGTCACCCGCGCTTCACCTCGGTGCCGATCGCATTCTCGCCATCTCCACGCGCTACGACAAAACGCAGGCGGAGTCTGCTGTAGCGGGCGTTGTCGGGTATCCACCACCTGCCCAGGTGCTCGGCGTGCTGCTCAACGCGGTGTTCCTGGATCTGATCGATCAGGACGTCGTGCGTCTCGAGACCGTGAACCGCCTCGTCGATAAACTGCCGCCCGAGAAACGCGGCGAGATGCGTCGCATCTCGTACCTCAACATGCGGCCCAGCCAGGATCTCGGGTCACTCGCACGCGGCTACGAATCCCGGCTGCCGCGCCTCTTTCGCTACATGGTGCGAGGCCTCGGAACCTCAGAGCAGAAGTCGCCTGACGTTCTTTCGATGCTGCTTTTTGATCCGGAGTACATCAGGAAACTCATCGCGTTGGGTGAGCAAGACGCGGAGCGTAGAGCTGAGGAAATACATAAGTTCTTGACATCCTGACGTCTACTTGATCGTCCCGTACTGCCGAAGAACCCGCAGCGTCTCGTCAAGAGGGAGGGCACGTGAAACGGCGCGTCGCCCCACCACATCCGTTGCACGGAACAGCGAATTGATGATGGCCTCTTCCGTCGCTTCGATGACGGCCTGGAAGAGTGGGGACGCGTTGTCGTTGGGTAGGTCGACGACGGTTCTCGGTGTCCGGGCGTCTTTGCGGCGTACGGAGTCGGCGGTGGCAAAAGCGATGACGTAGTCACCGGAGCCGTTGCTGAAGGATGAACCGGTGCGGGCCATGCCGGCGAGTGCGCGGTTGGCGAGGCGCTGGAGCATGCGGTGATCGAGCGGCGCATCGGTCGCAATCACGATCATGCAGCTGCCATCCTGCGTGCCGTATGTCGCAGTGAGATCGAACGTATTGGAATTCATGCCGACGCGCTGTGCACGCAGCTCCCGGCCGACGGGTGCGCCATTGATGGTGAGGACGCCCCCGAAGTTTGTCTGCACGAGTACGCCGACTGTATAGCCGCCCGCATTAGCCGGAAGCACGCGCGAGCTGGTACCGATACCGCCCTTGTAACCAAATGCCGATGTGCCCGCACCGGCGCCGACGGATCCTTCCTCGACCGGACCGGCAGCTGCGGACTCGAGCGCGTGCACGACATCCGCAGGAACGATCGGGCGGCTTCGAATATCGTTAAGTCCGCCGTCGTTCGTTTCGCCGATGACGGGATTGATGGAGCGAACGGTCTGCATATTGGGCCGGTCCAGTAGCCAGCTCACCATTGCATCGGCTGCGCGCCACACACAGAGCGTGCACGTCAGCAGGATCGGCGTCTCGAGCTCGCCGAGCTCGTTCGCCTGCGTCGAGCCGATAAGCTTGCCGAACCCGTTGCCGACGATGATTGCGGCCGGCACGCGGTCATGAAACCAGTCGTCGCCGGGCGGCAGCACGGCCGTAATACCGGTATGAATGCTGTCGCCGCGATGGAGTGTGGTATGCCCGACGCGAACACCGGCAACATCGGTTATGGCATTGGCGGCGCCGGTGGGAAACACCCCAATGACGACACCGACGTCACGCACTCGCGGCCGTTGGGCATCGACCGCACTGAACGAAAGCAGCACGCACGCAATCGCGATGGCGGCGGCGAGGTTCGCGCCTCGAGTGGCAACACCCGTGACAAGGGTAGCGAGCCGCGTGATGGGCACGCCGGTCGGACACGCGGCATCACATTCGGCGCAGCGCGTGCACGGCGAGAGATCCGCCGCGACGAGATCCGCGTGATCGAGCGAGCGCGAGAGCCCGCCGACAAATGTCCACGCCTCGTTCCACGCACTGGTCGGTGCATCAGCGATCGCGGGACAGGTGAGCGCGCACAGACCGCAGTGCACGCAGCGCATCATGTCGGGGAGTACGGCGCGTTCATCAGCGTCGAGCGGTATGTATCCTTCCGGCACGACCTGTCCGGTGAATGTCTCGAGGTCGTGACTGAACGGACGCACGGGCATGCGCAGCACGACGTGCTTGCCGAAGTTGTAAGCGAGGTTGATCCAAGCGCGGTATTTCGACATTACGCACCGTCCGTAGAGGTCGCGGAGAGAAACTGGCTGACGGCCTGAAGCGCCTGTCCGCAGGCAAAGCCGAGACCCTCGCCTGCATCCGTGCCCGCGAGCAGTGATCCAACGGCAATCACATTGTCATACAGCGCGCGGTCCCGCGGATCGACCGGGCGATGGGACGCATCAACGTGAACGCCGGCGCGGAGCAGGGGTTGGTCATAGGTGCGCACGCGACTCGTCAGTGTAAGCGATTCCGCCGTGGTAAATACCTGGTCGAGATGATCGATCCACACAGGCAGATCGAACGCAGATTCGATCAGCCGCTGTTCGTGGGCTTCGAACATTCGTGTCGCGACGCCGCCACCGAGGAACTTGCCGGACGCGAGCACAAAGCGTTCAGCAGTGAAAGCATCCGAAGAACGCGCATCGACAGTGACAGATGCGACGCGCCCGCCGGCAGCGTTGACACCGGTCACGCGGCCGGTGACAATGGAAGCGCCGGCATTGCGGAGTGCGCGCATGAGTGCGCGGTCGAGCCGCAATCCGGGAATCGATGGTGTTGCACCGAGTCCTTCGACGACAGGGATTCCGACTTCGCGCGCAATCGCATTGCGTACACCGTCACCATTCTCCAGGCCGAGCACAGCGGGCGTGATGATGTGGGTCACACCGCGCGGAATAAGCGGTCGTACAGCGCGCGCGAATGAGGCCGGGTCGCGTTCGATGGCAGCGGCGAGTGCGAGCGGCGCCCATCCGGCGGGCGGTGTGGCTTCCATCACCGCGGTGGCGTGTGCGAGCCGCAGGGAATCCGACGTCGCATACAGACGTGACAGTGCGGGTGCAACGAAGCCGGACAATCCGGCGATACCGCAGACGAGTGCCGTGTTGACGGACGCATCGGTGATGTGGGAAAGTGATGCGAAATCATAGGTGCGCAGCTCGCCCGTGGGATGTGGTAGAGGCAGGGGAGAGAGCGCGTAGGGCAACCCCGCACTAGAAAGTGCGTCGGTAATGAGGGCTGGCATCGGTCCGCGCCAGCCGCCGCAGGAGAGCGCAGTCGCACCGGGCGCGGCACGGATCAGTGTAACGCTAGCGCCGGCGGCACGTGTCGTGAGCGCAGCGGTAACGCCGGCAATGCCGCCGCCGATCACAATCACATCGGATGAGCTCATGGGGTGAGAGTAGATGCGATGCGGGCCCACTAGCAAGACGCAGCAGGTGCGGCGATATTGGCGGCAATGTCGAACCCACCGATTCTGCCCCGTAGCCCCGAGGTCGTGCGCCTCGGCAGGCTCGCGCTGTTCGCGGCGCTGTATACATATCTACTGATCCTCGCCGGCGGCATTGTCCGGATCACGGGATCCGGCCTCGGATGCGGCAACCACTGGCCCAAATGCAACGGCGTCTGGATCCCGCAATTCACTGTTGAAACGCTGATCGAATACATGCATCGCGCACTTGCGGCCGGCATCGGATTCGTGGTGCTTTTCGTTCTGATCTATGCGTGGAAGAACCGGGCGTTGCCGGGTTTCGGTGGACAGGGCGGTCTGCTGCGGCCGGTTGCGCTCGGCGCGGTGATGGTCGTGGCGCAGGCCCTGTTGGGCGCGCTCACGGTCAAACTGGACCTCCCAACTGATGTCACGGTCGTCCATTTCGTAACGGCGCTCGTGTTCGCGAGCACACTGCTGGTGACGGCGGTGCGCGCGGGTACGTTCGGCGGCGATGAGGCGGCGCCGGGCGACCGGAAAATCGAGGCCGGGAAAGTCTGGCGGGTCGCACTGATGACGACCCTGTTCGGGCTGACGGTCATTGCGATGGGCGCCATGACGGCGAACACGCCGGGCGCGTCGGTGGCCTGCCAGGGGTTCCCGTTATGCAATGGCTCACTGACTCCGCCGGCCGGCTCGATGCCGAGCGTCCACATCCACTACACGCACCGCATGCTCGCGTACCTGCTGTTCTTCCACGTGCTGGCCGTAGGGATCCTGTCGAGGCGGCGGGCGATCTCGGGGGCTACGAAAAACGCGATTCTGGCGGCGCAGATCGCGGTCGTGCTGCAGGTCCTGGTAGCTGCTGCGATGGTGATGATGCATCTACCAGCGCCCTGGCAGGTGATGCATCTGGCAACGGGCGCGGCGGTCTGGTTTGCGCTCGTGTGCTGG
>JBDSPG010000291.1:0-14038 GCA_039912685.1 Longimicrobiales bacterium | reverse complement strand
GTACGCCGAAGCGATCGAGCATTTCGCGCGCGCTCTCGATATCGACCCGCGCATGCAGGTGGCCGAGCGCAATCTGCAGATCGCATACTTCGGCACCGGCTATTATGACCAGCATGTAGCAGATCTGAGCTCGCGCCTGCAGACGGAACCGTCCGACCTCCCGGCACGCGAAGCACTCGCTCGTGCGTACTACCACGCGGGTCACACGACGGACGCCGTTGCTCAGCTCCGCATTGTTATTCAGAGCCGGGCGAACGATCCGATGCTGCACCAGCTCGTTGCACGGTCGGAGCTGAAGCGAGGCGATCTCGATGCGGCGCTCGCTGCGCTCCGCGTTGCGGCAGTGCTCTCTCCGGAGAACCCGCGCATCCAGTTCCAGGTGGGCGAAGTGCTGTATCAGCGCGGCCTGAGTGTGGACGCGCGCGAGCCGCTCGAGCGAGCGCTCAAACTCGCGCCCGAAATGTCGGAAGCGTGGCACCTGATTGCATTCGTTTATGGCGACGTCGGCGACATGGATCGCGCGATGGCAGCGCAGACTCGTGCAACCGAGCTGAACCCGACATACACAAAAGCAGAAGCAGGGCTGTCGTTGGACGGCTACAGCGCCGCGCGCTACGAGGAGCTGATCGGCGATCGCTCTGCGAAGCCCGGCGTCGCGGAGGATGGCGCACTCGCACACTACAATCTCGGTCTCGCGTTCCGTCAGAAGTCGCTGTATGACGAAGCGCTGCATGAGTTCCGGCTGGCAACGGAACGCGGCGAGGATTCGTTCCTGGTGCAACAGGCGCAGGGCGAGATGCTGCTGCTGCGCGGCGAGACATCAGAGGCGAAGGACATCTACCGCAGCCTCATCGCATACGAGCCATCGAGTCCGAAGCTCTGGAACGAGCTCGGTGTCGCGGAGCATCAGGCGGGTGATCTCGCCGCTGCCGAGAACTCATACCGCCGCTCGCTCGAGCTCGATCCGGCGTATGCGCTGGCGTGGAACAACCTGGGTGTCGTGCGTCATCACCGGAGTGATCCAGATTCGGAACCGGCGTTTCGTGCCGCGCTGCGAGCGGGTCGTGCGCTCTCTGATGTCTGGCGCAACCTGGCGCTCGCGTTGCATCGCAACGGAAAGCGGAAGGAGGGCCTGGAGGCGTACCGCGAGGCCGTGACGATGGATCCTGGGTCGGCCCACGCGTGGACGGGAATGGGCATCCTGCTGATGGAGCTCAACGCACCCGAGGAGGCGCGCACCGCGCTGCTCAGGGCGATCGAGATCGATCCCAATCTCGCGGAAGGCCGCTATCACCTCGCCTTCGCTCTGTCCGCTCTCGGCGATTATCAGGGTGCGCTGCGCGAAACAAAGTTCGCGCTCGACCTCAATCCGTACATTCCCGCACCGCGTTTCCGTCTGCTGATCGATCTGCAGTTCGAGGAAGCCAGCGTACTCGCGCCGGAGCTCGATGCAGCGCAGCGTGTGGAATCGGGCGGCCAGATTCAGAGCTTCGACTTCCGTCCCGAGTCACTCGATGCCGTTTTCGAGCGTGATTCCATGGGCGGCGCTGGTACGATTGCGGCCGAGAGCGGTGCGAAGTCCGCGCCCTCTGCGTCGGGTGCGCAGTGGCTGCGCGATGCCGAACTTGCGCTGGAACGCGGCGACCTGGAAGAAGCGACGGTTGCGGCGCAGAAAGCCGCGATGTCCGGCGCCGAGCGGATCGCAGTGCTGCTGCTGCAGGGGCAGATCTATCTACGGCGGGGCCTGTCTGGTGAAGCTGTCGAGCGTTTCAACGCACTGCTCGGCGAAATCGCACGCTCGGGCAATGCGGCGAGCCAGGAGGGAGCGCGCCGCACGGCGTTGCTCGGCGCTGCACGTTCACTGCTCGACCTGGGCCGCAACGAACAGGCGCTCGAGCTTGCGGACACATTGTGCGCCGTTGCGCCGAATGACGTGCAGGCATTGCGCGCGTATGCAGAGGCGGCTGCGCGTCTCGGTGACAGTGCGCGCGCGGCGATCACACTCGAGCGTGCACGCATCCACGCGCCGAATGACGTCGCACTGCTGACACAGCTGGGCGTCGCATACGCCGAGGCGGGCGATCCCGATGGTGCCGAGTCGGCGCTGCGTCGTGCGATCTCACTCGACAAGGGCGCGGTTGTGGCTCGCACACAGCTCGGCCAGGTGCTCATCGACGAGGATCGCGAGGCGGAGGGTGAAGCGGAGCTCAGGTCTGCACTCGCCGCTCTTCCGAGTTATGCGCCGGCCGCCTTCGCACTTGCATCGATGCTGGCGGATCACAACCGCGTGCGTGATGCGATGCATACGTTGATCGATTTGCTGACACTCGACCCCTACCTGATGGATGCACTGGTGCGCCTTGCAGAGCTCCTGGAGAAGAGCGGTATGCCCGAGCAGGCCGTTGTCGCACTACAGCGTGTTCTGCGTTTCGATCCGCGGCATGACCAGGCGCAGGCTTTGCTCGGCCGGCTTGCGCCCGCAACGGCGGAGCACTGATCTGTGGCGATTGAAGGGCCTCTCGAAGAACTCAGCATCCAGGATGTGCTGCAGCTCCTGGATCTCGCGCACAAGACCGGTGTGCTCACCGTTCGTTCAGACCTGCTGAACGATGAGGCCATCGTTCACTTCACGAAGGGCGCGATCGTCTTTGCCGTGCGCCGCCGTTCGACCCGCCGTCTCGGCCAGCTCCTGATCCGAGCGGGTAAGCTGACGCAGCGCGAGCTCGACCGCGCACTCGAAATCCAGCGCACTGATCCGACGCGCCGTATGGCGGAAATTCTTCTCGAGATGGGCAGCATCGGTGAAGAGGAGCTGGAACGACAGCTCCGTTTCCAGATGGAAGAGACCATCTACGAGATCATGGCGTGGGATCAAGGCTACTTCAAGTTCGAGGAGCGCAACGAGATTGGTGAGCAGCGCCTGCTCGCGCGTGTGCGTGTCGAATCGCTGCTGATGGAGGGCGCGAGGCGTATTGATGAATGGGCGCGCCTCGAGTCGAAAGTTCCGAGCCCGGAAGCCGTGCCGGTGCTCGCTCCCATCAATGACAATTCCGCGCCGCTCGAGCTGAAGGCGGATGAGTGGGAAGTACTCGCGGAGATCGATGGAGCGCGCGATATCAGACAGATGGCTGCCGACCTGGGACGCAGTGAGTTCGACGTCGCAAAAATAATCTATGGGATGGTCAGCACTGGTGTGGTCACGGTCAATGAGCAGCACAAGGTGCCCGAAGTACAACTGAAGAAGGCGTGCGACGAGGTGGAAGGCTTGTTGAAGGCAGGGAAATTCGACGAAGCGCAGAAGCTCGCCAGTGAGTTGGAGACCGCGTACCCCGAGCGCGTCGAACTCGCACTGCTTGCGGGCCGGACGCTTCTCGGCCAGTCACGTATGCGGGCAGCAACGGAAGCGTTTGCGCGCGCGGTTGCGCTCGACGCCGGATCGCCCGAAGCGCACTACCGTCTCGGCTTCGCGGCTATCCAGACCGGAGATCTCGATCGCGCAACACGGGCGCTCGACGCTTTTATCAAACTTTCACCGAATGGCGAGACCAGACAGCTCGTCAACACTGCACTGGGCGCGGTTCGCACGCTCGGGCAGGTTCTCGCCAAGGCTATGACGTGATGCAATGAAGAAGATCGCACAGGCGGACCTGCAGAGATGGAGTGAGGAAGTCGCGCGTGATCCGACATCGCTTGCGTTCCTCCCACTCGCTCGCGCGTACCGCAGGCAGGGGCAGCGTGATGCTGCCCGCCAGCTTTGTGTGCGCGGACTCGAGCACTATCCGACGCACGCCGAAGCACACTCGCTGCTCGCACTGCTTTACCTCGAGGATGGTGATCGATCCCGCGCCGCCGACGAATGGTCGATGGTGCTGCGCCTCGATCCGAATCACTTCGAGGCGTTGCGTGGCATTGGATTCTGCTATCTCGAGCAGGACATGCTGAGCCGCGCGCGTCAAGCGCTCGAGCGCGCTGCACTCCTGCGACCGATGGATGCGGCCGTACAGGAAGCGCTGAACATGCTTGGCAACAAACAGGATGCGAACGAGGCCGGGTCGCACCCGCCGGCCGCAGTCGCGCCGCCCGCGACTCCGACTGCGCAGCCGAAATTCCAGATGGCCCTCGAGAGCGAGGGTTCGAGGACGGCGGCATCGGCCGAAGCGGTGCTGGCGGCGTTCACAACGACATCCGCTCCACCAGAGGCGCCAGCGCGACCCGCGCCGGCGATGCAGTCCGCAGCGTCCGCGGACCCGATGCGAAACACCGATCCATCGGAGCTGTTTGCATCACTGATGGGATCCGGACCGCTGTTGGGTGTCCTGCTTCTCGACGCGCAGGGGCTCGTTCTCGCGGGCGCACTCGGTGATGGTTCGGGTGGGAGTGCAGACATGCTCGGCGCGGCGCTGGGTCCTGCCATCAGCGAAGCGACGCGCACAGTATCGCTGCTCTCGCTCGGCGGCTGGCGTGGCATGTTGCTGGAGGCGGCAACTGCCGTGCTGCACGTGTCGCCCGTTCAGTCTGATGCAGTTCTGCTGATCGCGGCGAAACGCAATGCGCCGACGGGCTGGGTGCTGCGTACGGCAAGCCAGGCTGCGGACGTCGCGAACCGCTACCTCCAGGAGTACGCATGAGCGACATCTATACGGAAGCAGTGGAACGGCTGAGCCGGGTGCAGGGCGTGCGCGGCGCGCTCCTGGTCGATGCGGAAGCGGGTCTGCCGGTCACAGCGGAGCTCGTTGACGGCGTGTCGGGCACCGCTGTCGCCGCGCTTGCCGCATCCCTGTTCCGCAGGACCGCAACGGCGACCAGCAGCGCGACGTTTGGACAGCTCGCCACGGTGCAGCTGGAGGCGGATGAAGGTCACGTGATCGCAGTCAGTGCGGGTGAGTTCATAATCGTGGTAATCGCGATGCGTGACGCGCAGCTCGGACTCGTGCGTCTCGAATGTCATCGTGCAGCGGAGTCGCTGACATGAAGCGTACGGACCTGCCGCTCCTCGTCGAGGCGTTGAAGGGTCCTATGCTGACCTTCGTGCATGAGTCGCGCGTACGTATCGCGCTGCTCGTCAACGGCGCGGGCCAGGTTCTGGCGCAGCATGGCTTCACCCGAGGCTATGAGGTCATGAACGTCGCATCGCTTGCGGCTGCGACACATTCATCGGCGCGCGCGCTCGCAGAGCTGACATCGGCACCGCGCTGGGAGCACCTGTACCACGGCGGTAAGGACCGGCAGCTTTTTCTCGCGCCGTTGCGCACACCCGTCGAAGAACTCGTTGTCGTCGCCATCTTCGATGCCGATTCGTCACTCGGCATCGTGCAGCTTTTCTATCAGCAACTGGAGCAGCAGATCGCCGCGCTCCCGGAGTTCCGCGTCGTCTACGAGTCGACGGATCAGGCGAACTTCGAGCGCGACCTGGAAGCCGGCCTGGATTATCTTTCGCCCGATCAATGAGGCCCCATGTCGTTAGTCAACTATTCCACGCGCGAGATTACCTGCAAGATCGTCTACTACGGACCGGGACGGTCGGGCAAGACGAGTAATCTCCAGTACATCCATGCCTTCGTTCCCGAAGAGCGGAAGGGCCCGATGGTTTCGCTCGCCACGGAGACGGACCGTACGCTGTTCTTCGATTTCCTGCCGCTCGACCTCGGCACGATCTCCGGATTCCGTACGCGCATGCAGCTGTATACCGTGCCGGGTCAGGTGTATTACAACGCGACGCGGAAGCTTGTGCTCCGCGGAGCGGACGGCGTCGTCTTTGTCGCGGATTCGCAGCCGGAGCAGTACGACGAGAACATCGAGAGCCTGCGCAACCTCCACGAGAACCTGCTCGAAGAGAACATCGACCTGCGCGATTTCCCGATGGTGCTGCAGTACAACAAGCGTGATTTGCCGGGTATCCTGCCGATCTCCCAACTCGATGATCTGCTGAATTTCCGCGGCGCGCCGGCACATCCGGCTGCGGCCGTTTCAGGCGACGGCGTGTTCGACACTTTGAAGGCTGTGAGTCAACTCGTGCTGCAGAGTCTGTCGCGCCGTTTCGGCCAGGAGATTACGCAGCCCGACGCGAGCGCATCGCCGGACGCACGGTAGCCGATGTCGCTGGATCTCGACGAGCGCTTCAACTTCGACAGCTTCATTGTCGGCACGGCGAACCGCCTGGCGGCTGCGGCCGCGAAGCGCGTCGCAGATGCGCCGGGTTCCGCATACAACCCGCTCTTCATTTACGGTGCGTCAGGACTGGGCAAGACGCATCTGATCATGGCGGTCGGCCAGCACATTCGCCGTGTCCATCCGCAGATGACCGTGATGTACGACACGCTTGAACATCTCATGGATGGCGTCATGAGCGCGATCCAGGCCGGCGAGCGTGATGTCTTCCGCAGCCAGTTGCGCGATGTGTCCGTACTGCTCCTCGATGATGTCCAGTTCCTCGCCGGACGGCGCGGCGCACAGGAAGAGCTGCTACGGGCATGGGACTCCATCTCCGCGCGTGGTGGACAGCTCGTGCTCGCGAGCGATCGACCGCCTGCTGTCATCGATGGACTCGATCAGCGTCTCCTCTCGCGCTTCTCCGGTGGTCTCATTACCGACCTGGACGCACCCGACTACGAGACGCGCATCGCGATTCTCACGCGCAAAGCGGAAGACCGCGGACAGCCGCTGTCGCCAGGTGTGGCGGAAACAATCGCAAAGATCGGGTACGCGAACGTGCGTGAGCTGCAGGGTGCGCTGAACCGAGTGCTCGCTGTGCAGGAGCTGGAGGCGCGGCCGGTCAGCGCGAAAGAAGTCGCAATGATGCTTGGAGTTCCATATGAGGATCAGGGCGAACCGGTATCCGGCGATGAATTCGGCTCGTTCCTGACGGAAATCGCGGGTACGCTCGGCGAAGTCGTATCGCGCATGACACCGGACCAGAAGATCGCGGACGTAATTCTGCGCTGGGAAGGGGAGGGCTATCGCACGGCGAGGCTCGAGACCGCGCTGAAGAAGGGCGCGACAACCGATGAAGTGGAAGCGCTCGTCATCGCATACGAGTCGGATGTTCGCCGGCTCGGCGAAATCGCTGATGAGATTCGCGCGCTGGATTCGGGTGCACCGGAGCTCGCGCGCATGGATCTGCTGCGCAATCCGGATCGCGTCGACGAAGTGGAGAGTGCGCTTGCACAGGTTCGTGAGCGCGCAGCACCGCTGCCCGCGCCTCCCGACGGCCCGCGCTTCGATGAACTCGCATTGTCACCGGACCTCATTGCGGTTCGTGCCGCTCGCGCGATTGCAGCGCAGCCCGGCGAGAGCTACAACCCGTTCTTCGTGCACGGCGGCGATGGCAAGGACAAAACGGGACTCGTCACGGCGCTCGCACTCGAACTGCAAAAGGCGAGACCGGACCTGCCGCTCGCGTTCACGACGGGGGAACGATTCAGTGCAGAGCTGATTGCGGCAATGACACGCAACCAGGTGGACAGCTGGCGCGCGCGTTATCGCAAGGCTCGCATCGTAATTATAGATGACGTCGATGCACTGGTGGACACGGAGCGCGCGCAGGAGGAACTGTTCCATCTGTTCGACAGCGTGCGGCGCGGTGGTGGCCAGCTCGTGTTCACTGCGTCGAAGCCGCCGCGTGACCTGCACGGCATTGAAGACCGGCTGCGTTCGCGTCTCGAGAGCGGCCTCGTATGTGACCTGACGCCGGCGGAGGAAGTGCACGCTGCCGAAGCAGTCGAGACTGGGGCGGCGCCGATACGTTCGGCGCGTTCGACCGCCGAGGAGGAATCACTCGCGAAGTGGTTTCTGTCGCACGAGAAGGTGCTGTGGAAATGGCCGGACCTCGAAGGCTCCATGCTGATGGATCTGCACTGACATGGCGATCAAGGGGAGTCTCAAGGAGGCGAGCCTGGCGGATGTCTGCCAGCTGCTCGCACTCGGCCTCAAGACCGGATGTCTGTCCGTCGCAGATAACGCGCGGTTCGGCCAGATCTTCTTCGACAAGGGCCGCATCACATACGCGCGTATCGTCAATCGTCGCGACCGTCTTGGTGATCTGCTGGTGCGTGACGGACTGCTGGAGCAGGAGCAGCTCGAGCAGGTCCTGAAGGAGCAGACGAAGGAACCCGACCGCAGGGTCGGCGAGCTGCTGGTCGAACATGGCTACATCACCAAGGCCGATCTCACCCGCTTCGTCCGACTGCAGATCGAAGAGGCCATCTACCACCTCTTCACATGGTCCCGCGGCAATTTCTACTTCGAGGTCGACGAGCGGCCGATGGCCGACATTCTCGTGTCCATCAATCCCGAGAGCCTGATGCTGGAAGCAGCGCGGCGCGTGGATGAGTGGAGCCTGATCGAAAAGAAGATTCCGTCGCTCGACATTGTGTTCGAGGTGGAGCGTGACCGCCTGCTGAAGGCCGGCGTAAGCCTGACGCAGGAGCAGGAACAACTGCTCACGTACTTCGACGGTTCCCGGTCGGTGCACGAAGTGGTCGAAGCGACGGGTATGACGGAGTTCACGGTGGGGAAGGCGTTGTTCGGTCTGATCCAGGCCGGCTTCGCACACCGCACCGGCCAGCGCGCGGACGAGCCCGTACGCGGACGCGAAGCGGAAGTTGCACAGCGTCACAACCTCGGCGTGGCGTTCTTCCGTGCCGGCATGCTGGTAGATGCCGCGCGCGAATTCGATCGTGTGCTGCAGCTCGAGTCGGGACATCCCGATGCGCGCTTCCATCTCGCGCTCATTGCACTGCGCGGCCGTCGCATGCGTGATGGCATTCGGCTGCTACGCGTGCTGATCGATGAGACCGGTCCGAATCACGCCGCATTTGTGAACATGGCCGTCGCACTGCGCGAAATCGGCCGTGCACCCGATGCACTGCTGGTGCTGGATCAGGCGGAGGCTGCAGCCCCCGGACATCCCGTCACCGCACTGGCGCGGGGCGTAACACTGCTGCACACGCGCGACTTCGCGCAGGGCCGCACCGCGCTCGCAGAGTATCGGCATCGCCTCGAAGCCGGAGCACAGCCCGGCGTTCAGTACTTCTATTATTCGACGCTCGCGGAAGCACTGAACGGCGACGTTGATGGTGCGGGCGCCGTCATTCGCGAGGGACTCGGCGCGCACCCTGATGCGGCGCCACTCCTGCTCATGTCCGCGTTGCTCCATGAGCACCGCGGTGACCTGGATGGTGCAGACCGCGGTTACCGACGCGCGATCGAAGAGGACTCGACGATGGCGCACGCATACAAGGGTCTCGGCGACGTTGCGTACCGCCGGTCCAGTCACGACGAAGCGCTCCAGTCCTTCATTCGCGCCGTCGAGATTACGCCCGACCTCGGTGATGATGTCTACGCCAAGATCGGCAACATCCGGTACAAGAAGAACGAGGTGGAAGCGGCGGTTGCCAGCTGGCAGCGCGCGCTCGAGCTCAATCCCGAAAATCAGATCGTGCGCAGCAATCTCGAAATTGCGGCCGATGCTGGAAAATGACCGATCGCAGTCCACGCTGCCACTCGCGCATGGCGAACTCTCCGAGGGGGACGCTGCAGAGTTGACTGCGCTGAAGAATCAGATTCACGTGGCCGTGGGCCTCAATTGCGAGCTCTACAAGGAAAAATGCTTGCGCCGCAGGCTCGCAGTTCGCATGCGAGCCCTAGGCGCACATACATACAGCGAATACGCCCGGCTGCTGCGATCGGATGAGCCGGAGTATCAACGCCTCCTCGATATCGTCACGATCAACGTCTCGAAGTTCTTTCGCAATCCGGAAGTATGGGACGTCGTACGCGAGCAGGTGCTGCCCGGTCTGTTTGCTACGCCGGCGGCCCGGCTCAACCTGTGGAGCGCAGGTTGTGCGAGCGGGGAAGAGCCTTACACACTGTCCATGCTCTTCCAGGAATACGCGGAAACGCATGACCACCGCATCGATCACCTGCGCGTGCTGGGAACCGACATCGACCGTGAGGTCCTCGCCGCCGCCGTACGCGCGCAGTACCCACCGTTCGCGATGACAGACATGAGCCGGGACACGATCGCACGCTGGTTCGAGCCCGGTGATGGTAACACGCTGAAGCCCGAGGCCAGACGCAACGTGAAGTTCGCGCAGCTCGACCTGATCAAGGACGAGTTCCCCGCGAAACAGCACATGATCTGCTGCCGCAACGTCATCATTTACTTCGAGCGATCTCTGCAGGAGGACCTGTTCGAGCGGTTCCATCAGTCGCTGCTGCCGGGCGGCATTCTCGTGCTGGGCAAGGTCGAAGCCATGTTCGGGAAAGCGGCGTCGATGTTCCGCCCGATTTCCAACCGTCAGCGCGTGTTTCGCAGGATATGAGCAGCGCTCGCGTCGCGGTGCGCATCGGGGATGTGAAGGTGGCGGGCGAGGGTGCCACGCTGCTCACCATAGGCCTCGGCTCGTGTGTCGCGATCGCCCTCTATGATCCAAAGACGCGCATCGGCGGGCTCGCGCATGCTATGCTCCCACATCCGTCGAACGGCAGGAAGGACGCGCCTCCAGGCAGGTTTGCGGCGACCGCCGTGCCGCAGCTGCTCGAGTTGATGAAGGAGGCAGGTGCATCACCACGGCGGATCCGCGCGCGCCTCGCAGGCGGCGCATCGATGTTCCGCGATCTGCTCGAGGGTGATGGTCTGAAGCTTGGGCGGCGCAATGTCGAAGCCGCTCGCCAAGCACTGGGCGAGCTCGGTATCAAAATCGATGGGGAGGACGTCTTAGGGACTTACGGCCGCTCCGTGTACCTGAACACCGTGGATGGCACGCTGCGGGTGACATCTGTGCGGCAGCCTGATGTCTTCCTCTAGTACACGCCGCATCCGCCGCGTCCTCGTTGTCGATGACAGCGAGTTGATGCGCAAGCTCCTCGTGGAGCTGATCGACTCTATCGACGGATACCATGTTGTCGCCGAGGCGAGCACGGGGTTGCAGGCGATCCGTCTGCTGCATGAGTTCGATCCGGACATCATCACGCTCGATATCGAGATGCCGGACCTGAACGGACTCGAGACGCTCGCGTACATCATGAGCGAGTCGCCGCGGCCCGTCATCATCGTATCCAGCCACACCAAAGCCATGGCCGATCTGCAGGCTGTCGATTACGGCGCTGTCGAAGTCGTGTCGAAGCCTCAGGGGACGGCGGAAGAGCAGCGGGCAACGATGCGGCAGCGCCTCGTGCCTGCATTGCGCGCAGCATCGATCGCGCGCGTTGGCAATCTCGGTGTTCGCTTTTCCCTCACCGCCTCGCGCGCGGCCGCAAAGCGGTCACAGCCGCAGCGCGATGCGGTCGTACCCTGCGCAGTCGCGATTGCGGCTTCGACGGGCGGGCCACGCGCACTCGCGGAATTGATCCCGCGCCTTCCGGGAGACCTGCCCGCTGCTGTTCTGGTCGTGCAACACATGCCGCCGCTCTTCACACACTCGCTCGCGCAGCGACTGGATGAGTTGAGCGAGCTGCCTGTGACGGAGGCTGTGGAGGGCGAACGCATCGAACTGGGACACGTCTACATTGCACCTGGCGGACGGCATATGCTGATCGAACGCGCGGATGACGCGTACGTGATTCGACTCCGCGACAGTGACCCCGTCTGGGGAGTGCGTCCTGCCGCGGATATCCTCTTCAATTCCGTTGCACAGACCTTTGGTCCTGCAAGTATCGGTGTCGTCCTGACAGGGATGGGCCGCGATGGCGCGGAAGGACTGCGCGCGATCAGCGAAGTCGGCGGATGGACTGTAGTGCAGGATGAAGAATCCTGCGTCATCGCGAGCATGCCTAAGGCTGCGCGGCCATTTGCAAAGCAGGTGCTTGCACTCACAGAGATGCCTGCAGAGCTCGCAACACACGCAGCGGGGCGTGGCGCCGCGCGCGCATCTTGAAGAACTTCGTCCGCAGTCTGCTCCTTACTATCTGTTTCGTTGGTTGTGCAGCGTCAGTTACCGCGCAGCGCGCCGTCGGAACACAGATACCGCTCGAAACCGCGCTCTTCAACGGGGACACCGTGGTGCTGCACGGAGCGCCGGCGGCCGCCGCGCTTTCGCGCGAGCTCGCCCAATTCATTACGACATCACGGCCGTTGCCCGGCCTGCAGCGCGCGACCGCAGGCCGCGCGATCCGCATCTACCTAGCCGATAACGAAGCAGCGTTCCGCGCCCTCACGGGCGGTGTCGCACCACACTGGGGTGCGGGCATTGCGTTTCCCGACAGTGGCGTCATCGTCCTGCCCGCATTGTCCTCGGGCCGCGTGAGTGTGCGCGATCTCGGGCCCGTCGTCCGGCATGAGCTCGCACACGTCGAGCTGCAGCGATACCTCGCGGGGTTGCGCATTCCAAGCTGGTTCACGGAAGGTTATGCCGTATGGAGCGCGGGTCAGCTCGATCCTGACGCTGACTGGTATCTGCGTCTCTCGTTCGTAACTGGACGCGCGCCGTCACTCGATTCGCTCGATCTCGGATGGCCCGCGAGACAAATGGACGCGCGCATCGCATACCTGCTCTCCGCGAGTGCCGTCGCGTACCTGTATTCGTTCGGATCCGAAGCCGCATTTTCGGAATTCCTGGCGCGCTGGCTCGAGACCGGTTCCTTCGAGCAATCGCTGCGGTTGACGTATCGAATCAGCAGCACACAGTTCGAGCGGCTCTGGGCCGCACACGTGCGGAGCCACTATGGCTGGCTGCTTTTCGTCGCACAGGGCGTTGTCATCTGGGCCTTCATCACGCTTTTAGTATTGATCCTCATCTTTGTCCGCAGACGGCGCGACCGGGGACGACTCGCCGATCTGCGCAGAACGGAGCCGCCTGACGCGCCCGCGTTCTGGATCGAGGGCGCTGAGGTTGCGGACGGCGCCGATGAAGTCACATCGGATGCGGTGCAGCCCGGACCGGGTGGGTTGACGGAGGACCCGCCCTCTGACAGATTGGCCACATGAGCGTACGAACACGGAAAACAGTCGCAATGCCGTCCATTGCGTCGCTGAAATTCTCGGCGATCAACGGCATTTTCCTGGGGCTTGGCCTCACTTCGATCACGGCGGGGTACGTTCTCCTCTCGAATGGGTCGACCGTCGCCGCGCCGCTCCTGCTCGTCCTCGGGTATGCCATCCTTGTTCCGCTCGGGATCATACTCTAACTCGCATTCCGGGCGCTTAGCTCAGCTGGTCTAGAGCATCTCGCTTACACCGAGAGGGTCGGGGGTTCAAATCCCTCAGCGCCCATTTTTTGAAGGCCAAATTGTCGCAAAACTCCGACATCATCAAATGAAGAGTGCTGTCGTACTCCTGAATTTCGGAGAGCCGGAGGATCCCACCCTCGAGTCCGTCACCGCCTTTCTCGAGCGCATCTTCAATCTGAACAAGGATCTCGAGCGGCACGTGGATCACGCCGCCGCGGCCGCGCGGAGTCATGCGCTGGCTGTGCAGCGCGCGCCGTCACTGGTCGCAGACTACCATGCAATCGGCGGCTCGCCGCTTCACCGGCAGGCCAGGGAACAGGCCTCCGCATTGCATGCGGAACTGGAAAAGCGAGGCACGCCTGCGCTGGTGCTTCTCGGGATGCAGTTCACTGAACCCTCGATCGACGATGCGGTTCGCGCCGCACTGAAGCAGGGCGCGACCCGCATCATTGGCCTGCCGGTGTATCCACTGTGCGGCCCGACTACCACGGTTGCAGCGCTCGCGGAGCTCGCGGCCGCTGTCGAACAGCATTCGCTCAGTGCGGCCATGTGGGAAATCGCAGGCTGGCATCGTCATCCGGTATACATCGACTTCCGCGCACAGCTCATCCGCGAAACGGCAGCCCGCGCAGGCATCAGTCTCGACGACCCCCGCGTGCACCTCGTCTTCTCCGCGCACGGCACGCCGTTGAAGTATCTGCGTGAAGGAAGTCGATACGAGGAGTACGTTGTTAATTGCTGTGCCGCCGTCGCGGCTGCCGCCGGCGCGAACACATACACCATCGGCTACCAGAACCACAGCAACCGCCCGCTCGAATGGACGCAGCCTGCAGTCGACAGCGTGATCGATGGGATCGACGCCGATCACGTT
>JBDSPG010000194.1:0-3723 GCA_039912685.1 Longimicrobiales bacterium | reverse complement strand
TTACGCGCGCATGCCGCGCGATCAGGTGAAGTCCGTGTTAAAGGCGATGCGCGGCCGTTGATTCGGCCGCGCACCTCCGTCGGCTATCGGCAGGTGAAGCGGAAGGGCGCGGTGGTCTGCGTTTCCTTCGATTTCGTCGTCTCGTAATCGAACGTCAGCTCACCCTGGAGGGCCTGCACGGGGATCGAGACCGAGATCCCCTGCCGCTTCGACTTGATGGACGAACCGGCTGCGACCACGGGCTTGTCGCCCTCCCAGAATGAAGCGAGCGATGCGGCGTCCATGGGTCGCGCCATCATTGTATCGCCCGACCCGAGCAGCGTGTAGACAAGGCGGCCCTGCTTGAACGTGGCCGTGTCTCCTTTCGATCCCGTCGCCACCGCATCCACGGTGAAGCCGCATTCCGCAGTCTGGATCCCGCCCGGGAAACTCAGTGTTGCGACGTCGGTAATGGAATCGCCCTGAAGCTGGACCTTGAGCGGCTCCGCGCGACCGCAACCGGCCAGGCCTGCAACGGCGGCCGCGAGAATCAGGACACGGGTCTGGTTTCGGAAAGACATGGCGCCATCACGATTCGGGTGAACTGGGCACGTGCGTACCGGACGTGATATACCTAGCCACGCCGCCCGCCAAGGTCAACTTGCCGCCTGCCCACCGGCTGCTTCTATTCCTGTCTCGGCCGTCCATCACCGAACGGGGAAAAATGGAAACGAAGCGACCCACGAATCCGGCAGCGGAAGAGATACTCGGCGGATACTTCCCGGTGCTCGATCATGGCTTCGTCTCGCTGGTAGACTACATGGGGAGCGACGACAGCATCGAGCGCGCGGCGCGCGTCAGCTACGGCTACGGCACGCGCCAGACGAGTCAGACGCGCGGCCTGATCCGTTACCTGCGCCGGCATCATCACACGACGCCGTCCGAAATGGTCGAGCTGAAGTTCCATTGCGCAATGCCGATGTTCATCGCGCGTCAGTGGATCCGACATCGCACTGCGAACGTGAACGAATACAGCGGCCGCTATTCACTGATCCCGCTCGTGTTCTATACCCCGAACCAGGACGAATTCGCGCTGCAGAGCCCGATCAACAACCAGGGTCGCAGCGCCGAATCGGCAAGTACATCGCTGCATCAGACGGCGACAGCGCGCTGGGCGAAGCTGCGCAAGGATGCGGCCGAAACGTATTCGTGGATGGTGGGTGAAGATGTCGCGCGCGAGATTGCGCGCATCGATCTGCCGCTCTCCACATACACGCAGTGGTACTGGAAAATCGATCTGCACAACCTGCTGCACTTTCTCAAGCTGCGCATCGATCCGCATGCGCAGTACGAGATCCGCGCATACGCGGAGGTGATGGCAGGCATGGTAAAGCGCGTGGCGCCGCTGTCTTACGAAGCGTGGATCGATTACGACGTTGCGGGCGCTGCACTCAGTCGAGGTGAGCTTGGCGTCCTGCGCGAACTGCTCGAGGCGACCAGCGACGAGATCCGGACGCGCGCGAATGCGGCAGCGCTGCCCGCGAATGGAATGAAGCAGTACGATCTGTCGCCGCGCGAGGCGCGCGAGCTGTTCGCGAAGCTCGCACCGCGCGAGCATCCCGACTGGGAGCTCGATATGAGCCGCATGCGCACTGCGGTAGAAGTCGAGGCGGAAATGCATGCGGCGGTTCCCACCATCGACGCGAAGCCCGCCGGCTGATCCATGATTGCGATCGTGGGCGCCGGCATCAGCGGCCTCGCGCTCGCACACGCGCTTGCGGCGCGCAACATACCATTCGTCGTTCTCGAGGAGTCCGGAACCGCAGGCGGTGTGATCCGCAGCCGCTTCGAGGACGGTCACCTTCTCGAGCTTGGGCCGCAGCGAACGCGCCTTGTACCGGGTGTGAAAGCACTGGTCGGTGATCTCGGCCTGAACGCAGACCTCATCACCGCGCCATCGGACCTTCCGCTCTTCGTCTATCGCGATGGCGCACTGCGCACGGTGCCGCGCTCGTTCGCCGAGCTCGCGCGCACGGACCTGCTCGGCGGCAGCGCGAAACTGCGGGTCCTGCTCGAGCCGTTCACGCGCGGCGAGTCGCGCGACGAATCCGTGGCGCACTATTTCACGCGCAAGCTCGGTCGCGACGCGTACAACCACCTTGTCGGTCCGCTCTATGGCGGGCTCTACGCCTCCGATCCCGCCAACATGCAGGTTGGTCTATCGCTCGGCCATACGCTGCGCGAGCTCGGCGTGCACCGCAGCCTCATCATGCGAGGACTGCGCGCCGGCGGCAGGCTGCGCGTCCCTGCCGCGTGCTCGTTCCGCCAGGGGATGCAGACACTGCCAGTGGCCCTCGCTGAGCGTCATGCTTCCAACGTTCGCTTCCACACACGCGTTGCTGAGTTGTCGGGTTCGCGCGGTGCATTCCGCATCGAGACCGAGAGCGGCGTGATACAGGCAGAACGTGTCGTCATGACGACCGCAGCGCAGCCTGCAGCTTTGCTGCTCTCGGCGATTGCTCCCGAGGCGTCGCTGGCCATTGCATCGCTGCGCTACAACCCGCTCGCGATTGTGCACATGCACTCGATGGACGAAGTGAAGCGTGGCTTCGGATTCCAGGTTTCCTTTGCGGAAGAGATGTTCACCCGCGGCGTGACGTTCAATCACGCCATGTTCGAACGCACCGGCGTATATACTTCCTATCTCGGTGGTGCGCAGCACGCTGAGGTTGTGTCGTGGACGGACGACAGAATTGCGGGCGTCGCCTGCGACGAGTTCCAGCGGGTGACGGGCGCAAGCGCGCGCACGCTATCAGTGACACGCGCGGCGATGCCGGCGTGGGATCGAAGCTGGTCGGCGTTGCAAAACCTCCCTGCGATCGATGGCATTCATTTCTGCACCAACTGGGAAGGGCGGCCCGGTGTTCCGGGGAGAATCGCAGCTGCACAACGTCTCGCGGCGCGCCTCGCGTAGGCGCGGATTCTCAGCTCGTCCGGGTGCGAGCTCCCGCGTTCAAACAGTAAGTCCCGGGCGTGCAGCGGCACTGACACGGCTGCAACGGTGATGTCGACAACACATCGACATTGCGTTCGAGGAATGGGCTGACCAGGTCGGCGAGAACGCTGATGAACGCCGGTGCGTCGTGGTCGATCGGTACGCGGTGGAACGCGAGGCTCCGTTTTTCAGCATGCTCGCGCAGCTCGTGGTCGAGCTCTGCCAGCGTCTCCGACTGCTCGTGCATGAAGCTCACCGCATCCACGACAACATGGTCGGCGTCGATCCCATCGATCACACTGTCGACCGCAGGCTGCGTCCATTCGAGCGGGCGGTTGCTGTGATTCTGGTAGCCGATCGTGTACGTGCTCGCACCGGCCGCTGTCGCAACGGCCTTGCAGCAATCGACAACATATTCTTCATACCGGCTTCCTTCGCGCAGATACTTCAACGGTGTGCCGTGCGCGGAGAAGACAAGGTGCACGCGAGGATCATCGAGGCTGATCCCTGCGTGTGCTGCAGTCTCACGGATAAGCTGTGCGCGGAACTCGATGTACGCCGGATGACGATGCCATCCCGAGACCTCCCACACGGCCGCGCTCAGTGATTGCTGTTCGACAGCGGCCGCGAGCGCCGCAAGTGCTGCAACCGTGGTCGTCGGTCCGCACAGTGGATAGACCGGCAGGCCAATGATGCGCGTCGCGCCCTGCTCCAAAGCGACGCGAACCGCATCGTCGATCGAGGGTTCT
>JBDSPG010000181.1:0-3134 GCA_039912685.1 Longimicrobiales bacterium | reverse complement strand
ATACCACGTCCGGCGCGACTCCGACGAAAGCACACGGCTGACGCAAATGCCGATTACGCCACCACGGGTCGGAATCCCTCGCAACGATAATCCGCGCGAGCGTTTCTGGTCCGTGGTGGCTTCTTTTGTGTTCCACATTGCTCTCCTGGTTTTCTTCCTGTGGCAGAGCAAGCTCGTGGAATCGCTTCTTCTCGAAGGCGAGCTCGGTGGTGGCGGTGGCGGCAACGGCGGGAATCAGCCGACCCTGATCTCGCTGTCCGGGCCGCCCGAGCAGCCGCCGCCGCCCGTTCTCACACCTCCAGTACCTGATCCCGTCACGGTTCCCGTGGAGCCCGTGCCGGATCCAGTGATCCCGCCACCGCGGGATACGGCGAAAGCGGCACCCACTCCGACGCCCGCTGCGCCCCCAGCGCCGACATCCTCGACGGGAGGAGCCGGTGGCGCCGCGGGAGCTGGTTCGGCTGGGTCCGGCGGCGGCGCCGGTGGTGGTTCTGGCGGTGGTCTCGGCCCCGGCACGGGACTCGGGAATGGCCCGGGTTCAGGTGGGGGCGGCGGTGGTGGCACTTCTCCGGATGGCATCATTCCGCCCAGCGCGACCGCGCTTCAGCTGCCGCCGTCGCCGCCGAAATCTCTGCGCGGCGATTCGGTGACGGTTGTGTTCAGCATCGACGAGACCGGCAAAGTTCTGGATGCGCAGTTGAAGCAGTCCACTGGCGACAGGAAGTACGACGCGACGCTGCGCAAAACTGCGCTGGGCTGGCGCTTCCGGCCCGCTCGCAATCGCGCCGGTGAACCTGTCCGCTCGACTTACGCGGTAACCTACGGACTGTAAGCGACACCGCCGTAACACCGATGTAACACCCGCTCCGTACTCTGAGCGTCCATCGAACTCTCCACGGACGATCGGGAACAACATGACCTTCATGCGACGTCATCCGGCGATTCTCACCGCTACTGTTGCGGCCACGCTCCTGGCCGGCCATCTCGATGCACAGACCATCGGACCCAGTGTGGGCTGGGATACACCGCTGCTAGCTCAGGCTGTCATTGCCGCGCGCGCGGACTCCCTCGCCACGTCGATTCTGCGAGGCTTCACACTGGTCCAGCGCGCCCAGATCGAGCGTGACTTCGAGAAATTCGCGAAACTCCCGAATGGTGATGCGGCCGAGCATATCCGTTCCGCGACATACGTTGCTGCCGGTTATGACAACCTCGCTCTACTGTTTGCCGCAGACGCCGTACGTCGCAATCCGAAAAACGGTTTGTCAGTCGGCAATTACGGCGCGTTGCTCTACTCGAAGGATGGCCCCGCAGCGGCCGTCGAGATACTGCGGTACGCAAACGATGCCGCACCCGGCACAGTGTCGATCCTCGTGACTCTCGCAAACTGCGCGCTCGTGACGCGCGCAACGAATCGCGCAAAACCATTTCTCGACGCCGCACTGCGCGCGGACCCAGATGCAGGCGAAGCGCTGCTCGGCATGGGCGTGTATTGGATGCAGAAGGGCGATCCGAAGAGTGCGTTCCCGTATTTCGCGAGAGCGGGCGGCATCACATATGAGCGCAAGGTGGCGACAATGCCGCCTCCCGTTGACGCCGAGGGTGAGGTGATTCCGCCACCGCGTCCGGTGGAGGCGCCGATGTCCTCATCGTCGGCGCCCTCGGCGGAGGAAACCGGTGGCGGCAGGCCGACCGGTGTCGACGTCGAATTCGCGCCGTCACCCAACTGGGAAAGCCCCGATGCAATGGTCGCGGCGCGACTGACGCGTCAGAAGTATGCGGAATGGTTTTCCGAGCAGCTGAAGCGCTCGATGTCGCGCGTGACACAAGCCGCCAACAACATTAGTGGAAAAGCGTTTCCCACATCATACACACCCGGCGTCACGGAGATGGAAGAGCAGAGCACCGATTACGCGCGTGCGCTCAACGACGCATGGCTGCAGAGTGAGGTACGGAAGGCGTTGAAAAATTTCAATGACGCCGTCAATCCTGGTCTCGAAAAGCTCAACAGCGCCCAGCAGTTCGTGCCTCCGTCGAGCTCGCAATCCGCATCCGACATCCCTGCGGCAGCCGCAGCATTCGCGGCATCGGTGAGAAAGGGATGCCAGGATGCGCATTCGCTGCTGACGGCGCAGTGGATGATCATCAAGCCTGCAAACGCTACGCTGTTCGATGATGTCAATACTGCACTCGCACGGTATTACAAGGCGCAGGCGAGTTGGATCAGAAAGATCCAGGATCCGGACTTTTACGAAGTCGCTGTTGCGACGCGCGATGCAATCGTTGTTGCGAATTATCAGGGGCTTCTCATGCAGGAGGATGCGCTTCGTCTGGCGATGGCGCTCGGTATCGCCATGGGTGGTACCGAGAGCAGCACGCATTGCCCGGGTCAGCCGGCACCGCCACCGCCTGCCGCAGCCGGCGAATCGAAGACGCCCGAGCTCGCACCGCCACCACGGGTGCCCTGCCCGTTCAAAGACCACCCCATCGAAATAGCAGCAAAGGACGGGACGTTCGACATCGGTGTGGAATTCAAGCTCGACTGCGAGGGCGTGAAGTACGGCGGCAGCGCGGGCCCGTTCAGTGCCGCACGCACACGTGTGTTCAGGACGAAAACGGTCTTGGACCTCAAGGTCGAAGTCGAAAAATCGGTCTCTGGCCAAGGCTCTACGCTTTCTCTGAAGGCGACGGGTGCTGTGCAGATCGTACGCACCGACGCCGGCAGGGAGACCATGACGACGAGCGTCGAGTTGGAAGGGAAGTCCGTGGTGAAGGGCTTCGCGGAAGCCAGCATTACCGGCAGTCTGACATCGACGGCATATGATGTTAAGGCTCCCGCCCGAATATTTCCGTAGTGCGGTTCGAGAGAAACCGCACCCTGCCGCCTCTGCGGAATCCGCACCAGCTGCCCCGCGGGTTGCTGCCCTCACCTCTGCGCCTCAATATATCCATCTCCTCCCGCAACACCGGACACGCGCTCACTGTCGGAGAGTCAGATGCCTACGAGATCGAAGCGATCGCTTCATTGCGCCGTACTGCTGGCCTCACTCTCTGGCGTACTACCCGCCGCGGCACAAGAGAAGCGCGTCACCACAGCGGACTATGACCGTGCGTCGAAGTTTCTCGCGCTGAGC
>JBDSPG010000110.1:0-7438 GCA_039912685.1 Longimicrobiales bacterium | reverse complement strand
AGTCTCTCGGACATTCCGGCAGGCGGCATGCGTGAGGTTCATGTATCGGCGCGCGGGGTTCAAGCCGGCAGACACCAAGGCAGCGTGACGCTCAGCATGCATGGGGATACCGTGCGTGTCCCACTCTCCACCCTGATTCTGCCGTAACGCCATGTGGATCGTCATACGCGTCACGATCATCTATACGTTTCTGCTGCTGGCCATGCGCGGGCTTGGCAAGCGGCAGTTTGCGCAGCTGTCGGCGCAGGAGGTCATCCTGCTGCTGCTGGTGTCGGCAACCCTTCAGCAGGCGATGGTAGGCGATGACTTCTCCATTACCACGGGCATCATTGCAACCAGTACGCTGATGCTGTGCTCATTCGTGACGTCCATGTTGAGCTATCGCTTCAAGAAAGTTGAAACCGCGCTTGGCGGAACGCCGGCCGTGCTGGTTGCGGATGGTCAATTGGTGCGTCGCAACATGGATATTGAGCGGGTATCGAGTGATGAAATTTTCGCGGCGATGCGCCGCGTTGGAATCGAGTCGATCGAGCAGGTAAAGTGGGCGCTCCTCGAGACGGACGGTCACATCAGCGTGATCCCTGTTGCGGGTTCCGAACTGCGTCCCGAGGAAAAGAACCCGGCGACCTGATCGGCACTGACGTCACATAGCACGAAACCGCCGCTGCGCGACAATTGCGCAGCGGCGGTTTCTGTTTACAGTCGAACCTTCTGTTACGAAACCGGCTTTGTCAGTGCGGGGCGCTTCGGGTTGTTGCCGATCTCGACGATGAGATCCCTAATGTAGTTCGTGATCCGCGCGTAGTGCGGATAGTCGATGTACTGCGGTTCATCCGTCGTCTGATGGTAATCACCATGCAGGCCGGTGAAGAAGAACGCAATCGGAATTCCCTGCAGGGCGTAATTGTAGTGATCGCTGCGGCCGTAGATGTTGTTGTATGATCCGCCTAGGGTGGACGTGACGTTCTGGTCGTAGCGGTCGTCGAGACGGAGCGGGCTTCTCTGCTTCTTGTTCACACTTTCGACCATCGTACCGAGCTCTGCAGAAAGCATATTGCGACCGACGACGCCGAGGTAATCGGGACCGCCGCCTGGTAAGTCTTCCGCACGCCCTCGACCAATCATATCGATGTTGATCTGTGCAACAATCGAATCCTTGGGGACCGTCGTGTGCGTGGCGTAGTACGCGGAACCTACGAGACCGTCCTCCTCCCCCGTGTGCCACACGAAGAGAATGGAACGCTTCGGCTTGACGGCTGCCTTTGAGAACGCTTCCGCAATCTCGAGGACCGCCATCGAGCCTGAGCCGTCATCGTCAGCGCCGTTATTGATCGAATCGATGCGGGCCGGCCGGATCTTGTGCAGGCTGTCCACGTTGATCTTGATACTCGCGACTTCCTCTGGTGTCAGTGCGCGGATCGTGTCCTGATTACGAATCGTCATCTTCATTCGTGCGTGGCGCATAGCGAACGCCGAGTCGTGATCTACCTTCGCGCCAAACCCGACATGGTCGTTGTGCGCACCAATGGCGACGTATTGCCCGCGGAGTTTCGGATCACTGCCACGAATGATGCCAACCACATTCCTCGCCCACTCCGGACGCGGCTCGAAAACGTAGTTGATCTGCGCGTTCGCTTTGCCCGCGACGGTTCCGACCGGGACATCGGTGAGCGGTTTGCCAAAGATCGTTGTGGCACCCGCCGTCGTGACACGCATGACAATGTTGGTCTGCGGCACACCCCGTACTGTCGCCACCTCGCGGTTTGCCGGCTTCGTCATGCGCTCAATGGCATCCGCCGCAACGCCGTCCAGATTCACATTGACCACGCCCAACGCACCCGCGAGCGGGTTGGGGCGCGGCGGCTGACCCGCACGCGCGCCGCCCGCACGGCCTGCGCCGGCGGCGGCAGGCCGTACCACCACGATCTTTCCCGCGGCTTGGCCAGGCTTCAGCTCGTTGAGCGTATCGCCCATAACACCGCCATAAATGACTTCCGCACCGCTCAGCGAACTCGCTGCGATCTGATTCGGCGCGATGACGTAGTCCGTCGCCCACATCAGTACACGTCCATCCACCGAGAATGTGGACGGCGTGATGGAATAAAGGCCCACGCCGGGCAGCGTCTGGAAGTACGTACCGTTGTCGCCGGCGGGCTCGATGCCGAGACGCTTGAGCTCACGGGCCAGATAGTCCGTGCCCTTGGTGTTGCCGACACGGCCCGCATCGCGGCCCATCATCGAGTCATCAGCAAAAATGTAGAGGCGGGTCATAAGCTCGGCGGGTGTAATCGCCGCTGTCGTTGCCTTCGGTTTGAGCTTCTCCGGATATCCGTACTGATTCAGTTTTGCCTTCTGCGCGTGGAGCGTAGTGCTCCCTGCGGCGAGGGCTGTCGCGACCAGCAGGACTGGCGCCAGTGTTCGCGCCGTCGTGCGTGCAGTAAACATAAAGCCTCGGGACTGAGGGTTCGGTGCTGGTTTTGATTGTTTGATAGCGGTGATTCTACCGGGCATGCGGCGGATCACGCAAACACCCCGGTGCCAGTTGGTACCAGCCGTGCGAGCGGCGCGTTCCGCGCAACGGCTTGCCTGGAGTCGCCGGTCAGATCACAATTCGCACCACGGCGGGCATGAGGCCTGCACAATGAGCCGAACCCATCGGCGCGAGCACCCCAGCAGTTCGAGGCGTACCCATGCACGATCCGGAAGAAATGAAGTCGCTTCTGCCCCCTTTTACGTGGAACGACGAGGAAGACGGCGAGGACGAGGAGGAAGGTCGTCCGGACCCGCAGTCGACGCCAACCGTGACGCCGAGTGCGATCACGGAAGATGCGCGGAATCTCCTCTTCAAGAAGCGCACGCTGATCATCAGCGGTGAGATCAACCAGAAGCTGGCCGCGAACGTCATCGGCCAACTGCTCGCCATGGACAGCGTGTCCCATGATCCGATCACGATCTTCATCAACTCCCAGGGCGGTCACGTGGAATCGGGCGATACGATTCACGACGTCGTCCAGTACGTGGAGTCACCCGTCCGCATGATCGGTACGGGCTGGGTCGCGAGTGCCGGCGCTCTCATCTATGTGGCGGTGCCGCGGGAGCGACGGATGTCCCTTCCGCACACACGCTATCTCCTGCATCAGCCTGCGGGCGGCATGCGCGGCAGCGCGGCGGACATGGAGATCGAGGCGCGTGAGCTCCTCAACATGCGCCAGCGGCTCAACGAGTTGTTCGCCGAGCGTACCGGCCAGACCGTCGAGCGTATCGCCGATGATACCCGCCGGAACTTCTGGCTCTCGGCGCAGCAGGCGATCGATTACGGCTTGGTCGGCCGGATCATCGCCAGGGCGAGCGACATAGAATGAGGGGACACCCGACCCGGTAAAAGGTTGCGGATTCATGAACATAGGTATCAGCACCGCCCGCTCTGACGTACGCCAATTTCGGTACGAGAAGCCCGCACGCGGACCCAATTTTCCGCGTGCGGCCTCATTTTTTTCGAGATTATGCCCCGCGCGTGGAACGCTAGTGCGTTTTTTGCATAAACCATTGTAGATTAAGCACTTCCAAGAATAGTCCGAGGCAGGAGCAAGGAATGCGTCGCAGTCTGGGAATCGCCGTAGGTCTGACCATGACGATGTTGGGTCCTGTGTGGGCGTCCAGCGCTCGTTCGGTGGAGAGCACGTCACTGGCCGGGTCACACGGGTCGATGGAACGTCAGAATCAGGTCGCGCGCAAGAACGATTTTTCGTTTTTGCGGACGAGCCGTGACGTTCGCGATATGGTTGATGACGGTCGCCTGACTCCGATGTTCGGGAATGGGGACTATCAGCTGTCTCGTGTGTCGCACCCGGCAGCGCGACCGGTGCTCAAGACATTCGTGGAGCGGCTTGCGTCCCAGTATCACGAGTCGTGCGGCGAGAAGCTGGTAATAACGAGCCTGACGCGTCCGTTGAACGAGCAGCCACGCAACGCATCGGATCTGTCGGTGCACCCGACGGGCATGGCGGTGGACCTGCGCGTGCCGACGAGTTCGTCCTGCCGTCAATGGCTGGAAAACACGCTGTTGTCGATGGAGCGCTCGAACCTGCTGGATGTGACTCGCGAGAGGCGGCCTGCGCATTACCACATTGCGGTGTTCCCGGACACCTACGGTCTGTATGCAGAAGCACAGATTACGGCGGAAGCGGAAGCAGCGGCGGAAGCGGCCGTTGCGATAGAGAGTGCAGCCAAAGCGGAAGCAACAGCTGTAGCTGCGAAGCCGGTGGTGGCGAGGACCGCGTCGATCTCACCGGGACCTGGTCTTCTCGGGTCGCTGCTGTACGGCACGGTCCTGCTGAGTGGGCTGATGGCGCTGATGCTGATTGTGCGGGCTGAACCGGTTACGAACAAGAGAGTCTGACCGGCCTTACCTGATCGATCTGTACTTCTGCCACCGCGAGAGTGCTTCTCGCGGTGGCAGTTTTTTATTGGCGCGTCGTCCTTCGCGGCGGTGCTGATCCAATCCCCGGTCTCACACCATTCAGCTTGATGGGCGCTGCGACGAGCGTGGTGCCCGGAGCTCCCGGCAGATCCATCTTCTGTAGCATCTGCGTCGCGATGGTCTGCGGCTCGACAACAACCTGAGCGACGTCGAGAACGGGCGCGCACGGCACCCCTGCAGTCTGCAGTTTTGCTTCGAGCTCAGCCATGGTATGTCGCTGCGTGGCTGCGTTCAGCTGTTCATACACGAAGGCCTTCGCCGCGAGTCGTTCGGAATTTGTTGCAGCTCGCGGATCCGCGAGCAGGTCATGCAGCTCGAGTGCGCGGCACAACCGCGCAAACAACCCATCATTCGCGGCTGCAATCAGTAGCCGGCCATCGCTCGTCGGAAACGTATCGTACGGCACGATCGTGGGGAACGCCGTGCCGACCGGCCCGGGCACGACGCCGCTCGCCATATAATTCATGATGTGATACGCATTCCACGCGATTGCGGTGTCGAACAGCGCAGCACCGACGTGCGCACCCTCTCCCGTTACATCGCGTTCGCGCAGTGCGGCGAGGATGCCGATTGTGGCCCACAGGCCCGTCCCCATGTCTACGATCGATGTGCCGATGCGCGCCGTATGACCGGGCTGTCCGGTCACCGATATAAGACCCGAGCGCGCCTGCATGAGCGGATCGAAGCCGGGCTGATCGTGTAGCGGACCGTGTGTGCCGTACGCGCTCACTGTGCAATAGATAAGGCGCGGATAGCGCGCGCGCATTTCCTCGACACCGAAACCGAGGCGTTCGATCACGCCGGCGCGATACGAGTGCAGGAAAATATCGGCGCGAGAAAGATGCTCATGCAGAATTGTGCGATCCTCCTCGCGCTTCAGATCGAGCGTAATTCCCTGCTTGTTGCGGTTTGCAGAGAGAAACAACGGACTGTCTCCGGCGACGAACGGCGGCCCCCAGGTGCGCGCAGGGTCGCCGGCGGGCGGCTCGACCTTCAGTACTTCCGCGCCGAGATCCCCCAGTGTCTGCGTGCAGTACGGACCGGCGAGGTTCTGCGACAAATCTACGACAAAAATGTTTTCCAGTGGGCGCACAGACTACTCCGTGTGCAGGGCTTCGAGTTTGTACACGGCGCTGGCCGGACCAATGACGATCATGACATCACCCGCTGCAATGCGTCGATCACGCGATGGCGTGAGACTGAACTCGCCACCGTGCGACCGTATCGCGAGAACGGTGAGGTTGTCCTCGGCGCCGAGGTCGCAGTCAGCGAGCGTGCGGCCGTCGAATGCGGAGTTCTGGGCGATGGTGAGCTGGCCGACATCGATGTCGGGCGCTTCCCCGGGGTTGAAGATGCTGCTGAACAGGTCATGGACCGCTGGCCGAAGGAGTGCGAGTGCGAGGCGATGTCCGCCAATTGCCTCCGGCGTCACCATCCGGTCCGCACCAGCGCGCCGCAGCTTTGCTTCGATCGTTTCGGAGTTTGCGCGTGCTACGATAAGGAGGTCCGGGTTCAGCTCGCGCGCGGACAACACGGTGAGCACGTTGGCGCCGTCCTCATCGAGTGCGGAGACGAGACCCTTCGCGCGAGCGACGCCTGCGCGCTCGAGAATGTCATCGTGCGTTGCATCACCGATGACGTGAGGTATGTGCAGCTCGAGCAGAGATTCCTCCTGCTCAGGTGATCTCTCGATTACGAGATACCGCTCGCCCCGGGCCTGCAGGTCGCGAACGATCTGTCGGCCGAGACGGCCATAGCCGCAGACGATGTAGTGCTCACGCAGATCCATCAGGAGCTCCCTCATTCGGCGTCGCTGCACGGATACCCAGAATGTCTGGCCGAGCATGACTTCGATGGCGTTGGTGATGGCCCACGCGGCCACACCCACGCCGACTATGAGCAAAACGATCGTGAATAACTGTCCGGCGGTGTCGAGGGGTACGGACTCACGGAAGCCCGTCGTGGTCAGTGTATTGACCGTCATGTACAGTGAGTCGACGAGACTGCCATTCGTGAGCAGCTGATACCCAAGCGTGCCGCCCGCAGTCAGTCCTGCGAGCAGCAGGAGTGAGAGCTGCAGCTGCCGCGCGGGGTCGCCGAGGAGATGACGGATCTTCTCGATCGAGCCTGCTTCCCGCGGGTCCGTGCGCCGTCTGCGTTTGTGGCGTTCTACTTTCCGGTCCACGCCCGCCATTCCGTTTCCATGAGTCCAATCGTCAGTCCGTGGTCCGTGCGGACGAGCGGCTGTGTGAGCAGCAGAGGATCATCCACCAGCTTCTGCAACCACCGCTCATCGCTCAGTTGCGCGTGAGCAAGGCCCTGCTCGAGGAATCGCTTCGATGAGCGGTCCACGAGAGCCTGCGTCCCGAATTTCTGGGCAAACCGCTTGAGCTCACCGGGCGACGCTGCGCGTTCCGTCAGATCCACGAAGTGAACGGTGATCCGGCGTTCCGCGAAGAAGCGGAGCGCTTTTCTAGTGTCTGCATTCTTCTTGTGGCCGAAAACCTGTGGGGTCATCGCTTGCGTCGTGCGGTTTATGGCGAGAAGAACTGCAGGCCGAGGTAACATAGCGAAGCCATAATCCCCGCCGCGGGAATGGTGAGAACCCACGCCCATAAGATGTTGCGCGCGAGACCCCAGCGTACGGCGTGAAGGCCCTGGGTGGTACCGACACCGATGATCGCGCCGGTGATGGTATGCGTAGTGCTGACGGGAATGCCGAACCTCGTCGCGATCATGATGCTGATGGCGCCACTCGTCTCAGCACAGAATCCGCCAATGGGCCGCAGCTTCGTGATCTTCGAGCCCATTGTGTTGACGATGCGCCAGCCGCCGAAGAGTGTGCCGAGCGAAATGGCGGAGTACGCCATGAGCTCGACCCAGAGCGGGATGGTATCCGCATCAGGAACATACATGTGGCCGAGGAGGCCTGGTTGATTCAGGAACAGCGAGTTGGAT
>JBDSPG010000007.1:0-2605 GCA_039912685.1 Longimicrobiales bacterium | reverse complement strand
GGTATACCAGCAATGGCGGCAGGATTAGACAGGCCGCGAGCGGCCATTTCATCACCTGCCATACAATCTGAAGGTCCATTTTCGCGGCTCCCTATTTCAGCGCGGCGGCAATGGTGCCGACAATGTGATCCATCAGATCGAAGTATGTATCCGTTCCCTTGGCTGCGCCCGGCTGTTGCGCGAGGTCAAGGATGACGCCGCCGGTCTGGCGCGCGACGGTCTCTGCAGTCTTCCGGTTCTGGAACGGCTGCACGAGGATCACCTTGGTCTTGTTCGCCTTCATGGTCGAGATCACCCGCGCGAGGTGCGAGGGTGACGGCGCAATGCCGGGCTTCGGCTCGAGTGTCTCCACGACATTCAGCTTGAAGCGCTCCGCGAGATACACGAAGTCTTTGTGGTACGTCACGATCTTCGCACCGGCGAATGGCGCCATCTGCTTCTGCCATTCCACGAGCTTGGCATCGATGCGCGTCTGGAATTTCTGCAGGTTCGCCTTGTACAACGCCGCATTCGCCGGATCCACCTGCGAGAAATGATTGGCAATGTTGGCTGCAATGATCTTCACGTTCACCGGATCGATGAGGAAATGCGGATTCCCCATTGAATGAACATCGCCCTTCGAGCGATCGAAGCTGGTGGGAATCTCGAGCAGGCGAACGCCCTGCGATGCCGAAATACGGCCCGGCGCGCCCGCAGCGATCTTCGGATTGCGCGCGCTCTGCAGCAGTGCCGGCAGCCAGCCCAGTTCCAGTTCGGCACCGCCCTCGATCAGGACATCTGCGCGGTTCAGTGTCACGATGCTGCTCGGCTTCGCATCCACGAAGTGCGCGTCCTCGGTCGGTTTTGCCAGTGCCTTTACGACGATGGCATCACCACCGATCGCCACCGCGATCGACGCGAGGTCCGGCGTGGTGGCCACGACATTCAGCTTCTTCGCCGGCGCACCGCCGCTCGCTGCGATCCACGCGGCCGCTGCCAGATTGAACAATGATATGCTCGTCATTTGATTCACCTTCCAATGCTAAAATTTATGTGCTGCGTGCGCGCCGAGCAGAAACTCGAGCTGCGCCATCAGTGAATGGTCCACACCGAGCAACTGTCGGTGGTCGTAATTGTATTGCAGACGGAATTTCGAGAACTCCGTAGGATACCAGGTCATGTTCGTGGAAATACGATATCGGTCGGCCCGTGACTCGGCCGTAAACGCTGACGCGTCCGCATTCACGAACTCCCCGCGCAATGCGGCCACGATCAGCGGCTTGATTCCCCACAGGACCTGGCCATACGCGCCAGCGTCTTTCAGCGTCTCGGCGGACAGGGCTGTCACACCATCTTCTTCCGCGACGCGCGGTCCCGCCTGGTAACTGCGCGCCATCGCTTCGCCCTGTAGCGAAACGAATGGGAACCCCTTCTCCGCACGCGGTGACTTCCACTTCCAGTAAACATCGACACCCATGATCCGCGTGTCCGAATCCGTGCCGGAATTGTTCGGACCGAACGCACCGGAAACGCCGAACAGGAGCGTCTGCGTATCACTCAGGTCGAATGACGATGCGATACGCGGCACGAACAGCAGGTCAGCTGCAGTGGCGACCGCGCTGTCGACTGGAATTCCGCCATGGATTTCCGCCGACTCTTCGGACCGGAAGCTGAATGCCGTCTCACCGGTTGCATTCATGACTCCCAGCATGACCTCCGTATAGAACGGCGTCGGCGCCAGCCACGATGCACGCACACCCTGACTGCGCAGGTTTTCACCGCCGAACACGCGGTTCAGGACCAGCGGCTGATCCCCGAACGCCCATGAATGAGGGTGCTGCGGGTTTTGCCTTCCGAACTCGGCAAAAAACTGACCGGCCTTCAGCTGCAGATTGTGTGGAAGTGATGTCGTCAGCGCATACATCTCCTCCAACTCGACGCCGGTCTCCCCGTTTTCATCGAGCTTGTACACGATGTTCGCGAACCCCTGGAAGTAGGGATCGACGGCGCCGTCGAGCACGAACTCGCCGTTCGGAATCGTGAAGCCCCGCACTCTCGGGTCGTGATCACCGACCCAGAGGCTGCGCACGCGCGACTCCGTGGACCACGCTGCATCCAGGAGCCCGACGAAGCTGACGTTCATGTATGCGCCCGGCGCACGCAGTTGCACCTGCGGCGGGGCCGCGACCGTGTCCGTTTGAGCCTGTAGCGTGCTGCTGAGCGCGAGGACGGCGCCTAGCGCCGTCGTAAGGCGAATCCAACTCATCGTTGATGTTCTCCGAGCATGGGCCGCCGGCCATCGGCCGGCTGTAACCTGGGAATTTCCCCGATTTCGTGTTCATGTCTGCGCGCATGCGTGCAACGCGGCAGTCGCCCGCTCGCGCAGGCGTGAAACTCACGAATGAAGGACTGGCGGTGCTCTGGAGGAGGGGCCTGTGTGCGGCCGGGCAAGCGCGAAGAAAGTTGGTTCCTGCGGAGTGCGGACAGCCCGGACGACGGCTTCGAGAGAGATCTCGATTGTCGGCAGGGGTCCCGCATGATTTCCAGCAAACTGACACAGAGGGCAGCGCAGCTCATCGTGGACCGCGCGCGAATCCGAGGCCTCGCGATTCGTTACGGACGCAGT
>JBDSPG010000355.1:0-6115 GCA_039912685.1 Longimicrobiales bacterium | reverse complement strand
TCGGGCACTACGTCCGCCGGGACGGGCGCTTGTGCCTGGGGCTGTGACGGCCGATCTTCATGCCAGGCGCGCTGTCCACGCCGCTCCATGATCCACCCAGTCGGAGAGCTGCTCTTGCCGCAGAGAGCGAACAGCGACCAGAACGCGCGGGCTCAGTCATCGAGCGCAGGCGAGCTGCGCGCAATTCTCATATCCCTTCCCGCCGTCGCCATTCCAGTGGCCGGCGCGTTTCTGTTTCCGGAAGGGTGGTCGGATTACGAGGCTCTGCTGTGGCTGCTTGCCCTCATTCCCGCATTCCTGCTTGCGTACCATCGCGGCTGGCGCGGCGCGGCCACCATGCTCGCGTTCGGCATGGCGATTCTGTCTGTCACATACTACGCGACACAGGCGCTCGGTCACACCGTACCGCGACTGCTATGGGGTGTCGTCACATTCTACATCGGCATCACGCTCGGCATCGGATGGCTCGCCGAACGCGTTTCCCGCAAGAACTTCGATGCCGCCGCCGGCGCGGTCGCACTACGCGATCCGCTGACCGAGCTGCCGAACCGCCGTTACGCCGAGGTCCATCTCGAGCAGGAGTTCGCCGCCGCCGAACGAGGCAGGCTGCTCGCTATCGTACTCTTCGATTTCGACAACTTCCACGAATTCAATGCGACGCACGGCCGTGCCGCCGGTGATGGTGTGCTGCGTGGGTTTGCGAATCTGCTGCGCCAGACCACGCGCCGCATGAACGTGTCGGCTCGTTACGGGCCGGAGGAATTTATCTGCATCCTCGGCACGTGTGACGAAGACGGTGCGCTTACGTTCGCAGCGCGCATCCAGGAGCGGCTGCGGGCTGCAGAGAGCACGGTCACATTGCCCACGGTCAGTGTGGGCATTGCCGTGTATCGGCCGGGCGTCGACACGCCGAAACACATTCTGTCGAGTGCGGAAGATGCGCTGCTGCTCGCCAAGCGTGCAGGGCGCGACCGAGTACGCGTGTGGAATCGCGAGGTCGATGGAGAATCACAGGCGGAACTGCAGAATGCGGAGCGGGAGCTCGCACTCGCGCAACAGCAGCTTAACCAGATGCGGATCGATGTGCGCAGTGCGATCGAACCGATCGGCACCGGTCGTTCAACCTGCGTGATTGTCGGCGACACAGGGGAACGCACCCGGCTCGCGCGCTGGCTCGAGTCGGAGCGATTCCTCGTCGTCGAAGCAAAGAGCATGGCAGACGCAGTGCAGGCGCTGCAGGCGGAGCACGACGTGGTCTTCATCGAGCTGGAACAGGCGGGCGCTGCTCTGACCGACCTGATCGGCGAGGTGCGCATGACATCCGAGACGACGCGCATTGTCGGCGTGCCCCGCGCCGCAATCAACGGATCCATCCCGCCCGAACTGCTCGCCGTACGCGTCGACGGCCACTACATCCCCTCCACGGACCCCAGCTCGTTTCGCAATGCACTCGCCGATCTGCTGGTTGAACGCGACCGCATTATGAACACGCAGATGCGACAGAAACAGCTGGCGGACGAAGTGCGCGCAAAGGAACGCGAAGGCAAGGTCGCGCTGGCCGCGAGCGAAGCGCGTTACCGCAACGTCATCGAGACCATTCAGCAGGTCGTATTCACCACCGATAGCGAGGGCCGCTGGACGTTTGTGAATTCGGCGTGGATGACGATCACAGGGCATGGAATTCAGGACACGATCGGCCGCCCATTCTGGGACTACCTGCATCCGGATGAACGTGAGGAAGTGCGCGCGAGCTTCATAAGCCTCGTGCAGCGCAACAACACGTACTACCGTCACGAGGGTCGCTGGCGCACGCGGGGCGATTCCTATCGTTGGATGGAGTCGCGTTTCCAGGTTAGCCTCACTACGGCCGGTGAGATCGACGGCGCCACGGGTGTGCTGACGGATGTCACGGACAGACGCCGCGCGGAAGATGCACTGCGCAGGAGCGAGGAGTACTTCCGATCGCTGATCGAGAACTCCGCGGACATGATCGCAGTCGTGAACGCAGATGAAACGGTGCGCTACGTGAGTCCTTCCGTGGCGCGTGAGCTGGGCTACCCGGCCGAGCGCTGGGCTGAGCTCGAGGCCGTGTCGGTCGTTCATCCCGATGATCGCGCCAATGTCCGTTCGCGGTTCGCGGAGCTGCTGCTGGAGGATCATGGCAGCGTGATCACGCACGAACTGCGCATTCGCCATGCGGGCGGCGGCTGGCGCACGATCGAGATCACCATGCGCAACCAGCTCGCAACCGTAGGCGTAGAAGGCATTGTCGTGAACGCGCGTGATGTAACGGATCGTCGTAATACGGAAGCCGCACTGCGTGAAAGTGAAGAAATGCTGCAGCGGTCCCACCGAATAGAAGCCATCGGGCGACTCGCTGGCGGTGTCGCGCACGACTTCAACAACCTGCTCACATCAATTCAGGGACACGCTTCCCTCCTGCTCGATCAGACTACGGTGACGCCCGCAATCCATGCGGATGTCGAGGAAATCCGCGATGCCGCGGTTCGTGCAACATCACTGACTGCGCAGCTGCTCGCGTTCAGCCGACGGCAGGTGCTCCGGCCGCGCGTACTCCAGGTCAACGCCGTGCTGTTCGAGATGGACAAGATGTTGCGCCGCCTGATCGGTGATAACATCACGCTGGAGACGGACCTCGCTGACGATATCGGCGTCGTACGCGCGGATCCTGCGCAGCTCGAGCAGGTCATTGTCAATCTCGTTGTGAACTCGCGTGACGCCATGCCGCGCGGTGGCCGCATTATTCTGCGCAGTGCGAACCGCAACGTCGCAATGGATATCGTGAATGCGACAAGTGAATTGCCGGCCGGACCGTATGTCATGGTGCAGATCGAAGATGATGGCCCAGGCATGGCCGAGGCGGTTGCGGACCATGCGTTCGAGCCGTTCTACACCACGAAGGAGCCCGGTCAGGGAACGGGCCTCGGGCTGTCGACGGTGTACGGCATCGTGAAGCAGAGCGGTGGTCACGTATGGCTCGAGACGAAACCCGACAGCGGCACCGTCGTGACCTTATATCTGCCGCGAGTCGCCGCGCGCGATTTCGTCGTTGACACTACGCCGCAGACGCCTGCATCCGGCGTTGTGCGTGGGACGGAGACGGTTCTGCTTGTCGAAGATGAGCCGTCGGTGCGCGAGCTGGCGAAACGGATTCTCGATCTGCACGGATACTCCGTCATCACGGCCGCAAACGGACAGGAAGCACTCGATCGACTGGTTGAACGCGGTACAGGTGTCGATCTCGTGCTGAGCGATTGCGTAATGCCTGTAATGGATGGACCGGACCTCGCCGATCGTCTTGCGATCTCCAATCCCGGGACGCGCGTGCTCCTGATGTCCGGTTATGCGGAAGACATGGTGATGCGTCAGGGCGAGCTGGGCGAGGGCCGTGCATTCATTCCGAAGCCGTTCTCGCCGAACCAGCTGCTGCTCAAGGTACGGGAAGTAATCGACGCCGGCCGCTGAGGCAGCGGCCGACGTGGTCTTAGAAGACGAGACCGAGTGCCACCGCGCTGCGGTCACCGATGGTGCCACCGAATCGAATCAGCGTTCCTCCCAGTGGTCCCCCCATTTTACTGGCAAACTTCAGATCGAGACCCAGGTCCAGCGCGAAGCCGAGACTCAGGCCGTCATGCGTGTCGCTGTTGGTGAATGCGTCCAGTACTACGCGCGGTGTGACGTACGGAGTAAATGTCGCCCCTTCACCGACGAAGGAATGGCCGCCAGTGAGTCCGAGCGGTGCACTGATGCGCAGACCGTCCCCAATACCGACGCCCACGCCTAACACCCAGTCGATATCGAGCGGAAACTCGTCCGTTGAACGATTGATTGTGCCGATGTAATCGATGCCGCCGAATATGCCGATGCCGGCATCGTCCCGTTCAGCGACGCCTGCGCGTAAACCGAAATTGTAGCCGGTCGCACGCCAGGTCCCCATGACACCGACACCGCCCGCGTGCACGTCCACCAGATAGATTCCGAATTCCTCCGCCATGTTCGGCGGCATTAGCAGTGGCGAATCCCACGCCTGAGCGCTTGCCGCCATCGGTGCGGCAAGCGCGAAGGTTACTGCTGCTGCGACCATCAACCTCTTCATCCCGGACCTCCCGTGTGGTTCCTCCGCCGCGCGCAGCATTCGCGCGTCAGCTGCTTTAGATGCCTGAACCGCACAAAGAGTTCCGTGATCGCTGAGTTACTGACGGATCAGCTCGCCTTCGATCGTGATCCTGATCTCGTCCCCGACAAGGACGCCGCCTGTTTCCATGGCCTGACTCCACGTCATGCCGAACGCGCTGCGGCTGATCTTCGTCTCCGCCGTGAATGACATGCGCTCGCCACCCCACGGATCCATGCCGCGGCCGTCGATTGTGACATCCACTGTTACCGGACGCGTGTTGCCGCGAATCGTCAGGTCCCCATGCACTTTGACGCTTTCACCCGTCACGGCTTCCACCTTCGTGCTCGCGAACGTCATCTTCGGGAATGCAGCCGCATCGAAGAAGTCCGCGGAGCGCAGGTGCTCGTCGCGCTGGTTGTTGCGCGTCGTGATGCTGCTCACGTCGATGTCCGCGGCAATCTCGGCCGACACGTAATCGTCGCCATCGATCTCGACGGTTCCGGTAAAGTCCGCGAAATGACCACGGACATTTGCGATCATCATGTGTCTGACGGCAAAGGCGACGCTGGAATGGGACGCGTCGAGCGTCCAGGTGGACGTGCCTGTGGTCGTTACGGCTGGGGTGCTGCTCATGTTTTGCCTCTTTCGTTTGTTTCAGTTCTAAGTAATTTAGTTCTTAGATAATATTTGTCAAGTACTGAAATAAATTATGGTTGACTGGACGGGCCCTTGGGGGCATCTTAGAACTGAGATTATGGAATATTCAATTGAAGTACCTGCCGAAAGCGCGCCTCCCCGGACCGAGGGCGAAGCCCTGGCCCTGCGGCTGTGGGTGATCCTGAATCGCGCCAAGGCGTCGGTTCAGCGCGTGGCCGAGGCAGACATCGGGCGGCACGACCTGTCCGTGGGTGAGTTCGCGATTCTGGATGCGCTGTACCACAAGGGTCCGTTGCTGCTGGGTGAGCTGCAGAAGCGGGTTCTGGTGTCGAGCGGCGGCGTAACGTATCTGGTGGACCGGCTGGCGGAGCAGAAGCTGGTCGAGCGACGGGAGTGTCCGTCGGACCGGCGGGCACGATATGCCGCGCTCACGGCGGAGGGCACGGAATTGATGGACCGGATTTTCCCCCCGCATGCGAGTGTCATCGAGGACGCCATGTCGGCGCTGAGCACGAAAGAGAAGCGAGATCTGACGGGGCTGCTGCGGAAGCTCGGCCTGTCGCTGCGGAATGAGCGGCACTTCGACTGAGCGGCTGGTATTCGACTACTGGCCAGCATCGGATGCGGCATCGGGTGCACCGGTACGGGTGCTCATCCTCATGCATGGGCGCGGCGCGAGCCGGCAGGATGTGCAGGGACTGAAGGGACACTTCCCGGCGGGCTGGCATATCGTAGTTCCGGAAGCGCCGCACCGCGCTGCTCAGTGGGGGTACGGACCCGGCAGTGCGTGGTATCGTTTCATGGGTGACGATCGGCCCGACGCTGAGAGTCTTTCTTATAGCCTCTCGCTGCTCGATGGACTCATCGACGAACTGCCCGCGATCGTCGGTTCACCTGTCGATCGCGTTGTGGTCGGCGGGTTCTCACAGGGCGGAACGATGGGGAACGCGTACGCGCTGGTTCATCAAGGCCGCGCGCACGGCGTGCTCAACTTCAGTGGTTTCCTGCCGTCGACTGTCAGCGTCACTGCGGAGCACGTCAAAGGCATCCGGTTTTTCTGGGGCCACGGTCTGCAGGATCCGAGCATTCCATTTTCGCTGGCGGTGAAGGGGCGAGGGGTGCTCCTTGCCGCGGGCGCGGCGCTCGAGGCGAGGGACTACGGGATCGGGCACTGGATCGATCCGGACGAACTCTTGGACGCGTCCCGGTGGTTGGGGACGATCTAGGTTTCGTGTCCGTTCCCGATTGCGCACCTACTTCTTCTTCCGAACGTACATTCCGTCGAAACCGCTGGTCCAGGTTTTTCCTTCATCTGTGGAT
>JBDSPG010000347.1:0-6471 GCA_039912685.1 Longimicrobiales bacterium | reverse complement strand
TCCATACTGCCGTGGTTCATCGGAGCGAGTGTCGTAGCTCGTCCGGATGCACCTTCCGGTGTCTGATTCATCTCAGCGGCCACGCTATGACCCCCTTGCCCAAGCGCCCGTTCGGTACCCATTCCGTGCTTAAGTCCCTTCGCGACGAGCCACAGATTCACGGGGTAGGCAGTCAATGTGCCGGCGCCGACGGCGACCGACATCACGCCCCAGAACAGTAGCTGATGCGGCTGCATTGCGCGCATGTCCCGCCCCATCATCAGCCGCACCATGACGGGAAACATCGCGGCCATCATACAGTTCATCGAGACCCACTCTGCATACAGCGAGTGACGGACCGCCTTTTTGTACGATCCGCCCATCATGTCTTTCATGAAAAGTGCCTGAAAAATCAACAACCCGAATGCGAAACCGCCCACATACTCAACGATCAGGTCCAGCCACATCGGCAGGCCGAGGGCAGCCGTAATTGCTGCCGCCAGCACAATCCCCGTTGCGTCGCCAGCAACGCAGTGGATGGTGGAGCCGAGGCCCTGCTTCCACAGTGGCCTGATGAAATCCTCGTGTGTGCCCGGCACCGGTTCCTGACAGGACATGACATAAAGGAACATGCCCACGGGTCCGAGATAGAGGGTCACGAGGACCCATCCGAATCGCATCACTTTCATCTCGGGATTTCGCGTGAAAGCATCGTATGCGACATAGATCACGGACAGGATAGTCACGCTGAACCACGCGAGCAGGACGATGTCGATCCAGGCGAGATATCCGAAGAACGGCACGGACCAGTGGGTCATCGGGAGGCTCCGCCGAGGAATAACGCGACATACTTTACCGGCCATAAAATACTGGGCGGCCGGGAATTTACAATGGACAGGGTGGGTGCGCGAGTTATGAGGCCCAACGCGCTCTCAACAGCGGAGAGTTGGGTCGATCCTCTGGTCCTCCAGACGTTTGCAGTGACGGGCGCACGGTTTTATGACTCGTAAAAGGTGGCGCGTTTCCTGCACGTCGCCCGCATACGACCCGTGAAATGTGAAGTTGCCCTTCCGGACGACTTCGCGAACGGGATACCAGGGGGCCTCGATGGAAGCCATGAAAGACGAAAACGGGATGCGTGCGTGCGCGGACACTTGTCTGGCGTGCTACGCGACCTGCACGCACACTCTGTCGCACTGCATGACGAAGGGTGGCAAGCACGCCGAGCCGGGACACATCGCAATGATGGCGGATTGTGCGCGTATTTGCGCAACATCGGCGGACTTCCTGTTGCGTCACTCGGAGCAGCACAGGGATGTTTGCCGCGTATGTGCCGTGATCTGCCGGGCGTGCGAGAAGGATTGCCGGACGTTCGCGGAGGATCCAATGATGCTCGAGTGTGCTGAGGCGTGCCGGAAGTGCGCGGAATCCTGCGAACGCATGGCGGGAGCCGCAGCATGATGTCCACATGTACGACGCGACTCCGGCACCAGCCCCTGACCACACTGGCTGGCGCCCTTTTGCTTTTCGCGTGGGCGTGCAACTCGGGAGCTGACAAGACAGCGGACACGTCGGCTCCGGCAGCGACGGACTCTATGTCCGCGACGCAGCCCGCAACATCATCCGACGGAATGAACGGAATGCAGATGGCCATGACGGGAGATCCTGATCGCGACTTCCTACGTATGATGAGCGACCATCATAATGGCATGATCGAAATGGTACATGCGACGGTCGAACGGAAAGACGTCCCGGACATCCTGACGGTGGCAAAAAGGATCGATACGTCCCAGGACGCCGAGCTCGACCAGATGGTGACAATGCTGGAGAATGACTATAAAGATGCCTACGCTCCGATGCTCATGCCGGAGGCGAAGAAAATGGCCGACGATCTCGCGCGTAAGACTGGCAAGGGGTACGAACGAGCATTCTATGAGCATACGATCATGCACCACGAAGCAGCGATAAAGATGGTCGATGCCTACCTGCCAAAATCTACGAAACCGGCAGTAAAGCAGATGGCGGAAAAAATAAGGCTGGAGCAGTCGAAAGAGATCGCCGAGTTCAAGGCGAAACTGGCAGCAATGAAAAGCTGACAGAGAACGTGTCGCCGGAAGTGCCTGTCGGAGTCGCGCGACCCCGACGGGTTCTTTTCACTTGTGCTTGTCGTGGGCCTTGGCATCCGCGCCGCCGCCTCACGCACATCGCCATGATGTTTCCGTTTTCATGATGCCTCGCGTCGAGCGTCTACATCGCGGTATGGGGACATGTAATACCGGTCGCACGAGCGTGCCCCTCGCAGAAGAGGTGTCCAACCGCCCACATGCCTTTATGGACGCAGTGACGCGAATGTTGCGGAGCCGTTGTGCTTCGTGCTGCGACAATGATCCTGCGGCCGTCCATCTCGCCGGCGAGGGGACTCGCCATAATAAGGCCGGAAACCCAAACAAGAAGGAGCATAGCTGCGGCACCGACCAGCGACCGGCGCGTGACATGCGTTCCGAACGTGGTTCGCTCTCCGGCCAGTCGACGAACGCGGCGGCCCAACAGGTCACTCCGTTGGAAACCTACGGCGGCGGCCGGTGCCGCTCCCGCGTGCTGTTCCGCCACTGTTACGAGAGCCGAGGCAAGGTCGAGTGCACGTGCAGGCAGCTCCCGCACCGCCGAGTCATCGGCTGAGATCTCGGCTTCATCCGCGAGATCGTCAATCAACCGTCGCAAGGTTGGAAGGTAGAACATCGAATTGGCTAGAAATCGGAGGGCTGACAACCGCAGCGGGTCACGCGCTCGCACGTGTGCGGCCTCATGCGCGATTACGGCACTGAGCTCGCGAGGAGTCAGCAAGGTTCCCAGACGCGCGGACACATAAATCCGCGGACGGAGCCACCCGGCAGTAAATGCGGACGCAGGCAGGCCGCGAACTACGAAAATGGATTGCGTGCGAACACCCGCGCCGATCGCAGCAATGGAGAAAATGTCACCCTGAAGCGGGTGCGCGATCCGCAATGAACCGAGCGTGCGTCGGACCTCGATCCACGCGCGACCCCGGTCCAGCACGGCATACGCGAGGCCGAGCGCGAGCAGGATGTGGAATCCATCGTGGACGGGTTGGAAAATCTCGTGCAGTGCGACGAGGCATATCCCGAAGATGTGATCGCTTCCGGCGCCCATCGCGATCACCCGCGGGGCGAGGTGGTGGCCGAAAACAGGGGTCATGCCGACCAGCGCCAGGACGGACACCGTGATGAAAAGAAATCGACGGCGAACCCGTTCGCGCACACGCAGAGCATCAACGCCGGCAGTCATTCCACGATGCCCCCGCATGGATGTTACTCCTGGTTTTTTTGTTCGCGCAGCTTGCGGCGCACGAGCCGGCCTAGCTCCGCAAGCTGATCTGGATCACGTTCGGCGAGCACATCAACAAATGACGCGGTGACTGCTTCTGTTCCGAGTGCCAGGACACGCGTGAGAACGTGTCGCGACCCACGTTCCAGGAACTCTGCGCGGGAAAGGACCGCAGAATAGTGAAACACATCATCAATTTTTCTGCGACGCAGGACACGTTTCGGCTCGACCAAACGGTTCAACACCGTTACGGCCGTGATGAGCTCGATGTCGCGCGTCTTCGCGACTTTTGTGTGGATCTCGCGGGCCGTTGCCGGACGATCCATACGCCACGCCGCTTCCATGAGTGCATGCTCAAGATCTCCAAGCAGCATCCCCGCGCCTTTACCTGAAAGCCGGAGTGTATCCTGTTGCGGTGTGCCTCGTTTGGTCATGTATGCTCTTCCAAAAAACTACTGTGCCCGGTGTCCGGCGGCATTTTCATTCCGCCCATGCCGGGCATCGACATGGGTTTTTTTGCGACCGGCTTCTTTGCTACCGGCTTGGCGGGAACCACCTTCTTCGTGACAGGCTTTTTTGCAACAGGTGTGTTTGCACCGGGCTTCTTGACCACAGGTGTCTTTGCGGCCGGCTTCCTGGCGGCCGCCTTAACGCCTGGTTTGGCCGCCGGCATCGTCATCCCCGGCATGTCTGCCATGCGCATCGAATCCGGTCGCGCCGGCACTGGCTTCGCGTCATTATGCTTCATACCAGGCATTGCCGCCATCGAGTCGTTCGCAGGTGAAATCGTTTTTTTTGCGCTGGAGTCTTTCATGGCGCCCATGCCGGGCATAGCGCTCATGCCGGGCATTGCGCCCATATCGTGCTTTGGCATCGCATGTCCGGTGTCCATCGGCATCGAGTGCGCTGGAGCCATCGGCATGGCAGGGGCAGTCGGATCCATGCCTTTCATGCGCTGCATTTCGTGCGCGCCGTGTCCGCCCGACATCTGCGGGCTGAACCGCAGAAAAATCGCGAGCCCGCCCGGAGTGCGGCTTCCATAATAACGTTCGAGAGACTGCGGCACGAAGTTTATCGATGCGCGCAAACCCAGTCCCGTACGGATCGTACCGTTGCGATCGAAATCGTAGAGATAGCCGCCTGTGACTTCCGCCACGTTGAATTCCGATGCGGGAGCGTTGATCCCGAGGACGAGGTCCTCGGCGCTTTTCCGCGAATACTCCGCCCGGCCGAAAACAGCGTTTGGACCGTCAAGGTGCAGGTTGGTCTCGACGAGATAGCTGGATGACCATGTGTCGGAGCCAGAGTGGCGATTCGCACCGAGTACAAACGTTGTCGACCATGCTCCTTCCGCGCCGAATCTCCGGCCATGAAGAACCGACGCGGTGAACCGCTTCATCGATTCCTCGGGCTTGTTACCCTCCGGGCTCTTAAGGAATGCGTAGGAGCTCGATGCGCTCCAGTTCGCCGTCGGATTCCACGACACCCGTGTGGCGTATGAATCGAGGCTGCGGCCTTTATAATCGAAATTCGTACGATTTTCGTCCGGCTCCCGGCCATTGAAGAGAGACGCTTCCACCTTGACGCTTCGCGTGAAAATCCCGGCAGTCAGCACGCCAAAGGAAATGTGGGTCGCATCCTGCCAGTGGTGGCCGATCGGCGCGAGCGGGTCACTCATTGCCGAAGCGCGGTGCGGAAACGCAACTGGTCCTGACGCTGGCTCGCCGACTGGCGCGACGTAAAGTGATACGCCCAGATTTCTGCTTATCGAACGCTCGTACATCCCGGCAAGCTCCATCACGAGATCATGCGGGTGCTGGCGGTCATGCAGCGGCTGGTCCTGAAACGTCTCGCCGGTCTGGAGGAGCAGCGGATAGCCCTCGGATCCGACGGTATATGGTTCGGCGCTTAGCATGCTCCTCAACTGGAGACGCCCTCCGGCGGCTCGCCGACTCGCCATCAACATGCCCCAGTTGACGCTCGAAAACTGCGATGACCCTCGCGTGCCATACTGCCGGTCGTACATGCCGTATGCGACGCCGTGCAGCATCAACTCCCACGATCCCGACATCAGGTGGTACGCGTGCATCGGGGTCACATCCGGAAGCCAGCTGGTACCGGAACCGAGCCGTTCCATGGGAATCCCCAGTGCGCCTGGCATCATGCTCGTCGACATGGATCCGGTGTCCTGGCCCATTCCAGCCATGGTCGCCCCTGAAGGTGGCGCCGACACTTGCGCGCGAGCGTGATTCGCAGTCGCAGCGAGCAGGCACGAAATGGCCGTCGCCATGAATATGAGCCGAGTGGCCAGCGGCCGAACAGCGAAATCTGAAATCATGCGAAACCCGATGAAATTTGCACTGGAATGAGAGGCGCCTTGGTGCGCAGGCCTGCGCTTTACAGCGCATAAAACGTACCGGCGATACACACGAGCGGGACACAGGATCCGTTGAGGCGGCGGCCATGGACGGCTGCCTCGTGCTGGAAGCTTTGTCTGGGTGGGGATGGCCGCGGCGGTGCTCGTGATCCTACTTGCGGTGTGGCGCACGCGGCGCTTGCTTCGTCCACTCCTGCGGCGAATGCGATCATACCTGCCAGAGAACGGCAGTCGTTTTCGCATTCGCGTCGGGGGTCAGGGCCTCCGCGCTGGCCCCGCGCGTCCCAATCTCGCAGGCGTAGCGTCGAGTTGACGAGACGGCAGCGGGCAGGATGCGTCATGCTCGAACTATACAGCCGGCCAGTCTTTGACGGTAGCAGGAATTACTTACACACCTCGAGTGATTCACCTGACACGCTTGTACATCATATCTATCAGCTCATCGAACATCTCTTCCGCGCGCTCGTCGCTTTCGCGGATGGCGCTGGTTGCGCAGTGTTTCAAGTGGTTGCGCATCAGCTCCCGGCCGACAGCCCGCAATGCCTCCTGCGCGGATGCGACTTGCGTCATGGTATCGACGCAGTAGCGGTCTTCCTCGATCATGCGCTGCAGCCCGCGCACCTGGCCCTCGATGCGCTTCAGCCGCTTCAGGTTGCCCACCTTGATCTGAGGGTCTACTGCCACGGCCTTGCGCGCGTCCGGCCCGTTCTGGTTCACGCCACACGCACAGGTAGCTGCCACCTCTTTCATTCGATCCTCGCGCCTCTCAA
>JBDSPG010000345.1:0-3647 GCA_039912685.1 Longimicrobiales bacterium | reverse complement strand
ATTGTTCGCAATGCCGCTCGCGTATGCATTCACGTTTGACGATGGCACGCTCTCGGACGAGGACCTGCGGCGGCTACGCATGGCTGCAGAGGCAATCCTCGAGCGGGAGCGGGATGTGGTGTCGTCCTAATGCACATACTCGCGTTTCACGCCCAGGCGATGCAGCACCGCGGCGATCCAGCGATCTGGATCACCGGCATCGTTTACTTCGTTGTTGTCGCCGCCATCGGTGTGTGGGCGACCCGCCGCACACGGACCGCAAAGGATTTTTTCGTTGCCGGTGAAGGCATCGGCGTATGGCCGACCGCCCTCGCATCCATGTCCGCGGCGATCTCGGGTTTTGCATTCATCGGCGGTCCCGGCTTGGTGTATCAGACGGGCATGAGTGCGATGTTCATCATGCTTCCGGCGGCCCTGACGGGTGCCATGAGTGCGTGGGTCCTCGCGAAACGCATGCGGCTGCTCGGCGAGTTCCGCGGACTCGTAACCATTCCCGATGCCATTGGCGTGCGTTACCGCTCGCCTGCCGCGCAGGGTCTCTCTGGTATTGCCATTCTGATCGCCGTAATCGGATACATGGCTACGCAGATACTCGCACTCGGAATCGTTATCGATGCCATCTTCGGAACCGGGCTCACCGTGGGGATCTGGATCGGTACCGCCATCACGCTCGCCTATTCTGTCGCCGGCGGTATTCTCGCGGGGGTCTATACGGATGTGTTCCAGGGAACGCTGATGGCCGTCGCATCGGTTCTCGTCTTCATGGTCACGCTGCAGGTCGGCGGCGGTCTGAGCGGCATTTCGCGAACGCTTCTCGCATCCTCACAGCCGGCTCTCCTCTCGCCGTGGGGCACGCTCGGCCCGATTGCCGCTCTCTCTCTGTTCTTCGTGTTCGGCATGGGCTCGCTCGGACAGCCGCATGTCATTCACAAATTCTACATGATCCGGGATCCGCGGAAGCTGAAATGGCTTCCCCTCATGGTGACAAGCGCAATCATGCTGACCATGCTGCTCTATTACGGTGTCGGTGCCGCCATGCGCGCGCTCACGGAGTCCGGCCAAATGGTCAGCCTCATCAGGACGCCAGACCGCGTGACGCCAACCTTCCTGCTCGAGCGCGCGCCGCTGCTCCTCGCCGGCATCGTGTTCTCGGGTGTCGCAGCTGCAATCATGAGCACCGTCAACTCCTTCATGAACATTGGCGCCGCCGTGATGACGTACGACCTGCCGAAGGCGCTGGGTCGAACGCCGTCGAACGCATTGTCATCGGGTCGCGTGTGGACGATTGCCATCTCGCTCGCAGCCGCGCTGATCGCGCAGATGTCAGGCGCGCTCGTCGTGTTTCTCGGTCTCTTCGGATGGGGGTTGTTCGCGTCCACGATCGTACCGTCGTTAGCGATCGGGCTGAACTGGCACGGCGCTACACGGGAGGGCGCAATCGCATCGATCCTTACTGGCCTGGTCACCACACTGACCCTGGAAACCCTCAGATTCGACCGTATCGGCGCCATAACACTCCCCGCCGGCGTTTCACCATCAGGCATCGCGTTGATTCTCTCGCTGCTGGTGTTCTTCACCGTCTCGTGGCTCACCCGGCATCGCCCTCAAAACATGGACCCCATTGTCAGGCTGGTCATGGACGCATGAACGCATGTCGAGCGGCGGATGAGCTAGAACCGAGCACAGTTGTCACGCCCAGGCAGGGATGTCGGGTTGATCGTAGCCCCTGCGGGGGTTACTTTTGACGGCTCCAATGGGGCCAGTAGCTCAGGTGGTTAGAGCGCACGCCTGATAAGCGTGAGGTCGGAGGTTCAACTCCTCCCTGGCCCACTTTTTCTCATGGAAACCCTGCAAGCCTTGGCGCTGGCGGGGTTTTCTTGTCAGCGGGGGTAGAACACGTAGTTGACCCGTCCCGCTATGGATTCCCTAAACTGGCTCATTATTATTGATCATGGATTCTGAGCTCCGTTCGATCCTCGAAACTTTGCTTGCCAAAGTCGACGCCATGGACGGTCGGCTCGATACCATCGATCGGCGCCTCGACATTATCGCTGCGCACGTCCATCAGATCGATATGCGGCTGGACCGAATGGAAAAGCGGCAGGACCAGATGGACGCGCGTCTCGACGCCATGGGCTCCCGCTTGGACCTGATGGACTCTCGCTTCGACCGGATGGACTCTCGCTTCGACCGGATGGACTATCGCTTCGACCTACTGCAAACAGAGGTGCGAGAAGGCTTTCTCTCGATTTCCGACCGATTCACGACGTTCGACATACGCATGCGCAGCCTGGAAGAGCGCATGTCACGAATGGAAACAGCAAGTGTTGCTCGGTTCGACCGGATCGACTCCGAGTTGAAGGAGCTTCGCGCCGACATGGGTGCGACGAAGGCTGGCTTCGCATCTCTGAACGGACGCGTGGATGGTCTGGCAGACGACATGAGGCAGAGGTTCCGCGGCCTGAATGAACGCATGGCCGCGATGGAGCAACGTCTGGCGGCGTGATCATGTTTGAGGATCCGGTTCATAAGGAAGGGGGCGGCCACAGCAAGTGGTCGCCCTTTTTTGGATAATGAAGCATGCACTCGCCCCGGCATTGACTGTGCGTCTGCGGGCCCGGGTGGAGTATCAAGAAAGCAAGCAGCAGTGTGAAAAACATGGACGGGCTGAAGCATTTTACGCCGGCGACAACGCGCTGGTTCGAGAGCGCATTCGACGGGCCGACGCCGGTGCAGCAACGGGGCTGGGAGCGGATTGCTGCGGGTGAACACGCGCTGTTGATCGCGCCCACCGGCAGCGGTAAGACGCTGGCGGCATTTCTCTACGCGCTGGATCGTCTGAGCACAGACCCGCAACGCGTACCCGGCGTCCGCGTCGTTTACGTCTCGCCGCTCAAAGCGCTGGTCTATGACATCGAGCGCAACCTGCGCACGCCACTCGCAGGCATCGCACGCGCCGCATCCGCGCTCGAGCAGGAATTTGTTCCGCCACGCATCGACATCCGCACGGGGGACACCACGCAGGAGGCAAGGCGACGTTTTGCCCGCGAGCCGGGTGAAATTCTCGTGACCACCCCCGAGTCGCTGTATCTGATTCTAGGGTCTGCTGCGCGCGAAACACTGCGAAGTGTCGAGTTAGTGATTGTCGACGAGATCCATGCAATGGCGGCGACGAAGCGCGGCGCGCATCTGGCGCTCTCCCTCGAGCGCTTGTCGGCACTCGCCGATAATGACCCGCAGCGCATCGGTCTGTCTGCAACGGCGCGTCCAGCAGAAGAAGTCGCACGCTTCCTGGGCGGTGATCGTGCGGTCAGCATCATCGATGCACACGTCCCGCCCGCCATCGATCTTCAGGTGATTGTACCCGTCGATGATATGACGCGCCCCGTCGTCGAGACGGAGGGTGGCGAATTCGTCGTGATTCCGGAGGGCCAGAGTGCATCCGGATCGCTGATGCTCGCGGATGAGCAGGAAACCAATCGTCAGTTCGGCATCTGGCCGGCGGTATATCCGCGCATCCTGGAATTGATCCGCACGCATCGCACAACACTCGTGTTCGTCAACAGCCGGGGATTGTGCGAACGTCTCGCACAGCGCCTGAACGAACAGGCACGTGAAGAGCTCGTTCGCGCACATCACGGATCGCT
>JBDSPG010000315.1:0-2939 GCA_039912685.1 Longimicrobiales bacterium | reverse complement strand
GTACGGGTTGATGGGCGTGATCAACATGGCGCATGGCGAGCTCATCATGATCGGCGCCTATACGACCTACGTCGTGCAGAACCTCGTGCGCGCGAACACACCGGACTTATTCAACTGGTACCTGCTTGCCGCGGTGCCGGCGTCCTTCATGGTGGCTGCGGCCGTTGGCATGGCGCTCGAGCGCGGCGTGATCCGCTACCTGTATGGCCGGCCGCTGGAGACACTGCTTGCCACCTGGGGCATCAGCCTCATCCTGATCCAGGCCGTGCGCACGATCTTCGGCGCGCAGAACGTGCAGGTGGAGAACCCGGTGTGGATGTCAGGGGGCGTCGAACTGCTCTCGAACGTCGTGCTGCCGTGGAGCCGCATCGTCATCATCGGATTCTCGGCGGTGGTGCTGCTGCTCGTCTGGCTCGCGCTAACGCGAACCCGCCTCGGGCTCTTTGTTCGCGGGGTGACGCAGAACCGGGCCATGGCCTCCTGCATGGGCATCCACACGGGCCGCATCGACACGTGGTGCTTCGGCCTTGGCTCAGGCATCGCGGGCCTTGCAGGATGCGCGCTCTCCCAGATCGGCAACGTCGGGCCGGACCTCGGCCAGGGTTATATCGTCGACTCGTTCATGGTGGTGGTGCTCGGCGGCGTCGGCCAGCTTGCGGGGACCGTGTATGCGGCCATGGGACTGGGAATCGTCAACAAAATCCTGGAGGGCATTTCCGGCGCCGTGCTGGCCAAGATCACGGTGCTCGTTTTCATCATCATCTTCATCCAGAAGCGTCCGCAGGGCCTATTCGCGCTCAAGGGGCGCTTCGCCGATGCGTAAGGCCGGTCCGGGCGTGCTGTTCGGGACACGCGGCTGGAGCGGCGTGATCGCCGCATTGATCCTCATCTGCGCCGTCGCGCCGTTGTTGAACCTCGTAGTGCCCAAGGAAAGCCTCTTCCACCTGTCCGACTTCAGCGTTTCGCTGATCGGCAAGATCATGTGCTATGCGATCGTTGCGCTCGCCATGGACCTGATCTGGGGCTACACAGGCATCCTGTCGCTGGGCCACGGACTGTTCTTCGCCCTTGGCGGCTATGCGTTCGGCATGTACCTCATGCGCTCGATCGGCCTGGACGGCGTCTACAAGAGCCCGCTCCCGGATTTCATGGTGTTCCTCGACTGGAAGGCGTACCCCTGGTACTGGAGCTTCACCGAGCATTTCTGGTATGCGCTCCTGCTCGTGGTGCTCGTGCCCGGGCTGCTCGCGTTCGTGTTCGGTTATTTTGCCTTCCGCTCGCGCATCAAGGGCGTGTACTTCTCGATCATCACGCAGGCGATGACGTTCGCGTTCATGCTGTTGTTCTTTCGCAACGACACCGGCTTCGGCGGCAACAACGGGTTCACCGACTTCAAGCGCATCTTCGACCACCCGATCTTCACGCCGCAGATGCGAATGATCCTGTTCGTGCTTTCGGGCCTTGCGTTGATCGGCACGCTGCTGCTCGGGCGCTGGATCGTCACCTCGAAACTCGGCCGCGTGCTGACCGCCATCCGCGACGCCGAATCGCGCGTGATGTTCTCGGGCTACGACCCGCTCTGGTACAAGCTCTTCATCTGGACCCTGTCGGCGGTCCTGTGCGGCATTGCCGGCGCCCTTTACGTGCCGCAGGTGGGCATCATCAACCCGGGCGAGATGTCGCCGGCCAATTCGATCGAGATCGCGATCTGGGTGGCGGTCGGCGGCCGCGGCACGCTCATCGGCGCGATCGTGGGAGCGTTCCTCGTGAACGGCGCGCGCAGCTGGTTCACCGTCGCGTTCCCGGAGTACTGGCTGTTCTTCCTCGGCGCGATCTTCATCGCGGTGACCATCTTCCTGCCCAATGGCGTGGTCGGCCTCGTATCCCAACTCAGGGCGCAGTGGCGCGAACGAATGCGAACGAGGACGGCATGAGCTCAGCATGACAGCGGCCATAAGCGACGAAGAGCAGGGCACGAGCGGACCCGCGGCCGTAGGCGGCGGTCGTGTCATCGGCCACGACGTGCTCGACGTTACGCACGGGCCGATCCTCTATCTCGACGACATCACGGTCAGCTTCGAGGGCTTCAAGGCGCTGAACAATCTCACGCTGACGGTGGAGGCCGGTGAATTGCGCTGCATCATCGGCCCCAACGGCGCGGGCAAGACCACGATGATGGACGTGATCACCGGCAAGACGCGCCCCGACTCCGGCACCGCATTCTTCGGCCAGACGATCGACCTGCTGCGAATGACCGAGCCGCAGATCGCCCATGCCGGCATCGGCCGCAAGTTCCAGAAGCCCACCGTGTTCGAACAGCACACGGTGTTCGAGAACCTCGAGCTTGCGATGAAGACCGACAAGCGGGTGCGCTTCAGCCTGCTGGCCAGGCTCGATTCGGCCCAGCGCGACCTGATCGCCGCGACGCTCGAGCAAATCCAGCTTGCGGGGGCGGCCGACCGGCTCGCGGGCCTGCTGTCGCACGGACAGAAGCAGTGGCTCGAGATCGGCATGCTGCTGATGCAGGAGCCGCGCCTGCTCTTGCTCGACGAACCGGTTGCCGGCATGACCGATGCCGAGACCGAGCGCACGGCTGAGCTTTTCAAGACCCTCGCCGGCAAGCACTCCCTCATCGTGGTCGAGCACGACATGGACTTCGTCGGAGAAATCGCGCGCACCGTCACCGTCCTGCACGAAGGCAGCGTGCTTGCCGAAGGCCCCATGGACGTGGTGCAGAATGACGAGCGCGAGATCGAGGTCTACCTCGGACGCTGAACGCTCGGAGCAGAGGGAGGCTCCGGTTCTATCACTGCGCGCCTCCCCCCGCACCCCCCACCCCACTCTAGCCATGCTTACAATTTCGAATCTCAACCATTACTACGGCGGCAGCCACATCCTGCGCGACGTGAGCTTCGAAGTGCCCAAGGGCGCCTGCACGA
>JBDSPG010000270.1:0-3130 GCA_039912685.1 Longimicrobiales bacterium | reverse complement strand
TATCACTCGTCGCAGTTTGTGAAGTCGAGAATGCTGCTTGTTGTCGTTGGCAACATCGATCGAGCGCACGTCGAGCGCGTGGTCCGTGCGACCCTGGCGAGCCTGCCGCAGGGCAACTACACGTGGTCTCCGCCGCCGCGCCTGCCGGAACTAAAATCGGCAGTCGTAATCGAGCAGCGGTCATTGCCGACAAACTACATCGTCGGGTATTACAGCGGACCGCTCGCCAATACCGCCGATTATCAGGCGTTGAGAATCGCAACCTCGGTGCTGACGGGGAGAATGTTCTCAGAGATTCGCACGCGTCAGAACCTCACGTACGACGTGCACGCGCCATTTCTCGATCGTGCGGCCACTGCTGGCGGGTTGTATGTATCCACGGCATCGCCAGACACGACTCTCAAGCTGATGTACAACGCCGTTCGCGAGCTGCAGGAAGGACTTCTTGATCCAGGCGGACTGGAGCGTCTCGAGCAGCAATTCCTGACGGAGTACTTCCTCGATAACGAAACCAACGATGCGCAGGCGAGCTTTCTCGCCCGGGCGGAGCTGTACCGCGGCGATTATCGGGTCGCAGACAAATTTGTGGAAGAGCTGAAGAGTGTGACTCCTGAAGCGGTCCGGCGTGTCGCGAGGAAGTACATGAAAGGGATGCGTTTCGCCTATGTGGGAGATCCGCGTCAGCTCAACCAGTCGCTGATCACGCGATTCTAGGGAAAGTGGGCACGGATTGTGATGCAAAAGGGCCGCCTCGTTGATTTTTTCTGCGTTTGTGAATAAATTCACAATCTTCTGCAGGAGATGGGTCTGCGGAAGGCAAAATCTCACATCAGTCGTAACTAGTTCGGCACTGGAGGCCTCTAGAAAATGCGGTTTTACGGACTTGCGCTCGCAGCGAGCGCGGTTGTTCTCGGCGCTTGCGCCGGTGGTGACAAGAATGCGGGCGACACGACGGCAGTTGCCGTTGATACGACCGCTGCGGTTGCAGCACCAACCCCGGCAGCACCTGCTGGTGGCACTGTGACGATGGCCGCGATCACAGGCACCACGCATGAAGTCAAGATGATCGGCGATGCGCAGGGCTATCGTTTCGAGCCCGCGAACATCACGATCAAGGCCGGCGACGGCATCAAGTTCACCACCATCAGCGGTGGCCCGCACAACGTCGCGTTCGATCCGGCAACTGTCCCCGCAGATGTTCAGGGACAGCTCGATGCCAACATCTCCGAGAAGATGGGCCAGCTTTCCAGCGCTCTCAAGACGAACGCCGGCGAGTCCGTTACCGTCTCGTTCGCGAATATCAAGGCCGGGAAGTATCCCATCCACTGCACCCCGCACCTTGCCCTCGGCATGAAAGGCGAGATCACGGTCCAGTAGTTCCGATCAAAGATCAAGGAACGGGAGCATCTGACGATGCTCCCGTTTTTTTGGGCGCTGCCCTTGCAATGGACTGCCCCAGCCTGTTCCCATCCGATAGAGAATCGATATACCATTCAGTACGATGAGCATGATCAGCGCTGACGAGAGGTGCTCCGCATGAGCCGCCCCTTTGGTGGCGCGGGCTACCTGTGGATGTCAGCCAGGTCCCGTAACGCACTGCGGCGAGTGGCGGTGATGGGGATCGTCGGTGGACTGGTTTTCGTCGCTGCGTTGATCGCTTTTGTCCTGGTCCCGCAGCAGGCCACGCGAGCCGCCGCTCAAGTGACGTCAACGCTGGAAGAACGTCCTGACTCGACTCGCGTTGTCGCGATTCGAAATCGCGCAGCGGCGGATATAGCGGCCGCAGATTCCATGCTGTCGAAAGCGAGACAGGTTGTAACTGCGCCGCCTATGCCCGTCGTGGACACGTTTCCTCCAGAGACAGTTGCGCGGCGTGTTGCACTTGCGTCAGAAGTCGCTACGCTAAGCCGACTGATCGATCGTGCGGATAATGCGCCGCTTCCCTCCTCGTACAAGGCATTGGCGCAGGCGCCGTCGATTGCGGGGGACGCCACAGTGCGTGCACTGCTCGACTCTCTGCTGGACATAGAGCGCGAGCGTGATGCGTTCGGAGCCGTTGGCGGAGTCGATCCTGTTTACGTCGCGCTCACATCACGTGCTACAGCTGTCGGTCGCTCTATTCAGGAAATCGCAGAGGCAAGACGAACAGCCGCAAGACAGCAGCTCGCGCTTCTCCGGCCTGCTGCCCCTCCACGAGTGATGACACAACAGCAGGTCGACACGATCAGGATAGTCGCGCAGAAAGGAGCGAGTCAGCGCGCGTATGTTGGAGCCGTGCGCGATCTTGCGCAGATCGAGGCGACGATCGATCGGATCGATAAAGAATCATCCCGCGCGCGCGATATGGCGAACGGTGGCGCGCCGCCACTTGCAATGCTGGCAGCAGCGCTCGTGCTCGCGCTCGCTCTCGGATTTTCCGCGTCATTCGCTTTTGAGCTCAACAGGCCGACCGTAGCGGATTCGAGAGAAGCTGAGCAGGTGACGGGAGTGCGAGTGCTGAGCGTCATTGAGCCTGAGTTGGCAATGGCGGAGCGAAGCAGACGTCAGGCCGATGAGTTCGGGCCCCCGTTGATCGATGTCGTGTCGGAGGGTTACCGTCGACTCTATCTGCATCTTGCAGCGACTGAGGCGAATGTCCCAATCGTAACGGTTGCGGGTGATGACGCGGGGATTGTCTCGACTGTCGCGTCGAATATTGCGGCTGCCGCGGCTTACGAAGCGCGCAGCACTCTCCTCGTCGACGTGGACCAGGTCACATCGACAATTGCGAATATCTTCCGCATTCCGTCAAACCCGGGTTTGGCGGGGATCATTTCCGGCGCATCAGACTGGGCTGAGTCGATAGTGTCGACGACTGTCGGTCGCGACCGGATCCTCGACGTGCTGCCGAGTGGAACGAAGCGCGGCGCTGCTGCGGCCGGTCCGGTTGCAGAGCGCATACGGGAAGATTTCTCGCGAATGGAACGTCGCTATGACCTCATCGTCATTGCGGCTCCAACGGCATACATACAGCGAGGCAGCGACAGCATCATCCCCGGACGGGATGTAGTTTTGTGCGCACGCATAGCGCACACGAAAATCTCGCGACTGCGTGAAGCAGTGGAGAGTCTTCGAACGCTCGATCACCGGA
>JBDSPG010000254.1:0-3503 GCA_039912685.1 Longimicrobiales bacterium | reverse complement strand
GGCTGGATCGCGGCGGCCAGTGAGCCGCGACCGCATCATCGGGCTGCTTTGGGAGGAGGCGGACACCGAGCGGGCGAGGAAGCTGTTGTCGGAATCTCTGTATGTGATCCGCAAGGCACTGGGCGATGAGGCGCTGATCGCGTCCGGTGATGACGTACGTCTGAATCCTGATGTCGTGTGGTGTGACGTCGTAGAATTCCACGCAGCCCTGGAACGGAAGGATGTTGCGGCGGCCGTCGACATCTATGGCGGCCCCTTCCTTGACGGCTTCTTCGTCAGTGACGCGCCCGAGTTCGAGAAGTGGGTGGATGGCGTACGGGACACGCTCGCTCGCACTCGTGCTGACGCGCTAAGCAGTCTCGCGGCGGCCGCCGACAGTGCGGGGGACCTTGCTGGTGCGGCTGCGTGGTGGCGGAAGCTGGCGGAACAGGATCCTTATAATGCGACGTATGCGCTCGGCCTGATCCGCGCGCTCGAGCGGACGGGCGAACGTGCCGCGGGGCTGCAGCACGCGCGGATCCATGCGGCTCTGCTCAGGTCCGAGTTTGATGCGGACCCTGATCCCGCGATCGCGGCGCTCGCACAGCAGCTGAAGGATGCGCCCGCCGGTGTCCCGGTCGTGCGCAGGCGCGACGCGCCCGCTGGCACAGTGACAGACGCCGCTGCAGAGGTGCGCAAACCAATCGATGCGCCGAGGGCCTCAATTGCAGAAGACGACGTCGCCTTGAAGCGGTTGCAGTCGTTGATCTCCGCACCGTCCCGCCCACGGCGGGGACTTGCGGTCTCTGTCGCAGCCATCGTTGTGATTGCTGCCGCATTTGCCTTTTATCGGAGCCGTGGATCTGTTACTCCGGCGCCGGCGCGGGTGTCGTTCGTTGCGGTGTTTCCGTTCGGTGCGCGTGGTGCGAACGCGGATCTGCGCGAAGACCTGATGGAGCTGCTGAGCTGGAATCTCGATGGGGCAGGCGATCTGCGGACCGTGGATTCACACGCACTGCTGGCGGCCCTCAGTGGAGAGAAGACGGTGGTTGCTCCTGCAAGGGGAGCGACGATCGCGAATAGTTACGATGCGGAGTTCTTCGTAATTGGTGACGTGATACCGGTGGGCCAGCAGGTGCACATCCGTGCGACGCTCTATCGCTCGGCAGATGGCGCAGTGGTCAAGACCGCGGCAGCGCGCGGTTCCGCAGACAGCGTCTTTGTGCTCGTCGATTCGATCGCCATGCAGCTGGTCGCGGCGCGCGGCGTGAGTCCCGATGACCTCACCCGCCTTGCGGCGCTCATGACTTCGTATCCCGCGTACAAGGCTTACATGGAGGGGGAGCGTTCCTATCGCGCAGGGCGATACGAGGAAGCGGCGGGATCGTTCTCCCATGCAATCGCGATCGACCCGACGTTCGCGCTTGCCGATTACCGCTTGTCGGCGGCATCCGAGTGGAGCTTCGATTTCGGTGGCGCGCGCCGCGCTGCGGCTCGGGCGCTCGAGAACAGCGAGCGACTTCCCGAGCGCTACCGCCCGCTGCTGCGCGCATGGCTGTATTTCCTGAATGGCAACGCTGAGGCAGGGCAGCGCGAGTATAGCGCGATCCTCACGAACTATCCGAGCGATATCGAGGCACGATCCGGAATCGGCGAGATCCTCGTGCACTTCAATCCAACGCTCGGCCTCTCGGGAAATCAGGCGCGCGCCGCATTCGAGCGTGTGCTTGCCATTGCACCTGCAACGGGCGAGACCCGTTATCACGCAATGGAATTCGCCGCCCGCGATGGCAATAAGCTGCGGTTCGACTCGCTGCTGGCGACCTTGGAGCCCGACAATCGTCAATATCTGGCATGGCGTGCCGTGCGTGCGTACACATGGGGCACGGCCGCGCATCAGGCTGCCACCTTACAGAAGCTAGCGGGCGCTGAAGAGCTTCAGATCGGCGTCGCAGCTGGCCGCGTCGCGGCGCACACACACAATCTCAACGGTGCGTTCACCATCGCGCGCGAGCTCACGCGTGCGGGGCGGACCGATGACTGGCGGGCCGGCGGCCACCTCATTAGTGCGGAGATCCTGATGGCCCGCGGAAGGCAGCTAGAGGCGGAGCGCGAGATCGCAGCGGCCGCACCGCTGGAGCAGGACTGGACCATCGAGCTGGAGTCGCTCATCCTACTGCATCCCCTATCAATCGCGACAGCGGATGATCTGCGGCGCCAGCAGGCGAAGCTCCTCACATGGAACCCGGGGTCCCACACACCCAGCATGGCCTTCTTTTTCGGCGCGCACGCTGCGGAGCATGCACGGCTGCGCGCATACCTTCTTGGTCTCATCAGCACACGCCTTCAAGATTACAAGGGCGCGGATGAATACCGTCGATCACTCGAGCAGCTTTCCGGAACCACCGAGTCCCAGCAGTTCGGTGTCGCTCTCTCGCAGAGTCTGGCGGGTCACATTGCGCTCGCGAAGGGTGATACCACCCAGGCGCTCGAGCGGCTTACGGGCGCAACCGTCGAAGCGCCTCCAGAATTCCTCGCACTTTCACCCTTCTACTCCCGCGCCCATGACCGCTTCGTAATCGGAGACATCAATGCTGCGCTCGGGCGGACGAAGGAAGCACAAAGGTGGTACGAATCTCTCCTCGAGGGATATGACTTTATGTATGCCGCTGCCGCTCATGATCGGCTCGCGATGCTCGCGGCCCGCACAGGTGATGCGGAGGGCGCTCGAATCCACGCTGCGAAGTTCGCGGAACTTAGGAAATAGCGCGCTTCCGGCAGACCTTCGGCGGAGCGCGATATGGCTGGAAGATGATGGGCGCCAAGCTCGTCGAGGCTTTGACGGTGATCGCAAACTTCGTTGCGTTGGCGCGGAGCAGGGGTGCGATGCCTCCGGCGTGGGTCACGTACTCGCCGTTGCCACCGCTCGGGCTGCTGTGCTCAGTGGCCTCTACATGTTCGTTCTACCATGTGCGACACGTTCGCGAAACAAGTGATCGCGCGTCCTCTCAGCCACAATGGAGCCCACTATGTCAGTCAAGCTGAATCCGTATATCAATTTCGAGCGCAATGCGCGCGAGGCGATGGACTTCTACCACAGTGTCTTCGGCGGCAACCTGGTAGTCAGCACGTTCAAGGATGGTGGAATGCCGTCGGCGCCCGCCGACGCGGATCTTATCATGCACTCGCAGCTGGATGCAGATGACAACATCACACTCATGGCGTCCGATACGCCGCCCGGTATGGAGTTCCGTACAGGCGGCAGCATGGGCATCTCACTGAGCGGAAACGACGAAGCAAAACTGCGCGGCTACTGGGAAAAACTTTCGGCAGGTGGCGTGGTGGTGATGCCGCTGGAGAAGGCGCCGTGGGGTGACACGTTCGGTATGTGCGCGGACAGGTTTCAGACGAACTGGCTGGTGAACATTTCCGGTAAGTAGTGATGCGCGGAAACTAAATCAGTTCCTCTGCCTCGAACTCAATGCCTAGATGTTCGAGCATGCGGTTCTCAATTTCCAATTTGA
>JBDSPG010000234.1:0-4976 GCA_039912685.1 Longimicrobiales bacterium | reverse complement strand
GCGCACGGAACGCGCATCCCGTTCGGCGGTGACATTGCGGGCGCGAATCTCGATGCGATGCTCGGCAGTGCAGGCATCGATCGCAACAACACCTTCCTCGTCGCCGCACTGAACCAGCTGCCGGAAGCGGGCGGTGGTGAACCCGCGCTGCGCGAGATGCTCGCACCGGTGGGCGATTATAAGAACAGCTTTGAACTTCTGTGCGACACGGTTATTGCAACGGGCCCCGCACTCGTGGTCACGCTCGGCATCGTTGGATTGCGCGCGCTCGCCACTGCAGTGACGCAGGAGGACATGACACGACCCGTCATGCCCGGCGCACAGCGCCTCGAGAAGATCGGTCTGCGCCGGGGCGATATGGTTGCATGGCCTGCGACCGACCTGCCGCTGTCCACCTCCTTTCGCGGCGCATGGCGCAGCGCGTGGCACGAAGATCCGCAGCTGTTCGTTCTTCCTCTGATGCACCCGAGCGGCCAGAACATGAGTCCGTATGCGCGCGAGGAAACGTCATTCCATCGCCGCATGCTCGATGCCCGCGCTGCACTGCAGACGGCCATCACGGAACGGTTTGGCCGGAGTCTGCCAGCTGGACGCCCTGGCCTTCCGGTGGACGGTGTGTATGCCCTGCCGGAGTGGCGCGATCGAATCGCACCCCGTCACGCCACCCTCGATGCACGCTGGCGCGAGAAGGGCGTTTGAGGCCGCCTGGCCTGTGGGCTCCGCCATAGGAGTGTTGCTGAAATCGGCATGGTACATTAGCGTGAGAGAACCATGGTATACTATGCACGAATTCCGTTGCGCGTCCTCATCCCTACCGTCCTCGTTCGCCTGGCGACCGATGACGGTGAGGTGGCATTTCGCGCGCGCTGGAAGGAGAAACCTTTGAACCTGCAACGGCTCATCCTGTACCGGATGCGGCAAGGACGGATGTTGTGGTTCGAGGATGAAATGGGTCACGACCTCTGCTTCCGCCCCGAGACTGTCTCCGCCGCCATGGTAGACGGCCGTTAACGCGATGTGGGCAGTACTGCAGCAGGTAGTGCAGGACACAGTCGAATCAGGTCCGTTCGACATGATCTACTCGTTCCTCGACACACCCGCGCCCTACAGCCCCTTCTCTGAATACCTCGCTGTCATGTTCCTTCTGTGGCTGCTCGCACGCCGCGGCAAGAAGGAAACGTTCGAGCGCCAGGCACAGGATGTTCTAGAGGAGAAATACAGGGCGGGCGAGATCAACAAGAAGACATACGACAAGTTCCGGCAGGACGCCTCTGTAAGGTCGAAACGCTGACGTCAGCACCTGCCGTAGCGAGAAGTACCTGCAATGCGCCACAGCTTGATCGGCGTATCTTCAATACCCTTCAGCATCGCCTCGAACGGCATCGAGTCGAGTGCTAGCGAGACAGCGAGTTCTGCGAGCTCGCCATCCGTGAATGCATCTTCCGAGATCACGATGTCACCACCGTGCGCGAGTTCACCCAGCCGTGCTGCAATGTTGACGGTCGATCCGAAGTAGTCGAGAGTGTCGTTCAGCGTGACCGCGATGCAGGGGCCGTAGTGCAACCCGGCTTTGAGCTGAACCGGCTGCACGCCTTCCGGCACACCGCCGAGCTGCTCAGCAGCACGCAGCACTGCGCGCACACCCTGCGCCGGCGTCTCGAACACGGCCATGACGGCGTCCCCGATGGTCTTCACGACCACACCGTTCTCCCGGATGACAGCCGCGCGCAGAATGTCGAAGTGATCGCGAATCTGCGCGAACGCAACGGCATCGCCGATATCCCGGTAGAGGCGGGTAGACGCTCGCACGTCAGTGAACAGCACGGCAATGCTCCCCACTGACAGATGCTGACCCGCGCGCAGCGTTTCCCGCGCGAACAGATCGCGGAAGTCCTGCAGCCGGAACGCCTCGCCTGCGGTGACCGCATCGTCGGCCCACGCGCGTCGCTCCAGGATAAGCAGCTCATCTGAGGCGCCGTGGTTGGACAACGTGAGATTGCCGCGCTCACCGATGGTCGCCTGATGGTCGGGCCAGCCTTCCGCAGGGATCTCGAGGTGCGACCCGTCCATCGGCTGGGTCGTGACCATGACCGATTGCCCGCCGGATCGGTCCATCGAACGAAGCCGGTACTCGCCCGGCCCGAAGCGCACGGGCACAACCCGCGAGCTGGCGGGCGGCATCAGCTGCTGCATTACGATGTGGGGTGTCACCATTGGTCCGCCGACACAGTATGGTTGGATGTCGATCATGCGGATGGCGGGCGACGGACGGAACGTGAGCTCGACTGCGCGTTCGAACTCGAGTGCATCGATACTCGCGTGACAGCATTCACAGTAGACGTGTGACTGCAACTCGCTCAACGTTTCCGCCGTTGACTTCGGACCGCGACAGAGCGGGCACACTACATCCCAGTGCAGCGTGAGCATGCCGGCGCGCGTCGCCTGCAGCAGCCCGCGCAGTGCTGCCGGGCGCGATACCGCCCAGCGGTCGGCGAGCGCGTACGGACGCATGCGAATGAGCGTTCCGTCATCACCCAAACGGATCAGGTTAGTGATATGTTGCAGGAGATCCGGACTGACTTTTTCGCGCACCGCTTCGGCGGCGCGATTGAGCCGGTCCTCCCCGCCGTGCACCAGCACCGCAGGCTTGGACATCATCACCGGCGGCGCAGCGGCGAGTGGCCGCGGAATCGGATCAGTCGCAGCCTCGCGGGCGTACTGCTCGAACAGACTGCGGAAACGGTCACGGCTGGCGACGCCAATCACGAGGTACGTGATTGGCGCCATGGCTGCGCTGCGTGGGAATGCCTCGACGTGGTAATGAACGCGCGTTCCTTGCGGAGTTGGCTCGAGCCGGACGTTGACCCGCATTTCACGCATGGGACCTGTGAAGTAACTGCGCACTACGCCGAAGTGATGCGGGCGCACCCACTGGAACGGCTCTTCGTCCCACTCCAGCAGAATGCCGTAGCGGCGCATCTTCAGCCGGCGACGGCCGTTCCCGATCGTACAAAATCCGGCTGTCTCCCCTTCTACCGTCGGGAGGTCAGCGTCACGATTGAACCGGTCGGTGTCCGCGACGCGCGGCCAGAGCGCTTCAGGGGAGACCTCGAGGTCCCACTGCCAGCGAAAGTGAAGCGCTTCTGTAACTGCCACGCTACTTCGCGACCGTCTCCACCGACGGCACTGTCTTCAGGTATTCCCACACCGCGCGAATCTCGTCATCGGTCATTTGCGCAGTATAAACGAACGGCATGGCCGGACTGAGTGTGCGACCATCGGGGCGAGTCCCCTGACGCAGTGCGCGAACGAAATCGTCATACGTCCACTTGCCGATGCCAGCAGGCGTAAGATTCGCCGCCGGAGGTGTTCCGGGCTCGCCGGCGCTACCGCCCGCGAGATTCTCGCTGTGACAACCCTTGCAGCCACCAACACGCGCGAGGTACTTCCCGTATTCCGCTGTCGGTCCCCGCGCGATCACCGGTCGGGCCATCGACTCGTGGTCGATCCACTCCGCGGGAATCAAGGGCATCGCTTTCGTCAGATAGAGAACGCGCGCCACCGGGCCGAGTTGCGTTTGCGGCTTGTCCTTGTCCACGGGCGGAATCGTACGGAGATATGCGATCAATGCGGCGAGATCTTCGTCGTTGAAATACGTGTATTCCTGTGACGGCATAAACACGAGTGTCGATCCATCGGGGCGCACGCCGTGGCGGAGTGCGCGCACGAAATCAGCATCCGTATACGTCGCACCGATACCGCCCTTCCCGCGCGTCAGGTTGCTCGACGCGAGCAAACCCATGGCGCCGTTTTCCATCATGGTCTTGCCGGCGAGATCGGCACCGTGACACTCCACGCACTTGCCAATCGCTGTCGCCATACGCTGGCCCCACGCGACCGAGGCGGAGTCTGTCGGAATCGACAGCGCAGCATCCTGAACCTCATACTTCTTGCTCATGCCCCGGCTGCTGAAACCATACACGCCAATAGCAAGCAGCAACACGAACGTAACAATGGATCCGGCACCGATTGCAGCGCGCCTCAACCACTTCTTCATATTCCTGCTCCTAGAGTGTCCGCCTGGGTGTCAAGGATATTCCGATACTAGAACCGCCACTCGAGACCGATCAGCGGCAACACCGGCAGGTCACCGAGCGGTTCCGCCGAATTGCTTCCCCGGTCGAACCGGTAAAACAATGCATCTCGCCGATCGAGCGCGTTCAATACGCGAAGATACGGCATTACCGTGAACGAGCTGCCGCGGAACTTACCGGTCCAGGTGCGCGCGATCTCCGCATCGACGCGAAGGTACGCATCGGACGGCTCACTGACCCTTGCGGACGGGAATGACAGGCTGCCGCCGGCGTTTCCGGGCCGTGACAACACGTCGAAGACGGGCGGTCCGACCTCGGGCTCCGGTACTGCCGTGTACGGCAGGCCGGCGCCGTAGCTGACCCGGACATCGAACCGGCCGGCCCCGGCGATCGGGCCCTCCAATCCGATGTTCACCAGCTGACGCCCTGAGAATTCGCGACGGTTGCTGTTACGCGGCTGGTTGACCGACCAGACCCACGCGAGCGAATATCCCAGCCAGCCGCGATAACTCCCCGCACTGCGTCGTACCCACAGGTCCACCCCGGAGGCAGCGGCGCGATCCCCGTCATCCGACGGAATGTCTTCAAACTCCTTGTAATAGCCTTCAATGCCGAGCCTGACGTCCTCCATAAGCTCCTGCGTCAAAGCCATGGTCAGATGCGTCGCCTTCGCGACCAGCAGCGGCGGGCCCCCGACAGTGTCCGGAATCGCAGATCCAAGGAAGATCAGAGACCTGGTCGGCGCGCGCACGTACTGCCGGTACTGTCCTGCGGCAAGTGTCAGCGCGGCTCGATCACTCAGCAGCATTGTGCCTGATACGCGGGGGGCGATACGGACACCTGGCGACAGCGAGAACACGTCCGCGCGCAGGCCGCCTCGCA
>JBDSPG010000232.1:0-4216 GCA_039912685.1 Longimicrobiales bacterium | reverse complement strand
TTGTCGTAATGCCGCGCATGGCTACCCCGGCGAGCGCGGCGGGCGCACCAAGCTCCCAGTCGACAAAGTGACACGACGCCTCACAAATCACTTCCGTTCCCGGTCTGGCGAGCACCATCAATGCGGTCTCGTTGGCCATGATGCCGCTCGGGAACAGCAGCGCCGCGGGCTTGCCGAGGAGTTCGGCTACGCGATCCTCGAGTATGCGCACCGTAGGGTCGTCGCCAAGCACTTCATCGCCCACGATTGCACACGCCATTGCCTCGCGCATTCCTGCGGTCGGTCGCGTGACCGTGTCGCTTCGAAGATCGATTATCATGCGACGTCACCCGTCCCGTCGAACTCCTCACGATCGCCCGCGGGCAGACTACGGCCGCACTCATAGCAGAAGCGTGACCGGTCGGGATTCGCCTGACCGCAGCGTCTGCACACTCCATCGCTGCGCAATGCTGCGCGATACCGGAGCACTTCCTGCTCGATGGTCGCTGCGTCGCCCAGGTCAGCAACGCCATGTGCGCCGCCGCGCAGCACGGGCAACGCAACCGCTGCGAATGCGGCGATGACGAGTGTGACAATGATCGCAACTTCCACGTTACCGTACCTGTTTCATCAGCGTATACGCCGCGAGCCCGCCGAGTGCATCCGCAACCAGGTCGCTCATGGAGAATGGACCGCCGCGCCGATGATCGAGCAGTTCCTTCCCGATGCCCGCAACCGCAGCCGTGACGGCGGCCGCGGCAACCGCATCGCCGGGACCCACATCGGCGGAGCGCGCGGCCGCGTATGTGAACGCCGTGATGGCGTATGTCATCGCGAAGTGCTGCAGCTTGTCCGGACCGAGAATCGGTTGTGGCAAACTCTGGTCGAGTGCTGCGATGCGAAGGGGCGCGAGCACGCGTGACACCGGCGCCACCGGAATCGTGCGGACACTGTCGCCGCCGTGGGACAGCAGGAATGCCGTCGCAAGAACAAGTTGTATCATGACGTGCCCAGGTCCGCCCAGTGCAACGTAGTCTTGACGGCGCGCTCCCAGCCGCGGTGCAGCTCGTCACGTTCGGCGGGCGAGATCGACGGTTCGAATACGGTGGGTTGCGGACGCGATCCGATGAAGTCCTCGACAGACGTCCAAACGCCGACCGCAATGCCCGCGAGTCCTGCAGCGCCGAGCGCTGTCGTTTCCACCATCTGCGGGCGCTGCACGGGAACCTGGATCATGTCCGTCTGGAATTGCATGAGCCAGTCGTTCTGCGATCCGCCGCCATCGACCGTCAACGCCTTTGCGACGACGCCGGCATCCGATTCCATCGCGCGCAGCACGTCCGCCGTACCGTACGCCATCGCCTCAAGTGCTGCGCGAGCAAGATGTGCGCGCTGCGTGCCGCGTGTGAGACCGACAATCGTACCCCGCGCGTTTGCATCCCAATGCGGTGCGCCGAGACCGACAAACGCAGGCACGAAGTACACACCATCATTGGAATCAACGCTGCGCGCGAGGTCCCTGGTTTCCGCGGCGTTCTCGATAATACCGAGACCATCACGCAGCCATTGGACGGCAGCGCCTGCAATGAAGATCGCGCCTTCGAGTGCGTACTGCGGATCTCCTTTCGGTCCGCACGCCACAGTTGTCAGCAGGCCGGCCTTCGATGCGACGCGCTCGTCGCCCGTGTGCAGCAGGAGGAATGCACCGGTGCCATAGGTATTCTTGCCCTGGCCTTTCGCATAGCAGCCCTGCCCGAACAATGCGGCCTGCTGGTCTCCGGCAATGCCGGCCACGGCGATCGGCTTGTCGAACAATCCGGGCGCCGTGGCGCCGTACACTTCACTCGACGGCCGCACGTCAGGCAGCAGTGCCCGCGGCACGTTGAAGAGCGCGAGCAGTTCATCATCCCAGTCGAGTGTGTCGATGTTGTATAACATTGTGCGCGATGCGTTGGTCGGATCCGTGATGTGACACGCACCGGCAGTGAGATTCCACACGAGCCAGCTGTCGATGGTTCCCAGTGCAAGGTCGCCGGCCTCCGCACGAGCACGCAGCCCCTCCGTGTTGTCGAGCAGCCATTCGACCTTGCTCGCGGAGAAGTAGGGGTCGAGCACGAGGCCCGTGCGCTCGCGCACCCACTCCTCCCTGCCCTCGTCTTTGAGGGCACGGCAGCGGGCGGCAGTGCGCCTGTCCTGCCACACGATTGCGCGGCCGACCGGCACGCCGGTCTTGCGATCCCACACCACGATCGTCTCGCGCTGGTTCGTGATGCCGAGTGCCACCACATCGATCGTGGCATCCGTCAGCTTCCCCTGCTGGACGGCCGCCTGCGCAACACGCAGTGAAGTAGCCCAGATTTCCGCCGCATCGTGTTCGACCCAACCGGGCTGCGGGAAGAACTGTGTGAACTCGGAGTATGCACGGCCGACGACCCGGCATGCCTCGTCGAGAACGAGGCAGGTCGTGCCGGTGGTACCCTGATCGATTGCGAGAACGGCTTTCATCGCGACGAGCTCCCGTTGGCGGCCGCGCGTTGCAGCCGGCCGAAGTCATAGTGCCAGCCATGGCGTTCGAGCAATTGGATGAAGGCGACGATCGGAAATCCCATGACCGCGAAGAAATCGCCATCAATGCGATCTACAATCGTCGCACCGAACCCCTGTATGCCGTAGGCGCCCGCTTTGTCCATCGGCTCGCCTGTTTCAACATACGCGCGTGCAATCGCTTCGTCGAAGGCACGAAACGTTACGGTTACGCGGACGACTGAGGAATGCGTCTCGCCGCCCGCGCTCACGGCCACACCTGTCGCGACCTCGTGACTGCGACCCTGCAGTCGCATCAGCATCGCCACGGCTTCATCCTTGTTGCGCGGCTTGCCGAGCACATCTCCATCAATGACCACGACCGTATCACTGCCAACCACGATCGCACTGTCCCGCAAGACCGCGATCTTCGCGGCCTTCTCTCGCGCAAGCCGCTCCGCGTGCGCACCCGCTTCTTCGCCCGGCGCATAGGTCTCGTCGACATCCGCGGGACTGACAGCGAACTCCAGTCCGAGCATGGTGAGCAATTGGGACCGCCGCGGCGATTGCGATGCGAGTACGAGTTCCGGCGGACTCATCAGCGTTCCAGAATCAGAGTAACAGGACCGTCGTTCACAAGATCGACTTCCATCATGGCCCCGAACTCACCAGTCTCGACCGGGCCCGTCGCCTTGTCGCGCAACATTGCCACGAAGCGTTCGTACAGCGGAATTGCAATATCCGGTGGCGCGGCGTCCAGGAAACTCGGGCGCCGCCCTTTCCTCGCGTCGCCATACAGTGTGAACTGACTGACCACGAGAACGCCGCCACCAATATCCGTGAGGTCGCGGTTCATCTTGTCATCGTCGTCCGCGAACAACCGCAGCGACAGCGCTTTCTCCGCCATCCACAGCAATGTGGCATGTGTGTCATCCCGGTGAAAGCCGACGAGCAGCACGAACCCGGTGCCGATGCGGCCGGTCACGCGACCGCCGATCCGTACCTCCGCGCGAGACACTCGCTGCAGGACAATGCGCACGCGACCCTACGTCTTCGGGCAGCCGCGGCCGAGACTCCGCGGCGCGGTAGCGCTGGGAAAAAGAGTGTGCGCGGCCCGCGCATGACTGCACCGTGAGGCACGGGTCGGCGCGGAACGCGCGAGCTGCAGATGCGTGCGATAGCTGCCCGGATCGATGCGCGAGGCCCAGCGCATCTGTGCGGGCTTGCGGGGCGCATAGAACGACATGCTGATCACTTGGGCGGTGCTACGCACCACACCGACGCCGCAGATCACGAGGAGGGCAGTTGCGATGGTGCCGCGCGTCCCTTCCGTCAGTGCACCCGCTCCCTTGGGATCCGGCATCCAGATGGCACCGATGGTAGCCCAGATCAGGAGGGTCGGCAGCGCGAGGAGCAGCACTGCGTCGAAAACGCCGGCGACGGCCGCGGACGCGAGCGTCGCCAGGAGCGCCGCGCAGAGAAGGCCGGTCTCGACATCAGCTGCATACCGAAGACGGCGCAGCGTCTGCACGGTCATCATCAGCAGTGCGAGCACCAGCACGAAAGTCGCGGCGAACCCGCGCTCCGATGCGAAAGCGATCCAGTCACTGCTTGGCCACGGGTTGGATGTCGTGCGGCCGCCCTTGCGGTCCAGCGACGGATCGTTGGGTGCCGCATGCTTCGGGTAGAGCACCGGCCAGTTGCCGGGTCCGAC
>JBDSPG010000216.1:0-3664 GCA_039912685.1 Longimicrobiales bacterium | reverse complement strand
TTGTCGATCCGATAGCTGACCGGTTCCTTGTCGTGCCTGCAACAGCGACTGGCTTCGTCATCAGCGGACTCGCCCTCATTGTGACCCAGCGACGAGATTCGCGAGTGGCGGTGTGGGCAACCAGGATACTCGCGATCGTGCTCGGGTCGATGGCGCTGTTCATCCTTCTCGAGTACGGAATGAACTGGCCTGCGCACCTCGACCGGATGTGGATGGGCACGTTCGGCATAGATGCCGGCGCTCAGGAAAAGCAGCGGATGGCGATCAACACGGCTCTCGCGTTCGTGCTGTTCGCGCAGGGGCTCATGTTGATCGACGGAGATCTGCATAACAACGGACTCCGCTCGCAGTTCTTCGCGACGCTGACGCTGCTGATTGCCTTCGTGGCGCTCGTCGGGCACATCTTCGGAGTGCGCGACTTCTACAGCTTCAAGCTGCTGTCGGGAATGTCCTACCTTACCGCGATCACTTTCATCCTGATGGGCACCGGGCTGCTGTTCACCCAGATTCACCGCGGGGTCCCGGCGCTGATCGTCGATGACGGCGCTGCGGGGTTTGTCGCGCGGCGGCTGCTGCCGGGCGCTGTGTTTCTACCATTCATATTCACGATGCTCCGGTTCGCCGGCGAAGAGAACGGCCTGTTCGGAACGCGACTTGGCGCATCGCTCTCGGCCGTCGCGGATATGGTGGCGTTCCTGCTTCTCATCGCGTGGAGCGCGCGCGTGCTGCGGGACATCGATCGCAAGCGCGGCGAGCTGTTCGTGCTGGAGCGGGAAGCGCACGAAGCTTCGGAGAAAGCCCGCAGTGAAGCGGAGATCGCGATGACGCAGGCCGAGGCGGCGCGTGCCGAAGCGGAAAGCGCGAACGGAGCGAAGAGCGATTTCCTGGCGGTCATGTCGCACGAGCTGCGTACCCCGCTCGCTGCGATCATGGGATATCAGGAGCTTCTTGCCGACGGGATCACAGGCCCCGTGACCGAGGCGCAGGCGCAGCAGCTCGGCAGGATCAAGGCGAGCGCCCGGCACCTGCTCTCTCTCATCGACGAGATCCTCACGTTCACACGACTCGACGCCGGCCGCGAGACGCTGATTCCGGAGGTCTTCGATCTGGACAGGATCCTCAAGGACGCCTGCGAGATAGTGGAGCCGCTTGCGGAGGCGAAAAAGCTCGAGCTGCGAGTTCTTTCGCCAGGTCCGGGAGTGAAAGTGGAGAGCGACCCGACAAAAGTGCGGCAGATACTCGTCAATCTCCTCTCCAATGCGGTGAAGTTCACCGACGAGGGAACAGTGACAGCGGAAGGCGCGGTTCGCGGGAGGGAATTCGTGTTGCGCGTAAGTGACACCGGCATCGGCATTGAGGGCGAGAATTTCCACCGCATCTTCGATCCTTTCTGGCAGGTGGAGCAGAAGGCGACACGCCGCGCAACGGGCACCGGCCTGGGACTGACAGTCACGAAGCGGCTGGCGAATCTGCTCGGAGGTGACGTGGACGTGATGAGCACGCCGGGCGAGGGGACGACGTTTACAGTGTGCCTGCCGAACGCCGAAGCACAGAGGGCGGTTGCCCATACGGAGGCGCAGAAAACACAGAGGGAAGAGCGCAGGGACGCAGCGCGCATCGACGCCGAGGCGCACGCGGAGCCCGCCTTCTGACGACACGAGGGCACACGGGGACGCGAGCACACACATGACAACTCAAGCAAATAAGAGATGATCAGATCTTCGTTCGCGCGCTCTGCGTCATGTGCCGTCTTTCTGTCATGCATTGCCGCCCCGGCAGTGGCGCAATCCAGTACCCCGATCGCCGACTCGTATAGAGCCACCTCCAACAGGCTGATCGCGGCCGCACTCGCGGACAGCTCCGCGTGGAATCGCATCGCCGAGCTGACGGACCGGTTCGGACACCGCTTGAGCGGGTCGGCCAGTCTCGAGGCCGCGATAGACTGGATCATCGCGGAGATGAAGCGCGACGGATTGCAGAACGTGCGCGGAGAGCCGGTGATGGTGCCGAAGTGGGTGCGCGGCGAGGAATCGGCGACGCTCGTCACTCCGCGCGCCACGGCGCTTCACATGATCGGGCTCGGACGCAGCGTCGGTACACCCCGCAAGGGAATTACTGCGCGCGTGATGGTCGTCAACGACTTCGACGAGCTGACACGCAGAGCCGCGGAAGCGAGAGGGAGGATCGTTCTCTTCGATGCGCCGTTCACCAGCTATGGTCAAACCGTCTCGTACCGGGGCGGTGCAGCGTCAGCGGCAGCGAAGGTTGGAGCGCTGGCGGCTCTCATTCGATCGGTGTCGTCGTTCTCGATGCAGAACCCGCACACGGGCGCGATGAGCTACGACACGACGGTTGCAAGAATTCCAGCGGCAGCGCTCAGCATCGAGGACGCGTCGATGGTGCATCGTATGATCAATCGCGGCGAGAAGGTAACCATCACCCTGAAGATGGCCGCGCAGACGCTGTCTGACGCTCCATCGCGAAACGTTGTCGCGGAGCTGGTGGGCTCCGCGAAGCCGGACGAGATCGTCCTGCTCGGGGGCCATGTCGACTCATGGGATGTCGGGCAAGGTGCGATGGATGACGCCGGTGGAGTAGTCGCGGCATGGGAAGCGGTGAGGCTGATGAAGCGGCTCGGACTACGGCCGAAGCGTACCGTGCGCGTGGTTGCATGGACGAACGAGGAGAATGGCAGCCGTGGCGCCACCGGTTATCGTGACGCGCATCGCATGGAAATCGACAAGCACGTGATGGCGATGGAGTCGGACAATGGAGTGTTCAAGCCCCTTGGAGTGGGAATCACGGCCGGCCCGGGAGGACAGGCGATGGCGGCAGACATTGCATCGCTGTTCAAGTCGTTCGGGGCTACCAATGCGCGAGAGGGAGGCGTGGATGCCGACACCGGGCCGCTGAATGCCCTTGGCGTGCCGGCGATGTCACCGATAGTCGATGAAACGAAGTACTTCTGGTATCATCACTCGTCGGCGGACACGATGGACAAGCTGTCTCCTCGTGAAGTGGCCGAGTGCGTCGCGCTGATGGCCGTCACGGCGTATGTGATCGCCGACATGCCCGGCACTCTGCCAAGATCGGCGATCCGGCCTTAACGTTAGAGGGCGTTACGGCGTTGCGATGAAACTGCGGGCGCCCTTGAGCACGACGACCGCCTGCAGAGACTCCGCTGCCTGTCGTGCGACGACTGCCGGCCGCGTGGCAACCACGCTCAGGTCAATTGAGAGTAAACGCGATATCTCCCCCCAGTGCGGCGTGAGGATCGCATTACGGTCGTGGGCGCTCAGAGCGTCCGGCTCGTCGTGCAAGGCGTCGAGCGCGCCGGCGTCGAGAATGACCGGTACGTGCCGGCACTGCTGCAAGAGGCGCGTTACGAAGGCTGTGTTATCATTGCCGGCGCGAGTGCCAGGCCCAATGAGGATCGCGTCGAGATCGACGGTATGCGCTTTCAGCTGGCGCGCAGCATCCCGGGCGATGGTTCCCTCGCGAGTCTCGTCCAGGCTTATCGAGAGCGACTCGGGCACTGCGATCCCCACCTGTGGTGCGATGGATTTGCATGTGGCGAGCTGAAGCTTTCCCGCGCCGGCCCTTAGCGCGGCGATTCCCGCGAGAATGATCGCGCCGGGGAGCTCGATCTCTCCGCCCACGACCA
>JBDSPG010000180.1:0-9823 GCA_039912685.1 Longimicrobiales bacterium | reverse complement strand
TGCCGCCGCCGAGTACCGTCAGTGCGATGAGTACGCCTCCGGCAACGGCGACACCGCCGAGCACGTAGTAGAATGGCTTCATGTTGGACTTCGGCGCCGACTTCGTTCGTTTGCTCTGTGCCACGGTATCTCCTGTAACTCGATCGTTGGTTGGAACCGGCTTCGGCGCCGGCCATTCTTAAATCTATGCTGCCGGGCCGCTCGTCTCTAGACAGTAGTGCCGAATATCGAGCCGACCGCGGCTGTGAGTGCCATCGCGAGCGCACCCCAGAACGTCACGCGCAACGCGCCTCGCAACACCCGCGCACCGCCCGCCCGTGCCGCCAGTGCACCGAGCAGCGCCAGAAACATGAGAGAAGCTACGGAAACGACTGGGATGACAGTAGCCGGTGGCGTCACGAGGACGGCAGCCAGCGGCATGGCCGCACCGACCGCAAAGGACGCGGCCGAAGCGAGCGCGGCCTGCACGGGCCGCGCGCTCAGCACATCGGAGATGCCCAGCTCATCCCGTGCATGCGCACCCAGAGCGTCATGCTTCATCAGCTGCGTCGCGACCTCACCGGCCAGCCGCGCATCGAGACCCCGCGTCTCGTAGATCGACGCCAGCTCGGCATGTTCCCCGGCTGCATCCTGTGCCAGCTCCCGTTTCTCCAGCTCCAGATCCGCTGTCTCAGTGTCTGCCTGGGACTGCACCGACACGTACTCTCCAGCCGCCATCGACATCGCTCCGGCAACGAGCCCTGCGACACCCGCGAGGATCACGTTGCCGCGGCCCGCGTCCGCCGCAGCGACACCCACAATCAGACTCGCCGTCGATACGATCCCGTCATTCGCGCCGAGCACTGCCGCACGCAACCATCCGACGCGGTGCGTGCGATGACCCTCCAGGTGCCGCGAGAACACCGACGCGAACGACAGCTCCGTCATGCGGTGCCGTAACGTTTCGCCGCGCGAGCCTTAAGCTGCGCCGTATGCTCCTCGCGGCTGCGCGGCGGGGCGTGGGTCGTCAGCTGCGACAACAGCCCGCGTGTCACTGCCGTCACTTCGTCGACCGCGCGATTGAATGCGTCTTCGTTTGCCTTCGACGGCTTCGTCGTACCACTCACCTTGCGCACGAATTGCAATGCCGACGCCCGTACTTCGTCTTCAGATACCGGCGGCTCGAAATTGAACAGTGGTTTGATATTTCTGCACATCGTCGATGCTCCGTTATTCAGCGCGCGGGGGAATTGGATCGCTGCGAGTCAATCTGCTCATGAATCACTTTGCGCAGCTCGAGCGGTTTCGAAACCATTGCGAAACTTTCCTTCGTGCCGCCCGTGCCCTGCACGGTTACCGTTCCATAATTGAAGATGCGGCCGAACAGTGTCTGCTCGACTGACACTGCTTCCACTTTCTCGAGCAGTGTCTCGATCGTCTTGCGGCTGACAATGCCACGCTTGGCAATGAGGCGCCGAGTCGTGATCACGAACTCGGTGCTCGACCCCTTGATGTATGCGATGATGCCCAGCACCGCCGCGGCCGCAACCAGTACGAGCGCAATCCATTTCGCTGACGGGTCATCGAAGAACAGCGGTACGCCCGCGACCAACAGCACGAGCACTGCATTCAGGTAGATCGACCAGTGCACGTGCGCCCGGTAGATCGGAGCCTCCTCGCGTGTCATGCTGTCCGCCGATGCATAACTCGCATTGATGGTCTCGTGACCGCCTGGCGCACGCGCGACAACGGCGCGCGAAGGATTCGGCACGCCGCACCGGGGACACGACTCCGCCTCGGTGCTCACCTGACTGCCGCATTCGCGACACGCCTGTAATGCCATGATGTCTCCTGTCCGTGCATGTCAGCATAAAATACTCTGTGCGATACATCACTGCACTTTCGACCGCGCCGCTTCAGCGCTGTCAGCCAGCTCGGACTCATCCCTTACGGACATTTGCAGATCGCGCAACAGGCCATCGTGGATGTCGTAGACCCAGCCGTGAACGGTGAGCGTCTGACCACGCGCCCATGCATCGCGCACAACCGTCGTCTGGCTCACGTTTACAACCTGTTCGACAACATTCAATTCGCACAGCCTGCGATGTTGCGCGTCTTCATCTGCGAGCGCGTCAATCTGTGACTGGTGTTTCCAGCGCACATCCTGTACGTGACGCAACCAGTTGTCTGCCAGACCTATCTTCTCGTCACGCAGCGCGGCCAGCACGCCGCCACATCCGTAGTGACCGCACACGATGATATGGCTGATGCGCAGCACTTCCACTGCAAACTGGATCGCGGACAGACAGTTGAGGTCGGCGTGCACCACTACGTTCGCGACATTGCGATGCACGAACATCTCGCCCGGCAGCAGGCCCGTGATCTGATTGGCTGGCACGCGGCTGTCCGAGCAGCCGATCCACAGATACTCCGGCCCCTGCTGGTTCGACAGCCGCTCGAAGAACTCCGGATCCTGGCTCACCATGTCGGCGGCCCAGCTTCGATTGTTCTCGAACAGGTGATTGAGCTCGTTCATCTGTGCTGGGCTGCTTTCTGTTTGCGGTTCATACATTACTTTTCGGGGATGCGAATTCTGTTCAGCAACTCGTCCTTCAACTGGGGTGGCGTCCACCTCATCACGGACCTGCTTGCCACCGGACTCGACGCGCGAGGCCACCAGATCCTCATCCTGTGCCGGCCCGGTTCCGTGTTGCAGGCGAGGCTCCAGGAACGCTTCGAATGCGTCTCCATTGCGAAGGGAATGGACTTCAGTCCGCTCGCCGTGGCAAGGATTGCATACGAGATCAATCGTTTCCGCCCCGACGTCGTTCTCTCCCTGATGGACAAGGATCTGCGCCTCACCGGTCCGGCGGCGAGGATCCTCGGGGTGCCTCTCGTTTCACGGCGCGCGAATGACCGGCCGCTTCGGGACGGGCCATACCATCGCTTCGTCTATGGCACGCTGGCTACCGCGCATGTCGCAAACTCAGCGGCCACCCGTCGCTCCATGCTCGATTCCGCACCATGGCTCCGGCCCGACCGGGTCCGCGTGATCTACAACGGAATTGACGCTGCCGCGATCGCGGCCGCTCCACCCGCCGGCCTCCCGGTACCAGCCCACAGCACGACTGTCGGGTTCATCGCAAGACTGGAAACGCGGAAGGGCGTGCTCGATCTGCTCGACGCCTGGCCTGCCGTCGTTGCGGCTCAGCCCAAGGCACACCTCGTAATCGCCGGACGCGGTCCCCTCGAGCAGGAGGTCGCACGTCGCGTTCTCCAGATGGTGAACGCCCACTTCCTTGGATACCGTTCAGACGTCGCAAATATCCTCAATTCCGTTGATATCCTCGCCATGCCCTCGCACTGGGAAGGATTTGGGCTCGTCGCTGCAGAAGCGATGGCCGCCGGCACGCCCGTCGTCGCAGCCAACGCCAGCAGTCTGCCGGAGCTCATCGATGATGGCGTCGAGGGCATCCTTGTGCCGCCGCGCGATCCCGGCGCCCTGGCCGACGCCATCGCACGACTCGTCAGGGACCCCGCTCTGCGCACCGCCATGGGGGACCGCGGCCGAGAACGCGTGCACCGCCAGTTCGCCGTCGCAAGAATGATTGATGACTACGAGGAAATTCTCCGAGCGACAGCTACCGGAGGGTGACCGGCACGTTCCGGCGGAACACCGCTATGTGCGAGGTCACACGGGAGACGGCGCGCTCAACGACGAAGCCAGCTCGCTCTCCATCACGGCGCGTCGTGCGAAGCCGCGGATAGTCCGGGTCCGGCAGAAATTCCTGAACCGCCAGCAGCCCATCCGCTGACAACACCCGTGACACTTCGAGCAACGCCTCGTGCCGCGCCCGAATCTCCTGCAGACAGGCCACCATCAGAACACGGTCGAAGCAGCCCTCGCGGAACGGAAGCCGATCCGCCTCCGCCTGTACCAGCACCACCGTCGACCGCAAGCCATGGTGCGCGATTGAATCCGGCGCCAACAGGTCCCGGGCCATCCGGGCCCGCGCCTGCAGAAGCATGCCGCGGCTGATATCCACGCCACACACAAACCCATCTTCAACCCCATCCGCCGTCGCCGTCAGCACCGGACCGCTGCCGCATCCGACTTCCAGAATCCGATGGCCCGTATTAAGGTCCGCTGCCTTGACCAGCACGCCAGGCGGACGAACCGCCCCGCGTACACGACTTCCTAGTATATGACCCAGCCACGCCGGCGCCGGAAACTTCACCCACCGACGGGTCAGAATGGCGAGCACCCATAGAACGATCAGGCCGGAGACCACGGTAACCCCTTACGCCGCAACAGCTTTTTTGTGCAAAGTAACCGAACCCGTAGAGTTTTGGGCCAGTTTGCGTTATCTTGCCTGAATCGTTCCCCGGTGGGAGCGGCCGGTTGATTGAAAGGATTCGCGAAATGATTTACGGGAATAGCTCGAAGCGGCTGCGCCATGAAGATCTTCACGTGGACATCACAGGCCGCGAAGCGTGGGTTTCGGGTCTGGATCACGCGCCACGCGTAGGTCAGCAGGTGTATTGCACGCAGGGTTTGGCCAGTGTGAGTCGTGTTCTGGGAAAGACGAGTGATGGAGGCCGTCTTCTCGAGCTGCGTCTCGCCGACACAGCGCCGCCGTTTTTCGCGGCCGCCTCGAATGTTCTGGTAGACCCCACCGAGGCGCCGTAGTCATTCGCAGTGCCATTCCGTTGTCAGTCAGGAGCCGTCGCCATGCGACGGCTCTTTTTTTTGTGCCCACAACTCGCGGTTGGTCGCTTCTTCCCGATCCTCGCGGTTGGACCAACGGAAGAACATGATGGAAATGACGATCCAGAACAGCCCCATCCCCGGCACCCACATGATAAGGCCGCCCGTCTGCTGATCTTCGACGGCACTCATCGCAAACACCCGCGGTGACGCCGCGTACCACGGATAGAGCACATCCGGCGCGAGCGTGATCAGCGCCGAGACGATCGACATCGGGATGCTGAATGCGAAGAGATACAGCAGCCGTACCGGCGGCTCCATACGGGCCAGCTCCGGCACGGGTCGAATCGCCGGATACCACATGATTGTTGCAGCCGCGATGAACAGCGTGTGTTGCACGATGTGCGCCGTGTGATGCTCGAGCGCCCAGTTGTACAGTACGGGAAAGTGCCAGCCGATGAAGACCACGTTGTAGATCGCGAACGCGACCAGCGGATTGTTCAGGGTACGCGCCGCTGCATAAACAGGACGATAGCGCAACGCCGGTCGTATCAGCCACGCCGGCAACGCCATCAGCCACAGTGGCGGACACAGCAGCGTGATGATGAGATGCTGCACCATATGCGCACTGAACAGGAACGAATCGGACAGATCGTGGAGCGGCCCGTTCAGAGCAAGAAACAAAAGGACCGTGCCGCCGATGAACGAGGCGACCTGGATGGGCTCTACAGGTTCTGGAGAGAGATTGTACTTACGACGAAGCGGCCCGATCGCATACAGATACGCACCAACCCACAGCAGACACCCGATCAGAACCGAAGGATGAATCGTCCACTGCGTCCACGAAAACGTCTCATCCCCATGCAGCAGAACCAACCAAGCAAACATTACAACCCTTCCAACCCCTTAGCCCTTCCAACCCCTTAGCCCTTCCAACCCCTAGCCCTGAGGGCTAGCGCTAACCCACTCCCTGCGATTCGTGCCGTGAACGATCACCAGGCAAATTTAGGGAGCCACTTGAATAAAAGAATCATCGCGACCACAACCAGAATCGCCAGCATCAACGGCCCGAAGAACACCCGCGACAGCACCTTGTTGTCATATCGCAGGTGCATGAAGAACTGCACCACGGTAACGAACTTCACGACCGAGAGCACCATCAGCACGGGGATCAGGATCCCCTGCATCGCATCGATGTAGAAGATCGCGACCTCGACGCCGGTGATTGCGGTAAGAATAATACCGACGATCACGTAGGTCCTTACACTGGCGTGCTCGACCTCGCCCGAATGCACGGGCATGTCATCGTTGTCATGGTTGTGCATCAACAGCTCCTACTTGATCAGGTAGATCAGCGTGAAGATCGCGATCCAGACGATATCGACGAAGTGCCAGTAAAGACCCGCGATCTCGAGGCGCAGCGATTCCTTCGGTCCCGTCCGCCCCCGCATGATATCGACCGCGAGTATGAGCAGCCACATCACGCCGATCGAAACGTGCGCGCCGTGGAACCCCGTCAGCACGAAGAACGTCGAGCCGAACAGGTTTTTCTGCAGTGTCAGTCCTTCATGGAAGAAGTGCGTAAACTCGAATGCCTGGAAGCCGAGAAAGACGCAACCAAGACCCGCTGTCAGCAGCGTATAGATAACGGCTTTCTTCCGGGTCTGATGCTGCAGCGCATCCAGCGCGAGCACCATTGCGAGCGAGCTCATGAGCAGCACGAACGTAGAGATCGACGTAATCGGGATGTCCAGCAGCTCGCTGCTGTACGGCCCCACCACGCTTTCGTGCTTATACACCATATATGCGGAGATCAGGGTGCCGAAGAATAGTGTCTCCGATCCGAGGAATACCCAGAACCCGACCTTCCACATCGAGATGCCGGTTGATGTGTAGGGCACCGCGTGGTCATGGCCGCCGTCATGGCCATGATCGTGTGTCGTTGTTACTGCCGCTGCCTGCGCCACAAATATTCCTTGTTAATCAGTGCGTGGGCTCATAAGCCCAGTTGATCGCGCCAATGGTGATCCATGTCATTCCGACCAGCGGCGCCCACCATATGCCCGTCATGAACAGGGCGACTGTGAGCACCACACCGAACGCCGTGAGTAGCGGCCAATACGAGGACGGCGGCATGTGGATGTAAGGGTCAGGCGTACCGCGCGCCGCGTCCTCGATTTCCGCCGCTTCCAGCCACAGCGGCTCACGCGTGTGCACATGCGGCAGGCGGTTGAAGTTGTGCTCGACCGGCGGCGATTCCGTTGCCCACTCGAGTGTGGCAGCACCCCACGGATTCGGTCCCGCAGCTGCCCCGCGCTTCAGACTGTAAATGATGTTCGCGATCAGGAGCAGAACGCTCACCGCCTGGAACAGCACGCCGACTGTCGACATCATGTTCAGTCCGCCGAGGTTGAGCTCTGCGGAATACGTGAACGTACGGCGGGGCATGCCGAGCAGACCGATCCAGTGCTGCGGCATGAACGTCAGGTTGAAGCCGATCACGAAAATCCAGAACTGCGCCTTCCCGATCGTCTCGTTCATCATCTTGCCCGTGAACTTCGGGAACCAGTAGTAGAGGGAGCCGAAGATCGAGAAGATGAGACCGCCGATGAGCACATAATGGAAGTGTGCAACGACGAAGTATGTGTCGGTCTGCTGCAGGTCATGCGGGGACGTTGCATGCATGACGCCCGACACTCCACCGATCGTGAACTCGATCACCATGCCGACTGCGAACAGCATCGCGGTCGTGAAGCGGATCGAGCCGCCGAACATCGTTGCCATCCAGTTGAAGATCTTCACGCCCGTCGGGATCGCGATGATCATCGTCGAGATGGTGAAGAACGCATCGGCAATCGGACCCATGCCGGTCGCGAACATGTGATGCGCCCATACGCCCCAGCCGATCAGACCGATCAATGACGCGGAGTACACCATGACTGCGTAGCCGAACAGGGGCTTGCGCGAGAATGTCGGAATGATTTCGGATACGATACCGAACGCCGGCAGGATCAGAATGTACACCTCGGGATGACCGAACATCCAGAAGATGTGCTGCCACACCATCGGGTCGCCGCCCGCCATGGTCTGGAAGAAGTTGGTTCCCCACCACCGGTCGAACGTGATCATGAACAGTGCGACTGCGAATACCGGCAGTGCCGTTGCGATCAGGAATGACGTGATGAACGCCATCCACGTGAACAGCGGCATGCGCATCAGCTTCATGCCCGGACAGCGCATGTTGATGATGGTGGTAATGAAGTTGACAGCGCCCATGATCGACGCGGCGCCGAGCGCCTGCAGGCCGAGCGCCCAGAAGTCCGTGTTGAGTCCCGGCGTGTACAGCTTCTCCGTAAGGTTCGCATAACCGAACCAGCCGCCATTCGGCGCGGCGCCGAAGAACCAGGACGAATTCATGAACAGCGCGCCGATCAGGAAAATCCAGTATGACAGCGCATTGAGTCGCGGGAACGCGACGTCACGGGCGCCGATCTGGAGCGGCACGATGTAGTTGAACAGTGCGACGGCGATGGGCATGCCGACCATGAACACCATCGTCGTGCCGTGCATCGTGAACAGCGAGTTATATGTCTCGGCGCTCAGGAACGTATTTTCCGGCTTCGACAGCTGGATCCGGATCAGCGTCGCCTCGAGACCGCCGACCAGCATGAAGAACAGCGCCGTGACGCCGTACATGATGCCGATCTTCTTGTGGTCCACTGTCGTCATCAAATCCCAGACGAGCGATTTTTTCTTCTTCGCTCCGGGATGTGATGTGGACGGGACGTGTGCTGCGATGGTCGCCATATGCTTTCAGCTCGCGTTCGTTTACTTCAGGCTCTTCAGATATCGCGCGACCGCATGAACCTGCGCGTCGCTCAGACCGGTCGGTGCTGCACCACCATCGATCCCCTTCATCGTTCCCGGCATCAGCGCGCCCGGCTTCATGGAACGGGGATGATGGATCCAGCGTTCCACGTTCTCCAGCGAGCTCGATGCTACGCCCGCGCCCACGGTCGGGCGCAATCCGAAGTTCGTGAGACTCGGTCCGAGCACACCCGCTGCAGACGTGCCCGCGATCGTATGACATGCAATGCACTGCGCGCCCAGGAAGATCTTCTTGCCTTCCGCCGCCCACACCGAGTCGGGAATCTCCGCGCGCACAGGACTGCCGATGCCGGTTGGTGCCGGCATTGCGAGATTGATCGGGTTCGACGCCTGCACAACCGACGTCGCATTCGGATCCACTGGAACTGCCTGCGCCATGGCCGGCTTCATCTTCGCCGCCCACTGCTTGAAGTATTCCGGCGTTACCGCCATCGCGGAAACCATCATTAGTGCATGGGAGTCGCCGCAGAATTCGGCGCATTGGCCCATGAACGAGCCGGTATCCTTCACTGTGAATTGCAGATGATTGCGCTTGTCGCGCTCGCCCTCGCGGGAACGCGGAACCGGATTCACATCACGCTTGCCGCCGAATCGCGGGATCCAGAAGCTGTGGATGACGTCTGCGGAATGCATGGAGAGATGGATCGGACGGCCCGTCGGGACCCAGAGCTGATTCGCGGTGACGACGCCATACTCTGGATAGCGGAACTCCCACCACCACTGATGGCCGATGACGTCGATCGTCAGTGCGTCGGCCGGCGGCTTCTGCTGCGTCTGAAGCACCACCTTTACCGTCGGAATCGTAATCGCAATCACGATCAGGGCCGGCAGGATCGTCCAGGCGAGTTCGAGACCGGTGTGTCCGTGAATCGCTTTCGGCCTCGCGTCACCCGGACGCTCGCGGAACCGGATCGCGATTGCCAAAGTGAGTCCCACGACGAGCACGAGGATCGACATGGTCCACCAGAACGTATTCATGAACAGCCAGTTCAGCAGGACGCCGTATTCGGTGACCGGCTGGAACGTGGTCTGCGGGTATTCTACCTGAGCGGCTGCTCGCGCGGCCTGGATCAGCAACATTGGTTATCTCTGGTTGAGCACGGCACATACCGCGATCCCGCGCCCGCGCGGGAGGCGGGGAACGTTACCGCGTACCTTCGGCGGGGTCAAGCGTTGGCATCCTTGCTGCGGTCGTCGAAAATCATGGCAAAACCACGCGCGTTGCGAGCATATCCCGTCGTGCCAGCG
>JBDSPG010000167.1:0-7859 GCA_039912685.1 Longimicrobiales bacterium | reverse complement strand
GTCGGACTCCAGAAGCCCACACTGCGTCGCGTTCTCTCTCACCTCGAGCGCATTCCGGTTCGGCCATCGTTCATTCACGAGCACTACTCACCCGACGGCAACGCCGGTGCCGAGCACGGCCGGATGTATTTCACGCCGCAGAATGCACTGCGCATTGACAGTGCGCGCGTGCGTATCGAGGAATGGCGTTGTGCGGGCCTGGTCGACGATGATGGATACCACGTGCTTCTGGCCGCGATCATCGAGGCGGCCGACCGCATCGCCAATACCACGGGTGTGTATGCGGCGTTTGTGAAGAGCTGGCAGCCCAACGCATTGCGTTCGTTTCAGCTGCGTGTCGTGCGTCCGCTCAACGGCGCCGGCAGCCGTGCAGAGCGCGGCGATGCGATTGATATCGTGCGCGCGGCCGGTGACTTCGAGCTGCTGTATCTCGACCCGCCGTACAATGCGCGTCAGTATCCGGGCTACTACCACATCCCCGAGCTGATCGCCACGGGCTGGTTCGGTGACGCGGTCGTGACGCGCGGCAAGACGGGGCTCATCAGTGACCGGGAAAAACGCAGCGACTGGAGCAGCAGCAGGCGGTGTGAAGCAGCGTTCGAAGCGCTGCTCGCCACAGCGCGTTGCCGGCATGTCGTGATGAGTTACAACGAGGAGGGCCTGATCAGCGGTGCAACCATCGAACGGCTGATGAAGCAATACGGCATTCGAGACACATATCGGAGGTATGAGCGCCGCTATCGCCGGTATCGTTCAGATACGGACGGTGAGACTCGCCACTACCGCGGCGACACGGTCGCGGAATATCTGTACTGCGTTTCGCGCTAGCGCCGCGCGGACATCGTGCTAGCGCCGTGCGGGCCTCGTGTTAGAGCGGGGCCGGCTGCGACTGCAGTGCCGCGATTGCAGCACACGCCCACCCAGCGAGAAAACACAATCCACCGATCGGCGTGACGGCGCCTAGCCAGCGAGGCCCGCCCAGTGCGATGGTGTAGAGTGTCGCGCTGAAGATCACGATTCCCGCAATGAACAGTCGTCCCGCCCACGCGAACAGCATTGTATGTGGCCATTGCGTCATCGCCCAGGCAACCATGAGTAGCGCGAGCGCGTGATACATCTGGTAGCGCGAGGCCGTCTCCCATGTGGCGAGATGCTCCGCACCGATGCGCGGCCCGAGCGCGTGCGCGCCGAATGCGCCCGCGGCCACGGCAATGAAGGCGAATACGGCGCCGGCACCGAAGTATTTTCTGCTCATGTCTTCAACGCCCCATCGCCTATGCGTTTCAGTCTCGCCAGTGCGCCGCGCACGATCACTGATGTCGATACAGCATGCGCGCGCTTGCTGCGAGCGAGCGTTTCCACCGAGCGTGACAGCCGCTGCATCTCGCCCGGCGACGGCTCGCGGCTGAGCAAAGCGATGAGCGGAATCTCGCTTAGGTCCGGGCTCGAGCGCATCCGCGCAATTGCCTCGATCCCATTGATACCCGGCAGGAGTAGATGCACGATCGCGACATGCGGCGGATCATTGCGCGCCATCTCGAGCAGATCGGCTCCGTCCGCCGCAGCCTGCACGTGATGCCCTGCTGCGGTCAGGGCTTCGCCAAGGATCCGGCGTACGTCCGCATCTTCATCCGCGATCAGCACGCGCCGGTTCGCGCCACCGCCAGCGCGCTCTACGAGCTGCACGGCAGCCTCAACCGACAGCGGCTTGCCGAGCAGCAGGAATGCGCCGAGATCCAGGGCCTGCCCACCGACGTCATCTTCACTCGAAAAGAGCTGCACGGGGATGCCTGCCGTCGCGCGGTCTGCCTGCAGCGCTGCCAGTGCACGCCATGCGCCCGCGGACGCCCGACGCGTGTCGACCGCGACGAGATCCGCGGACTCCTGGCGCGCCATTGCAGCAAGCTGCGCGGGTTCCTCGGCAGAAAGCACCCGCACAACACCCTCGAGGTCATCGGAGAGCGCTGTCCCCGTCTCGTTCTGGCTGAGCAGCACGATCGTCTGCGCCCCATCCGCGAGCGTGACTGCGCTGCGTGCTTCAACACTCGGCAGGTCGAGCACAAACGTCGCGCCCTTCCCCAGTTCGCTCTCCACCCTGATGTCGCCACCCATGAGACGCGCGAAACGACGCGCGATCGCGAGACCCAGGCCCGTTCCGCCGCTGCTGCGCGCAAGTCCGCCTTCGACCTGGTAGAACTCTTCGAAGATGCGCTCCTGCTGTTCCCCCGAGATGCCCGGACCCGTATCGCACACGTGGATCTCGCGACGTTCACCATTGCGAACGACCGATACCGTGGCACCGCCCGTGCTCGTGAATTTCACCGCATTCGACAGCAGATTGATGACGATCTGCGTGAGCCGTGTCTCATCGGCCTGCACGAGCGGAGGGGTCTCGGATGGGTCGCGCTGCAGTTCTAGGATGAGCGACTTGCCTTGTGCAATGGGGAGCAGCTGCTCCACTGCACGCTCCGCGACTGCGTTCAGGTCGACCTCGACCATGACGAATTCCATGCGGCCCGCGCCGATCTTGGCGATATCGAGCACTTCGTTGATGAGGCCGAGCAGATGGCGAGACGTTTCGCGAACGCGGGAGAGCATCGTGCGTTGATCGTCGTTGAGTGGGCCCTTCACGCCGAGATCGAGCAGATCCGAGTAACCCATGATCGCGTTGATCGGCGTGCGCAACTCGTGGGACATGACCGCAAGGAACTGGTCTTTTGCCTTTGTTGCATCGCGCAGTTGCTGGTTCACTTCCTCAAGCACGTCCGCCTGGCGGCGCAGCTCGCGATTGGTGTGAATCAGCATTTCCGCATATTGATGTTCGTCTGACACGTCGCGAAGCACCATCGCCGCACCCGTGAGCTCACCACGCGGACCGAGGATCGGACCGGCAGAGCTCGACAGATGTCGATCACCGCCCCACGGCGAATGCACAATGAAATTCGCGCGACGTACGCGTTCGCCGCGGAGTGCGCGAGTCAGCGGGAACTCCGCAGGCGGCATGGACCGTCCATCGATGCCCGCCAGCTCGTAACGCTCCACCCATTCCTTCACCGGCGCTCCCGCCAGATCCTCACCCAGCAGTTCTTCCGCCGCGCTATTGGTTCGCTCGATGCGGCCGCTGCGATCTACAACGACTACGCCATCCGCCATCTGATCGAGAACCGCCGCGAACCGTACGGCCTCCCACGACGCACGCAGGCGCTCGTCCTCGAGTGACGAGAAGAGTTCCGCGGTCCGCAGTGCAGCAGCGGCAGGCGCCGCGAGCGCCTGCGCGAATGCGACAACCGCGCGGGGGAACGTGCGGGTGCCGCCGTAAACTTCCCATGTCGCAACACCAACGGTGTGACCTGCGATCATCAGCGGAACCGATACCATGGCGGTGGCTTCGGCTCCCGCCGTCGCCGTCGCGAGCGTCGACTGCTGGCTCCCGTCCATGATGAAAGGCTCACCCGTCGACACGGGCTCTGCGAGCTGTGGCAGCAGTGCGATCGACGCGCGGATCTGGCGGATGTCTTCGCGCGCAAATCGATCCGTCACACCTTCGATATCGCGGAACACCATGCGCTTGCGGCCAACAACCAGCTCGCCTTCTTCTTCAAAGGTGTAGAGCGATGCGACATCGGCTTCGAGAATTTCCGCGACACCGCCGAGGAACAGCTCGACCACGTCATCGGGATCCAGTGATGTCGACAGTCGCTGCGCGGCCCGTTGTGCGGCCTCGAGTTGCGCGGTCAATTCGCGCGCCTCACTCGCCCGCCTGCGTGCCTCCTCCGCACTGCTGCTTGCCGCTTCCTCCGCCACCTGACGTCGCATGATCTCTTCCCTCTGTGTCGAGATCGTGCGACGACCAAACAACAGACCGAGTGCACTGACGATCGCCAGCACGAGGCCAATGCCCCACAGTGCCAGGCGCTGCGTCCGGAAGATGTCCGTTGCCGGCGGCGGATAGCGCACCTCCACCTGCCACTCCTTGTCCGCGACCCTCACCGGCTTGCGCACGCTCCGCCACGTGGGCGGCGTGATCTGGGTAGCTGTGATGGCTTCGTTGCGCGGACCCCACAGCGATGTCGTGTAGTTACTGGAGCTGAGGGAGTCGAGGTTCGCGGTGCGTACCGCTTCGCTGTAGATGGTACCCGGTTCGAGCTCCGCCGCGAGCACGGCCTGCAGCAAGGAATCGCGGAATAGTGGACGGAACACGATGACACGACGGCCGTATCGACTGTCGAGCACACCCGTCGACGCGTTTTCGTGTGTCGCCAGTGCACTCACGTATGCGTTGCGGATCGATGAGTCCGCGGTCTGGAGGTCGATGCCTCCCAGAATCGCGCGGCGGGGCGCAAGAATGCGGTTATCGGGAGTGATGACTGAAATCGCGACCAGCCCCGGTCGCCGATTCACGACTGTGTCGACCGCAGCGTTGAAGGAGCGCTGTGAAAGCGAGTCCTCGAGATTCGTGAACTGCAGTTCCTTCGCGGCGAGCGCGCCCAACCGCTCCGCGATCACGACGGACAGCGCAGTCTGAATGCTGCCGGCCCTGCGCTCCTGGATCTGCTCGTTCTGTTGTGCCTGATTCTCCTGCTGGCTGCGCAGGCCGCGATCGATCGTCAGGACACCGCCGACGACCACGGCTGCGGCCAGGAGTGGGACCAGGTCCGCATACTTACTGTCTGTCCAGCGCATTCAGGCCGCAGTTCAGGGAGAGTGGATGCAGCAACGATGCATTGCGGATGGGGCGGAGCACAAAGCGTACCGATGACGCACCCTTCCCGCGACGCGCGAATGTGCAGACTATTATGCATGCGCACGCCTGCCAGACGTTTCGGACTGATCCTTCCTCTGCTCCTGCTCGCGCTCTCCGCCGCGTGCTCGCCGGTCTATGTCATCCGGGCCGGCCTCCATGAGGCCCGCATCCTGAGCCGACGCCGTCCCATCGCGCGAGTCATCGAGGATCCGGCCACCGCGCCGGCCGTTCGTCACAAGCTCGACGTCGTGCTGCAGGCCCGCGCCTATGCAGAGCATTCACTCGACCTCGCCGCTGGCGACAGTTACACCACGTACTCCTGGGTCAGCCATGACACCCTGCTCATGGTTGTCACCGCCTCCAGGCCGGACCGCTTCCAGGCCCACACCTGGTGGTTCCCTGTCGTCGGACGCGTGCCGTACAAGGGCTACTTCGATTTCGAGAAGGCGTATGCCGACGCGGCAAAGCTGCGTGAGCAAGGCCTCGACACCTATGTCCGACCCAGCGGCGCGTTCAGCACCCTTGGCTGGTTCAACGACCCCCTGCTCAGCACGATCCTCCGCTATGGCGACGTGTCGCTCGCTACGACCGTCGTGCACGAGATCCTGCATAATACGGTGTACATCCCGAGCCAGGTCGCGTTCAACGAGAGTTTCGCGAGCTTCGTCGGGGACCGCGGTGCCATCGATTTCCTGTGCGCGCGCGATGGCGAAAGCGCGCCAACCTGTGACCTGGCGAAACGCAACTGGCACGACACGCTGTTGTACGGCGCGTTCCTGTCCGACCTCGTCCATCGCCTGGAGGCGGTGTACCGTCGCGAGGACCTGACCACGGCTGCGAAGCTGACGCAGAAGGTGGCACTGCTCGCGGCAGCGAAGGTCCGTTTCAGCGCGGAAGTGGAACCGTCGCTGCAGACAACCGGCTATCGCGGGTTTCTCAACCAGGAAGTAAACAACGCCACGCTGATCGGCGTGCGGCTGTACTACGAGCGGCTGGAAGTGTTCGAGCGGGTGTACGAACGGTATGGCGGTGACCTGCCGCGGGCCACCCGGGCGATGATCGACGCCGCGAAAGCATCCCCGTCGGACCCGTATGGCGCCATGGAAAGACTGGTGCAGGCAACCCCCAGGCAGTAAGTTGGCCCTCTCCCCGGGCGTCGCAAATTTCCAAGTACGAGGTCAATCCGAGCGTGCAAGCAGTCTTCGCCATCATGGCACTCCTGTTTGTTGCGACGATTCTTTCCGTCGTAACCTCCAAGCTGAAGCTGCCGTTCTCGCTGACGCTGGTCGTAGTCGGTTGCGCGATCGGTCTGGCGTCCGAGCACGTCACCATGCTGCGCGCGCTCAATGAGCTGCACCTGTCGCAGGATCTGCTGACCTACATCCTGCTTCCCACGCTGGTCTTTCAGGCCGCATTCGCCATCGACTCGCGCCTGCTCGGGCAGAACTTCCTGCCCGTGATGGTGCTCGCCGTGCCGGCTGTCCTCGTCTCCTTCGCCGTCGCTGGATACGGCACCTTCTTCGCCATCGGAAACCCCGCCGTTCTCAGCCTGAGTGCTGCGCTCCTGCTTGGCGTGTTCATCAGTACGACGGACAGCACGGCGATGTCATCGATCTTCCAGGAGATCGGCGCACCGAAGCGGCTCGCGATTCTTTCAGATGGTGAGAACCTGTTCAACGACGCAATCTCCATCGTGATCTTCCAGATGGTGATCGGCTATGCGGCGATCAGTACGGGCATGCAGGGTCTGAAGGTCGAATCATTCGGACAGGCGGCCGGCGTCTTCTCGGTCAACTTCTTCGGCGGCCTGGCAGCAGGCTGGGTGATGGGCCACCTCATCGGCAAGGTGATCGAGGTCATCCGCGATGATGACCTCGTCGAGATCCTGCTGACGACGACAGCTGCATACCTGGCGTTCTTTGTGAGCCAGGAAGTCCTGAATGTCAGCGGCATCATGGCCGTAGTCGGCGTGGGCCTCGTGCTCGGCAGCGCCAGCATCACAAAATACACACCGAAAACGATCGAATACCTGTCGCGCTTCTGGGAATACCTCGCATTCATTGCGTCGTCGCTCATCTTCCTGCTGATCGGTTTCGAGATCGTGCGTCAGCAGAACCTGATGCATTACGCGCCGTTCATCGGCATAGCAATCGTAATTGCGGTTGCAGCGCGTGCGATCAGCATCTACGGACTGTTCCCCATCGTGAACCGTTTGCCGAACATCGAGCGCGTCGACCTGCGCTATCAGACGATCATGGTGTGGGGCGGCATGCGCGGCGCGATGACGCTCGTCCTCGCATTGAGTCTGCCGGATTCCTATCAGTACCGGGACGTACTGATCGCGATGTCGTTCGGCGTCGTCGTCTTCAGCCTACTCGTCCAGGGTCTCACCCTCGAGCCGCTCGTCAAATGGCTGGGACTGCACCGTGTCGGCGTGCCCGACCAGTTCCTGCGCGATGAAACTCTGCTCGAGGCGAAGGGCCGCGCACGGGAGCGCATCACGGAGCTTCGGCGCGCTGGCATGTTCAGCGAGAGCGTCACGTCCGAGTTGGAGACGCGCTACGGTGCAGAGCAGGAGGAGCTGCGCGGCAAACTCAACCTCCTGCGTGAACGCGGACTGCTCGGCTCACGCGAAGAGTTCAAACTGCTCAAGCGCGAGTATCTCCTCGTGGAGAAGCGGGTCTACCAGGACCTGTTCCATCGCGGCCAGCTGTCGGAGAAAGTGCTGCACGAGCTGCATCACTCGATCGAGCTGCAGCTCGACCATCTGCGGTATGGCGGCAGTTTCCCTGCGTGGACGATTCACTCACCCGTGCGCTGGAAGATCGAGGCGGCACTGTTCAAGGCACTGGAAACGATGTTCCCTTGGGGTACGTCAGTGCAGCATTATCGGTTGAACCGCATTGCCGACCTGTACGAGCAGCACTGGGGCCGCCTGATGGCGAGCCAGCGCGTACTGCAGGAGCTTGACCGCATGGATCACCAGGGCTCCGCCGCACCCGACCTCGTGTCCGAGCTGCGCGCCCTGTATCGCGTCTGGAATCAGAACGCGAGACAGCGCCTCGATGCCGTCGCAGATCAATTTCCGGAATATGCGACGAAGGTACAGCAGCTC
>JBDSPG010000139.1:0-8568 GCA_039912685.1 Longimicrobiales bacterium | reverse complement strand
GTGAGCATGCGTGGATAGTCCTGTGTCGATGTCAGGATCTCATCGCCACGCTGGAGATCGAAGCCCTGCTGGCAGATCTGCAGTCCTTCGGACGCGTTGCGAACGATTGCGATTTCCTGGGCGTCGACGCCCCACGCGAGTGCCATGCGCTCGCGCACGGCTTCCTTCTGCGGTTGGAGCACGGCCCACATCGTGTAGGCGGGCGCCTTGTTCATGTAGTCGAGGTGCGCCTTCATTGCGTCCTGCACCAGCAGCGGCGCGGGACTGACACCGCCATTGTTCAGATTGACCAGGCTGCGGTCAACCGTGAATGCGCGGCCCACCTCGAACCAGAAATCCTCGTCGCCAGCGATTTCGTCCGGTGTGCCTGGATACAAAGAGAGAGACTGCGCGATGCGCGATGCATCGGCATTGAGCGCGGAGAGCGGGAACCGCGTGGCGGCAAGCGCGACGGGCGCGCCGAGTGCCCCTATGAAGCGACGACGGCTGTGCATGGGCTCTCCTATCGATGTTTCTCGAGGATCACAGTGAACTGCGGCCCATCGGTATCAATGGTCTCCGCCACACGCCAACCAGTTCCGACAAGAATCTCTGCGAGCTCAGGGCGCGACACGAACAGATAGTCGAACCACGGCGTTTTCAAGACCTGATGCCTCGCACGCAAGCGCAGCTGGCCGGCCATGCGGCCGCGCTGCCGATTCTGTTCGTGATAGGCCAGATGGAACGGATCAATCGTGTCGTATGGGTCGCGCGTTTCCGCGATAATCACTGCATTGTCGTTCGTCATGCGTGCAAAACGCCGAAGCAGGCGTCGTGCGCGGCCATGCGTGCCCAACAGTCCGAAATTGTTGCCGAGCATCACGATCGTGTCGAAGCGTCCGAGCTCCCTGCGATCGATGTCGCGGATTCCGAGAACGCGCGCGTCCTCCACACCGCGCGAACGCATCACCTGAACGGCCAGCGGCGAAATATCGATCGCGACAACCTCATGGCCGCCGTCCGCCAGATACAGCGCGGCGCGGCCGGCGCCGGCCCCGATGTCCAGCACCCTGCCTACCGCCCGGTCGAGCGCGTCACGGTCGGTGCCCGCAGGCGCCTCGAAGTATTTCGCGGCAGGTGCCGAAAGCGCAATGTAGCCGTCATCCCGCTCGATAATCTCGTCGCCACCTCGACCTTCTATGTGGTCGAGGAGCGCTCGGCCGAAGGCGTCCTGGAACTCCGTCATCGGCTTCATGGCTTACTCCGTTCGTTGTGTGTGGCGCGGGAGCTCGTTCACGACTACTGCCGGCACGGTTGTGATGAATGCAAGGAGAGCGAGTGCGCGGCGTTGGATCACGGGTGCCTCCGGTTGGGACGAATTCTTGCTAAACCGCGTCAGCGTCGGATGAAACGATGACTTTCGGGAGGCAGCATGTCGAAAAATACGGGCGGGGGCAAGATGGCTGAGATGTACGAGCTGGTCCAGGACATTCAAATCGCGATGCTGACAACGCGTCCGGCGGATGGCCGCCTCGTGTCTCGCCCCATGGCGACGCAGAAGCCGCAGCCGGACGCTGATCTCTGGTTCGTGACGAACCGCGCTGCCCACAAGGTGGAAGAGATTGCGGCAGACCCCCAGGTGAACGTCGCCTACTACAATAGCAAGACGCGGGAGTGGGTGTCCTTGAGTGGTGTGGCGCGGGTGTCACAGGACCGCGCGCGGATCCGTCAGCTGTATCAGCCCGACTGGAAGATGTGGTTCGGCGATGAGGGCGGTGAGATGGATGGCGGACCGGATGATCCGCGTCTGGCGTTGCTGCTCGTGAATGCCGAATCAGCGGTCTATGCGACGGCGACGACGACCCGCGCAGGCGCACTCGTTGAAATGGCGAAGTCGTTCGTGAAGGGCGAAGAACCGGACCTGTTGCGCATCGAAAAATTGGAGGGTGGGTCTACCGCGTGATACCGGACTGCAGCAGCGGATACGGATTCTGCGGTGCACCGCCCCAGTAGCGCTTTGGATCGGACGTCGTTGTAATCTCGAAGTGCAGATGGTAGTTGCCAGGTCCGGCGTTCCCGGTGTTTCCGACATACCCGAGAACTTCGCCGGCCTGCAGCGCCCGGCCCTTCGACATGCCCTCGGCGTAGCGATCGAGATGTGCGTAGTAGTAGATCGTCTTCTGATCGGGCGCGAGTACGTACATCGCGATACCGCCACGCTCGCCGTTGTCCTGCTTCACAATCACGCCCGGTGCCGCGGCAATCACGAGCGTACCACGCGGTGCCATGATGTCGATTGCATCATGACGCCTGCCCGATCCTCGCGCATCCGAATATGTGTCGCGCAGCTGGCTGGCACGCACGCCCTGAACGGGTATGATGAGTGGTTCGGCGAAGCTACTCCTCGTCGGACGCGGCGTGAGCACGGCAGACGGTAGCGACGGCGGGCCCGTCTCCAGGCCGGGCAGCGCTGCAGGGAGGACTGCCGCCGGAGCAGCAACCACACTGTCTTTGCGCTTACTGTCGCGCCGCACACCGTCGCGACGAAGGCTGTCTGTGGCTGGGGGCGCGGGTACCGGAGGCAGTGGCGCGCGAGCGAAGTACACGATGAACACGCACCCGATCAGCAGGGCAAGACCGGCAAGAATTAGCGACTGACGCGCGGTTGGATGGTTCATCGCCGTTGCTTCGGGGTGCGGAAACGCCACTCGCCGCTCGGGGCCTTGAACACGAATTCCTTGCCATCGAGGTACGGCGGCGTGAAGTAGAACCTGTCATCGGTCCCCGGCGGTTTCGCGGGAAGCGGATTGGCATTGAGTCGGTGACGCGCGAACTCGTAGCGGACAGCCTGCACGCTGTCGATGCCGTTCGCCTGGAACAGGCCCCAATAATACAGCGCGCCGGCGAGCACCGCAGGTGATGAGAAGTGGCTGTCGAAGTGCGGCACGAGGTCGTTGATCGGCGTGCGTGTCGTTCCGTCAAAGAGCAAGTGCTCGGTAATGGACGTCGCAACACCGCCCGTCGCAGAGTCCGACCGAATCGGCAGGAAAAGCACCGAATCCCTGCCCACCGTCTGCACACCAAATGCGACGTCGACCGAATCGATGAACGTCTCCCCACGATACAGCAATGCGTAGCGACCCGACGAGATCAGATTCTCGTACGCCGACGTATCCCTGAGGGTGTATACCGGTATCGCAGCTGCAGTCGTAGCGGGTGCGGGTGCGTCTTTGCAGCCCGCGGATGCAACAATAGCGACGAGTAAGCTCGAGAGAATCGCCTTCATTACATCACGGGATTTACGATGTATACAGTCACATGCGAGGGATACTTCGCGCTTCGAAACACCCGATGCGTCGCCGACTTGTAATCCTCTGCCTTCGCGTCAAAGATATTCGGCACCCACGTCTGTGGGTTTCTGTCGATGAGCGGGAACCATGTGCTCTGCACCTGCACCATGATGCGGTGACCCTTCTTGAAAGTGTAACTCTGTGTGTGCAGATCGATGTTGTACGCGATCACGCTGTCGGTCGGCACGCGTGACGGTTTTGCGTAGCTGTCGCGGTAGCGAGCGCGGAATACTTCATTCGACACCATGAGCTGATAGCCCGGCAGTCTCACATCATTCGGATACTGCTCCGGATACACGTCAATGAGCTTGACAATGTAATCCGCATCGCTGCCCGTTGTAGAAATGAAGAGGTGTGCGGTCACACTTCCGGCGATGGTGAGATCCTCCTCGAGGACAGGCATCTCATAGCTCAGCACATCCGCGCGGTCATCTACAAAACGCTGGTCCTCGACGAGCCAGGTGGACCACACGCTGCCGGGTCCGTACGTCGCCTGGATCGGACGATGGCGGTACGGCACAGGGTGTGCCGGGTCGGACACGTAGCTGTCCATTCCCTGCGCCTGTGACGGCGCCTGCATTGACAAGCCTTCCGCGGCACCGAAATATATGTTGCGCGGCGTGACCTCCTGGCGCGGGGGCCAGGACTTCCATTCCTTCCATACGTTGCTGCCAGACTCGAACGTTTTTGCCTCGAAGGTCGGACGTTCACCCTTGTCCTCGAGGTAGTACGCGAAGAACGGGGCGAGAATCTGTTCCCGGAAATATGGACCCGTGGTACTGCCGAACTGGATGGGTCCGAGCGCACTGCCGGCGCCATTCCAGCCGCCGTGGTTCCACGGGCCGACCACGAGGAAGTTCATGTTTTTCGTGTCGCGCTTCTCGAGCGTGTCATAGATCGCAATCGGACCGTAGAAGTCTTCCTGATCCCAGAAACCGGCGACATTGAGAGTCGGCACAGTGGGTTCCGTGAGGTATCGCACAATGGTCTGGCGCTGCCAGAACTCGTCCCAGTCGGGATGCGCGACATAGTCATTCCAGGTCGGGATCTTTCCGCGCAGGTGCTTTGTATTGATGTTGCTGAGCGGCCCGAGGGAGAGATACCAGTCGTACGTGTCGAATCGATCGAATGCGAACGGCGTGTTCTCCTTGGACGTCTCGAGCATCGCTGCGTACTCGAAACCATAGCTGAGCCGGAACGCACCGTTGTGATGGAAGTCGTCGCCGAGCCACATGTCGGCGGGCGATGCCTGGGGCGATGCGACCTTAAGTGCAGGATGCGGATCGATGAGCGCCATGGCAGTGGTCCAGCCGTCATACGAAACACCGAGCATGCCGACACGGCCGTTGTTGTTCGCGATGTTGCGGATCAGCCATTCGATCGTGTCGTACGCATCGGTGCTCTCATCCGTCGCCTTCGGATCCCACTTGTGAGCGGGCGGCCGCTGCATGACGAATGTGCCTTCAGAGCCGAACCGTCCGCGGATGTCCTGGAACGCAAAGGCGTAGCCCGCATCGGCGAACGACTTGTAGGAGCCGCGGAAACTTCCTGCCGCGCTCATGACGGCGTATGGCGTGCGCCGGAAGACGATGGGTGCAGGCGCCGCCTTCTCTTTTGGCGTATAGACGACCGTGTGAAGTTTCACGCCATCGCGCATCGGAATCATGACCTCGCGAACGTCGTATCGCGCATCGGTCGATGGTGCGGCCGGTGACTGCGCGACCGCGGAGCTCGCGGTTGCGATTGATGCAATGGCTGCGACGATCGTCGCAAAAAGGGTTCGGGTCAGACGCGTCATCGGGGTCTCCCGGTTGTTCGATTATGAGGCGCCCGCTCGGTGGCGCAGCTGCAAAGATACAGTGGGGACGGCCGGACCGCTCGCCCCTCCTGCGTCCTTTCCGCTACTTTTGTATGGTGAAATTCCTGAGAGTCCCACTGGTCCTGCTGGCCATGCTCGCGATCGCGCTGGCGCGCCCGCTCCACGCGCAGAGTGCGGTGGAGGTGGCCCTTCGTGCACGCAATGCGGGTGCGCTCCCCGGCGTGGTGGTTCGGCTGCTCTGGGCCGCGGACACCCTGACGCAACGCGTGGAGCTGACGGACAGTGCGGGGATCGCGCGTTTCCCGGCGATTCCGTCAGGGCGCTACCGTCTTTTCATTGACCTGCCGGGATATGCGATCCACCGCAGCGACGTCATGGCCCCGGCCACGGGCGTATCTCGCACCGATGTCGCACTGTTTGTTACGGCCGTCGAGCTGCCGGGGCTGCTGGTCGAGACGGACCGGCGTCGTGCGCGTTACAACGACCAGGCAGGCTCATCTGTTTCCGAACTCACGCAGAGTGATCTCAAATCCGTGCCGTCACTGGGTGAGCCGGACGTGCTGCGCGCCATCGAGGTGCTGCCCGGTGTGGTTTCGACGTCCGACTTCTCATCCGCATTCAATGTGCGTGGTGGTGGTGCGGACCAGAATCTCATCCTGCTCGACGGTCTGCCGATCTACAACCCGTTTCATCTGGGCGGTCTCTTCAGTGTGTTCAATACAGACATGATCGATCGTGCAGAGCTGTTGTCAGGTGGCTTTGCTGCGCAGTACGGCGGCCGCGTTTCGTCAGTATTGAGTGTGGAGAGTGACGCGGCCGGCCAGGGCTTCGATGTGCAGGGCGGCGTGTCGATCCTCGCCACACGTGTCGCAGTGGGCACCGACATTCCTCGCGCTCTCCTGTCGGCGGCCGGCCTCGAGAGCGGACGCGCACGGATTTCCATACGGCGATCGTATTTCGATCAGCTGTTGAAGCCGATCTTCGATTTCCCGTATCACCTGACCGACCTGCAATTCTTCAGTGAAGCCATATCGAGCGGTGGCGCGCGACTCACGTTCACGGCATACACTGGCCGCGATGTGCTCGATCTCGCGGGGTTGGATTCGTTTCCGCTGCAGGTGAAGTGGCAATGGGGCAACGGCGTGGCAGGATCCACACTGACGCTGCCGCTCGGCGGCACTCGTGTGCTGACCACACGCGTAGGGTATTCGCAGTTCACGACCGCCATCGTGTTTCCGCAATTCGGTGACACGGAATTCAGCAGCCGTATCGAGCAGGCACTGCTGCGCACGGAGCTGTCTGGCCGGTGGAACACATCGGCGTGGCGAGTCGGCGGCGCGCTCGACCATCTCAGCTATCACAACCTCGCGCAGAGCGGCGGAACCGTGTTCGGCGAAGGCCGGGACCGCGGCTGGATGGGCGGCGTGTTCGCGCAGCAGACAACGCGCTCCGACAGGTGGCTGATCGAGTCCGGGCTGCGCACGGATACGTGGCTACCGGAGAGCGGCGGCGCGCGCGCGGCCGTTCAGCCACGACTTGCCGTGAAGCGCTTCTTCGGAGCGCACGAGGATCTCGCGATCAAGGCGTCGATAGGCCGCTACGCGCAGTTCGCACACTCGCTGCGTGATGAGGAGCTGCCTCTGGGCATCGATATCTGGGTGCTTTCGGGGGATCGCGCGCCGGTCACAATATCGGATCAGCTGCAGACCGGCATCGAGGGCTTCATCCGCGGGAATTGGTATGTTGCAGCGGAAGGGTACTATCGGAAGTTCGATGGTGTCGTGGCGAACAACACGGCGGAAAATCCGAATGACCCGAACGATGATCTGCTGCGCGGCACCGGCGTTTCCTACGGTGCGGACTTCCAGTTGCGGCGCGACAACGGCCGCGTACGACCGATGCTCGCGGTATCGTGGCTGAAGGCGACGCGTGAATTCGACGACACGGGCGTAGACCCCGACAACCCGCCCAAGCTGAGCTATCCGCCGATCTTCGATCGGCGTCTGGACGTGGACCTGGTGCTGCAGGCGATGCTGCCGCGCGACTGGAAGCTGAGCTTCCGCTGGAACCTGGGCACCGGACTTCCCTACACGCGTCCAATCGGCGCCTACACGATGTACGACTACTCCGTACTGACATCGCGGTGGCGCGGCCCGGACAGCTCGTCCGATGTGGAGACTGCCGTCGTACTCGGACCACGCAATGGCGAACGATATCCGACCTACCATCGTTTCGATGCGGGATTGCGCAAGACATTCGTAAAACGATGGGGCACACTCACGCCCCACCTCGATGTGCTCAACCTCTACAACCGGCGCAATGTGCTGTTCTACTTCTATCAATACGATCGCACGCCTGCACTGCGCTCGGGCGTATCGATGTTCCCTCTGCTCCCGACCATTGGTCTCGAGATGAGGTTCTGATGCGAAGCATGTTAGCGGCGCTGCCGATCCTGCTCCTGCTCGCCTCCTGCGAGCTCACCGAAATTACAATTGCGAGTCCGCAGGACGTGATCATTACGGAGCTGGTGCTCCGCGCGAACGATCCGCTGCAGACGGCGTACGTGCATCGCACGGTGACGCCGGGCGCCGCCGGTGCAGTGCCGAATGCCACTATTATCGTCCGCGATGAGACAGCAGGAACATCATTCACTCTCGCGCCGACGGGAGATTCTGTGTGTCTGCAGGGGGCACCGCCGAATACGCTGAACGGCGGTGCTACATGTTATGCTGCTAACGTGAGCACAACAGCGGTGCGCCCTGGCGCACGTTACACGCTTCGCGTTGAGATGCCGGATGGACGGGTCGCCACAGGTGCGACGGTGGTGCCCGGCGCGTTCGCAATAATACAACCCGGTCGTGCAAGACTGAATGAATTCGACACGTGTGGACTGCCGTCCGGTACGGCGTTCGACATTATCTGGACGAAATCAGCCGGAGCCGCCGTCTACCTGACGGAAGCGCGACTCCGGAATCTGCGGCAGGCGCTGCGCGCGAGCGGCCTCGAAATCGCAGGGAACGATGCAGTTGAACTCGGCGGTCTTTCCATCGGCGCTTCGGATACGATCATGCGATTCCCGTCCGACCTTGGCCTATTCGACCGCTTCGATGACGACCTGATCCCGCTCCTCCTCGCGATCCGCGACGGCCTGCCAGCAGGGGTCGATGTGACGCTCGTTGTCGCAGCAGCAGACCGCAACTATGTGAACTGGGTGCGCGGCGGCAATTTCAATCCGTCGGGCGTAGTCCAGATCTCGAGCATCCAGGGCGATGGCCGCGGCGTGTTCGGCTCGCTCGTGAACAGACGCATCAACATCGCGACCTACCCAGGGAGTTATCCGTTCTGCAATTGAGGCCTCGGCGTCTGCCACTTGCCGCGCGTGAAGTCCGGAAACTTCATGGGTGCACTTCCCTTCGCGAC
>JBDSPG010000134.1:0-8826 GCA_039912685.1 Longimicrobiales bacterium | reverse complement strand
TAATGCCCCACTCGCTGCGAGCGACAATGACGCATTGCCCAATTCCGTTGCGGTGCTGCCGTTCGTCAATGTCGGAGCGGACCCGAAAAACGAGTACTTCAGTGATGGCGTCACGGAAGAAATCCTGGACGCGGTTTCACGTATCCCCGGCATCAAGGTGGCCGCCCGAACATCGTCGTTCGCGTTCAAGGGAAAGAGTGAGGACATTTCGGAAATCGCGCGCCGTCTGCGGGTTGCGAACATTCTGGAGGGCAGTGTGCAGCGCTCGGGCGATCAGGTGCGCATCACCGCCAAGCTGGTCAAAGCAAATGATGGATTCCAGGTCTGGAGTGAACACTACACGCGTCCCGCCGCTGACCTGTTCGCCGTCGAAGACGAGATAAGCCGCTCTATCGCCACGGCACTGCGGACTACGCTTGCCGCAGATGCAGTACTTGCTTCCGGCGGAACCGCCGACGTCGGCGCGCATCAGTACTACCTTCTTGGACTCGACAGCTGGAGCCGGCGCAACAAGGCCGCGGTTCACGACGCCGAAGCGTATTTCTCGAAAGCGATTGCGGCGGATTCCACCTACGCCCTTGCACACGCGGGTCTCGCGCTCGCGCTCTCCGTGCTTCCGAACTACGATCCGGACGTGGCACCCGCGCCGACGTTCGACCGCGGTCGCGCCGCCGCCAATCGCGCACTCGCCCTCGATCCGAACTCGGCGCAGGCGTACGCCGCGTTGAGCCAGATCGCGCAATATCAGGATTCTCTGGCGAGCGCTGCACGGCTCGCAAAACGGGCGATCGCGATCAACCCGAATTATGCGACGGCGCATCAATGGCTCGCCGAGGTGTATTGGCTCGAGGGCCGGAATGCCGAAGCGCTGGCCCAGATCAAGACAGCCCTGCAGTTGGACCCACTGTCGATAGTCATGAACGGCTTGCAGTGCCAAGTCGACCTGTCCGCGGGCGACTACATTGGCGCAACCCGTGTCTGTAAAGCGATTCATGCGCGTGACCCCGAATTCGTCTCAGCGTCCAGCAAGCTGTTCCAGATCGCACTTGAAACTCATCGCTATGATGATGCTCGCGCCGCGTTGCGTGATCTGCTCGGACCTGATGCGTTTCTTGCCGACACGATCATCGGCGGATTCACCACACCGGCCGGTCGCGCTGCTGCATTACGTCTCATCGACAATCCCGCTGAAGCGAACGCTTCGGAAATCGCCACCGTTGCAATGGTCGCGGAGCTCATCGGCGACCGTGATCGAGCCATCGCAATTGCACAGAAGGCCGCGCAGCTTGGGGTTGCGGGTTGGCAGTTCTGGTCGGTCATGAGCTCGCCCGGGATGAAGAGCTTGCGCGAGGATACGCGTTTCCCCGCCATCTATCGCTGGCCCCGTGGCCGCACTCCTAATCCTTAAGCACGCCGGGGCGGGGATGCCACGACATGCGTGAGTCCGCTGATGCAATCGTGGTAGGCGCGGGTCTCGCCGGCCTCGTCGCTGCTTGTGAGCTCATCGATGCTGGCAAACACGTCGTCATCGTCGAGCAGGAGCCCGAGGCGTCGTTCGGTGGACAGTCCTTCTGGTCGCTTGGCGGCCTCTTCCTCATTGATTCCCCGGAGCAACGCCGCCTCGGCGTTCGCGACTCGCGCGAGCTCGCCCATCACGACTGGATGCTCACGGCAGGATTCGATCGCGACGAGGACACGTGGCCGCGACGGTGGGCGGAGGCGTATCTCGACTTCGCCGCCGGGGAAAAGCGTAGCTGGGTGCACGAGCGCGGCATTCGCTTCTTTCCCGTTGTCGGCATGGCCGAGCGCCGCGCATATCCGGATCACGGCCCCGGCAACTCCGTGCCGCGCTTCCATGTGACATGGGGGACGGGCCCTGGCGTGCTGGCACCGTTTGCGCGCCGCGTGCGCGACGGCGTACGCAGCGGTCTCGTTTCGCTGCACTTCCGTCATCGCGTTACGGAAATCAGCGTGACGAATGGCGCAGTGGACGGCGTGAGTGGTGATGTGCTGGCGGATGATCCTGCTGCACGAGGCGAGCGAAGCTCACGCAGCATGCTCAAACCGTTCGAGCTGCACGCACCGGTTGTCATTGTTGCGTCAGGCGGCATCGGCGCGAATCTCGAGCTCGTGCGCGCCAGCTGGCCAACGCGTCTGGGAACGCCACCCGCCGACATGTTGTGCGGTGTTCCCGATCATGTCGATGGCGCGATGATCGGCGTCACCGAAGCGGCAGGCGGCAACATCATCAATCGCGACCGCATGTGGCATTACACGGAGGGTGTGCAGAACTGGGCTCCGATCTGGACTGCACACGGCATTCGCATTTTGCCGGGCCCTTCGTCCCTCTGGATCGACGCAGTCGGCAATCGCATTCCCGCGCCGCTCTTCCCGGGCTCAGATACGCTCGGCACCCTCGACTACATCATGAAGACTGGGTTCGCACATACCTGGTTCATCCTGACACAGCAGATCATCGAGAAGGAGTTTGCGCTCTCCGGTTCCGAGCAGAACCCGGACATTACGGGCAAAAGCATCCGTAAGGTTCTCGCACGCGTGCTGCCCGGTGCCCCGCCGCCAATCGAAGCGTTCAAGCAGCATGGCGCCGACTTTATCGTAGAGAATGACCTGCCGACGCTGGTGCGGCGAATGAATGCACTTACCGGAGAATCGCGCATCGATCATGATGCGCTGCGTACTGTCATCGCTGCTCGTGATGCGGAGATCGCGGACGCACAGTCACAGGACATGCAGGTCCGAGCGATCCACTCGGCGCGTGCCGACTACATCGGTGACCGCCTCACTCGGGTAGCTAAACCGCACCGGCTGCTCGATCCGGATTCGGGCCCGCTGATCGCTGTTCGGCTGCGCATTGTCACCCGCAAGACGCTCGGCGGCATTCAGACCGATCTGCAAAGCCGCGTGCTCCGCGAGGACGGAGAGCACGTCCCGGGCCTGTTCGCGGTGGGCGAGGCCGCAGGGTTTGGTGGGGGCGGGATGCATGGATACAGAGCACTGGAAGGGACTTTTCTCGGTGGCTGCATCTTCTCCGGCCGAACCGCCGGGCGCGCTGCAGGGTAGATCATTACAGCCCTCAATGGAGACATACATCATGCCCCGACCCGCATACATGAAGAACGCGATGATCGCGTGCGCATTCCTTCTCGCCGTCCGATCCGCCATTGTGGTGCCGACCGTTTCCGCGCAGCAGGCCACACCGGTATTCACACGCGCCGACACATTGCGCGGCTCCAATGGCCCCGCGCGCTCGTGGTGGGACGTGTCCTACTACGACCTCAACGTCGCCGTGACACCCGCCGACAGCTCGATCCGCGGAAACACCGGCATCACCTACCGCGTGCTCCGTCCGGCTACCGAGATGCAGATCGACCTGCAGATGCCGATGGTCGTCGACAGCATGATGCAGGATGGAAGGCGCGTCGAATTCAAGCGCGATGGCAACGCATTCTTTGCCACCCTTACGTCACCGCAGCGCGCCAACAGCCGCAAGACGATCCACGTCTACTATCATGGCAAGCCCGTCGCCGCGAAGCGGCCGCCATGGGATGGCGGTTACATATGGCGCCAGGATACAACAGGTAATCGCTGGATTGCGACGGCCAATGAAGGACTCGGCGCGAGCGTATGGTGGCCAAACAAGGACTTCCTCGCCGACGAGCCCGACAGCCAGCGCATCGCTGTCACAGTTCCCGACCCGATGGTCGACGTCTCCAATGGACGACTGCGTTCGACGAAGCATAATGGCGACGGCACTTCCACCTTCGAATGGTTCGTTGCGCGGCCCATCAACAACTACAATATCACCGTCAATGCAGGAGCGTACGCGCATTTCAGCGATGTGTACAAAGGCGAGAACGGCGACCTCACGCTCGACTACTGGCCGCTACAGGTGCATCTCGACACTGCAAAAGTGCAGTGGCAGCAGGTGCGACCGATGCTCGCGTGCTTCGAGAACTGGTTCGGCCCTTATCCCTGGTACGAGGACGGATACAAACTCGTCGAAACACCGCACCTCGGCATGGAACACCAGTCCGCCGTCGCATACGGAAACGGCTTCAAAAACGGCTACCTCGGTCGTGACTTGTCTGGCACCGGTTGGGGCTTGAAGTGGGATTTCATCACAATCCACGAGAGCGCGCACGAGTGGTGGGGCAACAACATCACCATGCAGGACCAGGCAGATATGTGGATCCACGAGAGCTTTGCAAACTACTCGGAGGGCATCTACACCGAGTGTCAGGATGGCAAACTGGCCGGAGCGGAATACATCATCGGAAGCCGTCGCAACATTCGGAACGACTCGCCGATCATTCCGCCGTTCGGTGTGAATGCAGATGGATCCGGCGACATGTATTACAAGGGCGGCAGCATGATTCACATGCTGAGGCAGCTCGTGAACGATGACGAAAAATGGCGCGGCATCCTGCGTGGTTTGAACAGCACGTTCCGACATCAGACGGTGACGGGCAAGCAGGTGCGCGAATACATCAGCAAGCAGGCGGGCATCGACTTCAGCAATGTTTTCCAGCAGTATCTCGAGACCACAATGGTGCCAGTGCTTGAGTATGGTATTGCCGACGGCAAGCTGTCCTACCGCTGGACCAACGTGGTCCCCGGGTTCGACATGCCGGTCGACATCGGACTGCCCGGCACGGACGTATTCCTGCGAGTGAACCCGACCACCCGGGTGCGATACATCGGCCTGCCGGCCGGTAGCACGGGCGCGCCCCGCCTCAACCCGAACTTTTATGTGGTGCTGAAGGCGATCCAGTAACGCGGGAATTGCGTTCCCCCCCGGTCGCGGTTATGATCTTCTTTGTGTCGCAAAGTGGATCGGACGGGAGATAGATCGAACTGGAGGGATCTGTGAATACGCTGGTGGAGTTTCTGTTCCCGGCGCCTGCGGAACGGCGGGCGGTGTCGATCGTGAAATGGTGGGAGGCACGGCGCCTGCACTACAACGTGATCGTCGGGACGAGTGGCATGGTCTCGCTCGGGTTCATGACCCTGGTGAGCCTGATGCCGCCGGACTCGCGGGTCGGGGCGGTTCCGTTGATCGGGGTGGTTGTGTTCGGCGTGATGGCGAATGTGTGCTACACGTTCGGTCCGTTGCTGGAGCTGGCCATCGCGGGTATGTGGGGCCGTCGCGCCCTGCCTACGGGCCCGACGCTGTTCCGGATGGGGCTGACGTTTTCGGTGGGACTGACGATGCTGCCGTCCCTGCTGTTCATGTTCGACTGGGGCTTCCGGATCGTGCGCGCAGTGTTCACCTGATCGCGCGGCCGTGTCCCATCACCAAAGGGGAGGGATCATGGCTGCATGCGAATTCTGCGGTAACGAGTACGACAAGGCGTTCGAGGTGCGAGTAGGCGGAGCGTCCCACACGTTCGACAGTTTCGAGTGTGCGATCCAGGTTCTGGCACCGCTGTGCGAGTCCTGTGGAGTTCGGATCATCGGGCACGGGTTGGAGTCGGACGGAAGTTTTTACTGTTGCGATCATTGTGCGCAGAAAGCCGGGGTTACGGGCCTTCGAGATCGGGCCTAGTTGGCCCAATAGCAAGGGATGGTGCGCACGCCTCTGGCGCGAACGCACCCCGTCAGCGTCTAGCCGGCGCATCCACCTGCAGCGCGCCGGAACGGGAAACCTCGCCCGCCGCAGTCTTCACGGTTACGAGTATCGTATAAGCCCCGGGCAAGAGGTCTCCGCCAACCGCAACATCCTGAACGGCAATCCCGCGGGAGTCGAGCTTCGCAGCGTTGGAGAACGTGAGTTCGCGCTCATCCCTGCGACCGGGATACAGGCGCAGCAGTTCGGCGATGCTCTTCCGTTCGTTGCGTGTGACCTTGATCGTGGTCTCTACGTTTGCGCCCTCTGCGATGCCGTACATCTCGTAGAAGAGACGGAAGTCGGAACCGCTGGTGATGGCGTGATCGGGTAGTGGCGATACGCGGTATGCGCCGCGAACCAGCAACCCAGCCGCGTCCGGCGTTCCGACAACGATATCAGAGATTGCGGTCCGGCCGCCATCCGCAGGGATGGTGATCTGACGAATCTTCTGAGTTCCTCGCGTCGGGTCTTCATCATTCATCGCGAGCACGAGCAGGCGACCGCCGCTGAGGCCGACATTTTTCCATGTCACGGCACCACGGAGCAGGCCCGCACTCCCGAATGGGGGCACGGCAACGGTGGTGTCATGTCGCAGCGGCGCAGACACCGAGTCGAGCAGTGTATACGTGAGACGCAAGCGCTTCGTCGGCGTGGAGTCCTGCAGTTCCGGCGTCGGGATCCATGTCAGCGCCGTCACTTCCGTCTGGCCGCGGGCATCGCGGAACGAATACGCCGCGGTCATCATCCGCATCGGCGTACGGAACTTCGGCGGCGCGCCTTCGGTGTGCGTGATCGTACGTATCAGCGGCTGATAGTACTGCCGCAGGCTCACGAGTGCGGCGCGTGCATCGAGAGGCGATCCACCACCGACGGACGAGAGACCGCAGTGCTTGGCGATCGCCTCGAAGCGCTCGTCGTACTGCGCAAGGTTGAGATAGAAGTCGCGCGCTTCCATCTGACCGCCACCACCACCCGCTCGGGTCATTGTAGTCCGGCTTCTGTTGCCAGTGCTCGCCATTGTCCGCGGCGCGGACGTACCGCAGCCGATCGAGTAGGTCCAGTAGTAGTCCGGGCCTTCGTCACGCGCGAATGTCAGAAGCCACGGTGGGTTGTCGCGCATATACAGCCATGTCTCGTTGCGCGGAATACGTGTTCCTGCGCCTGCGAGCATCTTCAACATGGTATCCGGCGCTCCCTGGCGCACGTATACCACGCCGCGATCATCCCATGGCACGAAGTTCAAACGGTCATAGACGGGGAGCAACCTGTCCATCAGGCCCTGCTCGTACATGCGGGTCCGCTCTTCGGCCGACAGAGCCGCATCATTCAGGTCTCCCGAGAGACCAGGTGTTGCCAGCAGCGGTGAACGGTCGGACGCGAGACGATAGTGTTCGTCGGCGTACGAAACCCGCTGCATATGCTGTGCAATGCGGGACTGTGTGCTGATGCCGGACCGCGCGGCACTCCGTTCCCAGAACAGCTGCAGCCATGCACGCCGATCCACGGCTGCCGTCGCATTGTAACGCGCCGGCTCGCCATCACTCAGGATCACACGCACATCATCGAAGAAGCGATCGAGCTCGTCGGGGCCAGCGACATTCAGTGCGTCGAGATACTGCTTGGATGCGCCCATCGAGTCGCCTGCTGCGAAGAGTGCAACCGCCTTCGCGTGCATCGAACCCGCGCAGCCTGCGCCCTGCTTGTTCCAGAACGCGAGCGCCTCTGCATTCCGATTCTGTACAAACAGCAGGTCGCTCCATGCGAGTTGCAGCGTAACATTGGCCGGGTCAGCCTGCAGTGAACGCTGTACCACATCGACAGCCTGCTTGACGCGGCCCTTCTCGTGTGTCCCGACCGCGATCTGTGCAAGCGCAATACTCGCGATCCATTGCGACGGATCCTGCTTCAGCACGAAGCCGAGGGTGCGGGATGCGCGATCATCGGCCAGCGCGCTATGCGACATTACGCGGTGACGGTAGCCGCTGGCTCCCTCCGGGTTCAGATCCGGACCCGATGCGTACAACACGCCGAGCGCCAGATGGATGTGCACGTCACCTGGATTGTCTTCCGCAAGCTTCTGGTAATCGCGCAGCGCCGTCCGATATTGACCATCTTCGCCGCTCCTCAGATACTGCTGCAGTTCGGCAAATGCGGCCCTCGACTTTTCCGTCGCCGGCTGCGGCCAGGCATTGTACGCCAAGGCCAACTGGGCAAGCGGTGCCGCGGGATCGATGCATGGGCCACCCGCCCGAACTGGCGACAGCGACAATGTCAGGCCACTAAGGATGACTAGCAGCACATTCACCTCTCAGTGTCGGGTACACGACAGCAGGACAGGTGGCCTGCTGCCGCCACAGCCACGCCGTACTTAGTGACCATAAACGCCTTCAAAACTGCCGAACGCTGCGTCCAGCTCGCGCAGGAGCCGTGTCTTCGTTACTTCGTCTGCGAAGGAGTAGCGCAACGAGTTGCGCGCCATGGTTTTGAGGTCAGCGTATGTGACTCCCTGCTCTTCCACGGCTCGCTTGTATTCCATGTTCATGTCTGAGCGTGAGACGCCCTCATCGTCCGTCGAGAGCGCGACGGGCACGCCGTACGTCATGTACAGATGCAGCGGATGGTCCTTCCCACGGACGCCAAGAATGCCGGCATTACTTGTGAGGGCGATCTCGACGAGGATGTTGCGGCGTGCCATCTCCTGCAGCAGCGGTACAGCGTCCTCTTCCTGCGCAATGTCGACACCGTGCCCGATGCGGCTCGCGCCAGCGACGCGAACGGACTCACGGATGTGGAAGCGCAGGCCCTCGGGTGGGACGAGACCAGGTGCGAGCTCACCCGCGTGCAGTGTGACCTTCACGGTTGGATACAGGGGCCGCAGCGTCTGGATCATCCGCATGTGCAGGGAGAAGTCTCGCATCGCGGTGTAATCATCCTCGGGCTGGACCAGGTTGAACCCGACGACGCGCGGGTCTCTGGAAGCGAGCTCGAAACCGGCGAGGATCATCGCGAAGGTCATTTCGGGCGGCAGTGCACGGAGCACCTGGTAGAGCACGCGCACTTCCACATCGCAGCCCGGGTCGGGCTGAGCGGTGGCGCAGCCGAGGGTGGTGCGCTGGGCTTCGAACACGCGGTCGAGTCCCGCCGATGTCTTTACGAGTGAATCGCGCAGCCCGGCGGAGAGCAGCTTGTCGCGCAGG
>JBDSPG010000117.1:0-3420 GCA_039912685.1 Longimicrobiales bacterium | reverse complement strand
CCCGTTGGCAGTGGTCCATTCCGGTTCGTGCGACGCGAGAGTACCGGTGAATGGGTTTTTGATGCGAACCCATCGTTTCCTGCGGCTCTGGGTGGGCGGCCACATCTCGATCGTCTCGTCTACCGCGCGATTCCCGATCAAACCGCTGTGATCACCGCATTGCTGTCGGAGCAGATCGACCTGGCCGTGTCGGTACGCCCGACGAATGTGAAGTCGCTGGCTCAGGACACGAGCGTGCATCTCGTCGAGTACCCCTCGCCGAACTGGATCTTCGTCGCACTCAACACGCGCACGCGCTTTTTCGATTCACGCGATGAACGGCGCGCGATCTCAATGGCTGTCGACCGTCGCGCGATTGTCGACGGCATCATGGGCGGCCGCAATCCGCTCGGTCGAGGCACCGTTACACCTGTTCATTTCGCCTTCGACACGACGGCTGCATCGCTGCGCGTCCCGTTCGCCCCGGACAGCGCGCGCACATTGCTGGCTCGCGCCGGCTGGGCCGACCATAATGGTGATGGCGTGATCGAAGATGCCAACGGAAAGCCGTTCCGTATCCGTCTGAAGGCGTGGCAGAGCAGCGGCGCATACACCGACATCGTGCAGGCGATGCAGGCACAGCTTGCTGCTGTCGGAATCGCGGCCGAGCCCGATGTCGTGGAGCTCAACACATTCACGCAGCAGATGCAGGGCAAGATCAATGCGGATGGCACGCGCACGCGCGACTTCGATGCCGCGCTCGGCAACTGGACTGACAACATGCGCAAGGATGATAGCCAACTGTTTCACTCGCGCTGGAAGGACGGCGCCCGCTTCTGGACCGGCTACGGATCGCCGCGCCTCGACACCGTTCTCGATTCCCTCGCGGTGACCACGGACGCGACCGCGTCGAAACGGCTGTGGACCGAATACCAGAACATGGTCGTGGAAGACGCGCCGATCCTTGTGCTGTATTACACGGTCGGCATCGTCGCCGCGCGCAACAGGCTGCACGGAGTAACCGGCGATGCACGGGGACCGGCTGCGAACGTTCAACTCTGGTGGGTCGGGCAGTAGCCGAGGCGCTCTGCAGGTCAGGCCTTGGCAGTATCCCGTTTCATGGGCAGCGTGAAGTAGAAACGGCTGCCCGCGCCCTCCGTGCTTTCCGCCCAGATCGTGCCGCCATGGCCTTCCACGATCCCCTTGGAAATGGCCAGTCCGAGGCCCGCCCCCGCACTCTTTTTCTCCTTGCCCTGCCAGAACCTGTCGAAAATGTGCGGTAGCGCGTCCAACGGAATTCCTGCGCCAGTATCAGCAACGCAGAATTCGATATTGCCATCCTTCACAACGCTGCTGACCACGACCGTGCCATCAGCGGGCGTAAACTTGAGCGCGTTGCCGATGAGATTCGAGAATACCTGGAGCACGCGCCCGCGATCGATGGGGAACAGCCAATCCTGATTCGGCTTCTCGAAGCGGAGCTCGACATGCTCGGCTTCGGCAACGCTCGCGAACCCGTCCTGCACTTCCTGCATCAGTGAATTGAGACTTTCGAGGCCCTTGTTGACGACGAGCGCACCGTTTTCGAGACGCGCGACATCGAGCAGGTCCTGGATCAATCGATCCATACGGAGCGCCGTCCGCCGGATGATGTCGAGCTGCCGTTTCCGAGTTGCAGCCGGCAACTCCTCCATGTCGATGAGCAGCGATGCGGCCGTGAATACGGTCGAAACGGGATTGCGAAGGTCATGGGACACGGCCGCTAGAACGTCGTCGCGCGCACGCGTGGCTGCTTCCGCGCGCGAGCGCAGCAGTTCGTGACGCACAGTTGTCGCTTCCGCTTCCTCTCGCGCCCGCTGCTCGTGCTCCAGCTCGCGCTGGTGTGCCGCCGCGAGCTGACGCTGGCTCTCCGTCAGCTCCTGGTTCACACGGATGATGTCCTCGAAGCTCGACAGCAGCAGCCGGAGGATCCGGTGCGGGTCAGAATGGATCACGAACTTGTCGCCGAGGAAGTCGACTTCGACCTCTTTGCCGACAATGCTCTCGACCGTGGTGCCGCGATAGCTCAACGCCTGCTCGATACGCGCTGCAAGCTGCTGCGGCTGGTATGGCTTTGTCACGTAATTGTCCGCGCCCGCCTCGAGCCCTCGCACGATGTCCCGCGGATCCGCCATACTCGTCAGCAGCAGCACCGGCGGCCTGCTGGTGAGGTCAGGGTCGCGCTTGATGTGCATGCACAGATCGAATCCGCTCATGCCGGGCATCACGACGTCACTAACGACGAGATCGAACTCTGCGCGCTTCACTGTTTCCAGCGCATCCTCGCCGTCGACCGCGCACGTGACATCGTAATCGAGAGACTCGAGGAGGGATTCCAACGCCTGCCGCTGCGTTGCGCTGTCCTCGACTACCAGGATCCTGTTTCGCTTATGCATGTGCTGACGCTCTTATCAATTCATTCAGCTTGGACCCGATCTTACCAATCGGAAGGATTACGTCCACGGCGTTCCGTTTGACCGCTTCCTGCGCCATCCCGTAGACCACCGAAGACGCTTCGTCCTGCGCAATCACGAACGTACCGGCCTTGTGTGCCTGCTCGAGGCCGTGCGCACCGTCCACACCCATGCCACTGCAGATCACTGCGGTGCACCGGGCACCGTAGGTTTTTGCAACCGATGAAAAGAGGTAGTCCGCGGACGGCCTGAATCGATTGATCGGCGGTGCGTCAGACAGGACGATGGTGCGATCGTTCGAAAAGCCGAGATGCTTGTCGTCCGGCGCGACATAGACGCGTCCGGGCTCCAGTTTCTGGCCATGCTTGCACATGCGCACCGGCATGGCACTGTTTGCGCCGAGCCATTGGGCGAAGCCGGCCATGAAGCCGTGTGCCATGTGCTGCACGATGACCACGGGAACGGCAAAACTGGCAGGCAAGTCGAGCAGGATCCGGCGTAGTGCAGCCGGTCCGCCGGTGGACGCTGCCATTGCGACAATGTTGAATGACCCGGGTGTCGGCTCGCGCGTCGAAATGATGCTCGGCTCGTGCGTGTGCGTCCAGCGGCGCACGACCTTCACCTGCGCGAGCGCCTTCGTCATTGCAATCAGCTCTGCGGCATCATCCGCGTAGTGCGGGCTTCCCGGACCGGCCGGCTTCGCGAGCATCAGCACTGCGCCGGCCTGCGTCGCGCTCAGCGAAATCTCGATATCGCGGTAGTGCTTCGCGGTGGACACGATGATGATCGGTGTCGGCGCGCGCATCATGATTTCCTTCGTCGCCTCCAGCCCGTCACGGACGGGCATGTGCACGTCCATGATGACGACGTCTGGCGTGAGCGACACCACCAGTTCGACCGCTTCCGCACCATCCTGCGCCTCGCCGACTACCTGGAGGGCGGGATCACTCTCAATGATGGCGCGAAGCAGTTGCCGCGTCGTAGCGGA
>JBDSPG010000083.1:0-2769 GCA_039912685.1 Longimicrobiales bacterium | reverse complement strand
GGAGATGGTGGGGATGTACTCCCGGTTGGGGAGCACAACTGTCTTCGGACTCGCGACGCCGAGCACCGTCGCCAGGGATGCGTCGAAGAACTTGTCGTCGGCCGACCACATGAATGGATTGTTCACGACTTTCGTGCCGAGGAGCGATGCATGCTTGAGATACGCCCGGTAGAAGCCGACCTCGTGCGAGATGCGATCGATGATCACGGCGTAGTCGCCGGGCACACCCATTCGGGTGATGTCCAGCGACACGTACTCGGCGGTTACCCCCGCCTCGCGGCTGTTCACTTCTTCGATAAAGGCCGGCGGGAACGACCATTCGCGGCCGACGAGGAGGCCTATTTTCTTGTCCATTGGGTGCGCTCGGTGGTGGGGCTGGAACAACTTACAAAAAATGCGCCGTCTTGGCGTCAGGAGCATTTGGCGTTACGATGAGCGAATCTGCTTCTCTCAGGAGCTTACTGGTATGCGCGCATTGTGCCTCGCAGTTCTTGCTGCCACCGGCTTCGCTGCCGGAACGCCTGCCTCCGAAACGGGAACGCTTACAGTAGACACCAAGAAGGTCACGCTGCAGTCCTCGTCCGCGGTGGCCTACCCGGGCGGGACGGGGCGGTTTGTAAGCGTGCTGCTCTCGGACAAACCCCCCAATCCGAAGACTTTCAGAAAGTACACCCGCATCGGGGCCGGCGAGCGCTATGTGCCCGGCACGTTCGAGGGCGCGTGGGCCTCGATGCACGTGGAGAAAGGGTTCTCGGGATTTACATTCTCGATGGATGCAACGCATCGTGTCCTCACCAACCAGATCCTGTTGGGTGGACAGGCCGGGTCGTTCTCGCTTTCGTCCGATGATCTGGTGGTGGAGATAACGAGCGCGTCGCCGCGGTTGAAAGGACGAATCCGAACGCTGCAGCCGGTGCTGGACCTCGGATCGCACAAGGTGAGCCTGGACGCGACGTTCGATGTTCGGGTGAGCGAAGCCGGGAGGTGAGCGCATCCCTTGCCCGGCTCGCACCTGCTCTGTCGCTCGTCGTGTCGGCCGCGTGCGCCGGCTCGGGGAGCGGTGGCATGGGCCAGTCGGGACCGGCCGGCCCGAGAGCAAGTGTCAGCAGCGCCCCTAAATCCGACTGGATCCAGATGTTCGACGGGAAGGGTCTCTCGGGGTGGGACATCAAGTTCGCGAAGCATGAACTGAACGACAACTTCAACAACACCTTCCGGGTGGAGGAGGGATTGCTGAAGGTCCGCTACGACAAGTGGAACGGGTTCAATGGCGAGTTCGGCCACATCTTCTACAAGCAGCCGTTCTCGTACTATCTACTGGCCGCGGAGTACCGATTCGTCGGCAACCAGATCGCGGGAGCCGGGCCGTCGCTCGAGTGGGCGCTTCGCAACAACGGCATCATGGTCCACGGACAGACGGCAGAAAGCATGGGACTCGATCAAGACTTCCCCATCTCGCTCGAAATACAGTTGCTGGGTGGCCTCGGCCGCGGTCCGCGTTCCACGGCCAACCTCTGCACGCCAGGCACAAACGTGTACTTCGGCGACACATTGATCACGGAGCATTGCATCAACTCGACGGCCCGGACCTACGACGGGGACCAGTGGGTGCGCGTCGAGGCTCTGGTGCTTGGAGACTCTATCATCAGGCACATCGTCAATGGCGACACAGTGATGACCTACCGCAGGCCGGAGATGGGCGGCGGCTTTGCAAACAACACCAGGCCAGGGGTGCTGGTGCCGGGCAAGGTGATTACCGGGGGCACCATATCGCTTCAGGCGGAAACGGCGGAGATCGACTTCCGGAAAGTGGAGATCCTGAACCTGAAAGGCTGCACGGATCCGAAGGCCTCTTACTACAGGCCATACTACGTGAAGTCAGACCCGGCTGCTTGCCGGTAATAGGCGCGCAGAAGATGATCCAACTTTGCGGGCGCCTCCAGCACCAAAAAGTGTACGAATTACGAGATCATGCCCGCCAGATTCAGCCGATAGGCTTTGCAGCTGGCCGCGCGCGATAGGCGCCCGTGTGAAGCGCCTTCGCGCTCACCATCACAGCGCACGTGCCACCCTGCTGCGCGATATTCACCACCTTCCCCCGCGCCGCACGAACGAGCATTGCAACTCCGTAGTGACTTGGCGCAATGCCCATCACTACATAGAACGGCGCGATCCGCAGCTCATCATTGTCGTCAAGCACGTGAAATGACTTGACGGGAATGTGTGCGGTTTCCTGCGCTACCCACCGGTCGTTCTCATCGCGTAGCGCACTCGCGATCGCAGACTCCCACTCACCCTGCTCCATGCTCGGCCCGACCTTTACGCCCTCACCGCCATACGATCGATTCGGCTTGAGCACGAGCAGTTCACGGTGCGCCCTCACGTACTCCATCAGATCGCCCTGCCCCCCGCCCGGCAAAGTCGTATTTCGAGCTGAAATAATGCGTGTCCACAACACATGGCGCCGCATCACCTGCTGCTCCGCCTCGGTCAGGAACCTGTCAGCGAGCGCAGGATCCGTGAACACCTCAAAACAGCTCTTTTGATCGAGCTCTGCTGCGATCGACGAGACAACGCGGTTCTGCCGCAGCAGAGCGCGCATCGGTGCGATATCGACGCCCTCTGCGGCGAGATCCATGAGATCGAGCACGCTCGCGTCTCTGTACGCCAGATCCACACGAGCGTCGCCGTAGAATACCTCGTCGCCACGGAGATGGAGCTCGCTTGCATCCGCATGCAGCAGCGAGATGCCATATCGCTCCTGATAAT
>JBDSPG010000062.1:0-5931 GCA_039912685.1 Longimicrobiales bacterium | reverse complement strand
TGCACTCACGGAGTACGGCCGCCGCATATTTCGAGCTTACCAAGCCCGGCATCGTTCGCATGGTGCTGATCACGGCCGCGGCCGGATTCGTCATGGCCAGCGGCTCCCTCATCGACGTCCGACTCCTGCTCCACACCCTTTTCGGCACATGCCTCGCCGCCGCGGGATCCCTCGCGTTCAATCAGTGGCTCGAACGCGGACCGGACTCTCTCATGCGACGTACTGCCGGACGCCCCATTCCATCCGGCCAGATACCGCCGTCACACGCGCTGATTTTTGCCATCGTGCTGATCGGGTGGGGCGTGCTCCACCTGGCGCTGTTCGTGAATGCGCTGACGATGCTGCTTACGTTGCTCTCTGCCGTCACATACGTCGCGGTCTATACGCCGCTCAAGCGGATCACCTGGCTCAACACGATTGTCGGTGCGGTGCCTGGCGCACTGCCGATCCTGGCCGGCTGGACCGGTGCCGGCGGACCATTCGACGCCCGCGGGCTGGTGCTCTTCGGCATTCTATTCATGTGGCAGATGCCCCACTTCTTCGCGCTCGCCTGGATGTACCGTCGAGACTACAGCGCGGCCGGCTTCCGTATGATCACGGACCACGACCCGGCCGGGCGGAGGACGTCACGGCATATGACGGCGTATGGGGTGCTGCTGCTGGTGGTGAGCCTGATTCCGGCGGAGGTGGGACTGGTTGGTCCGGGGTACGCCGTGATCGCGGCTGTACTCGGGTCTGCGTTCCTGGCGTTCATTTTGGTGCTTGCAGCGGCACCATCCGAGGTCAGCGCCCGACGCGTCTTCCTCGGATCCATCGCCTATCTGCCGTTGCTTCTCCTCGTAATGGTGGCGGATAAACTTCTAGCCTGATACGGATTCTGAACGGAATCAATCGCCGAGATCGCAGAGCGGCGGAGTTACGCGAGGGGATGCACGCGCCTCAGCGGCAGCACCGAAAACAAAACCAAAAAATATTTATATGTGAGCGCATGATCGTACGTGGTCGACGGAGCCCTCTGCGTCCCTCAGTTCCTCAGCGTCCTCGGCGATTGATTCCGTTGCTGTAAATTGCTGTAAATGCGTTGTTTGCCTATTTGACCCGCACGAACGGCTTCGCATCAATCTGCCGCACAACGTCGAGCACGACGCGGACTGCATTGACGTAGAACCCTGGCATGATGCCCGCAATTTCGTCCGTTGCGCGGTGGTAGTCCGGATGATCTTCCTCACCGAAATAGATGTAAGGAATTCCGAGGGCGTGGAATGCACCGTGGTCGGACTGGTTCGTCCAGTCATCCTGCCCGCCACCTTTGTTGTCGTGACCGGTCAGGAGCTTGAGGCCGGCGCGGGCTGCCGCCGTCTGCACGTACGTCAGTAGGAACGGATAAGGTGTAGTTCCCGCTGCGTACAGCTCGTTACCGACGTTGCGCCCGACCATGTCGAGGTTGATGTCGATCAGTACGGAGTCGGCAAACGCCTTATGCATGGCGAGGAAAGCGTGTGATCCGGCATCGCCACGCTCCTCGGCATCGAACGCAACGATCAGGATGTTGTGCGCGGGTTCGTGATCGGCGAACCAGCTCGCGACTTCGAGAATCGCCGCGGTCCCTGATGCATTGTCATCCGCGCCGTTGAATACACTGCCGTTACGCATGCCCAGATGGTCGTAGTGCGCTGATACAACGATGTATTTGCCGGTGTTCTTCATTCCGCGGATGACGCCTGCGATGTTCCTCGCACTGACGCTATCGTTCGGCGCAGTGCGTGAGCCGCGAAGCTTGAACGCCTCGCTGTACTTCCCTGCCAGGAACGGCTTCAACCCGCGCTTCGCAAATTCCGCTTCCAGAAATTTCTGCGCCTTGATGCTGCCCGCCGTACCGGTCGCGCGACCTTCCATCGAGTCGTGAGCGAGGATGCCGATTGTGCGCATCAGCCTGACGGAATCGGGCGCCTGCGCATGTGCCTGCGTGCCGAATGCGAGTGTTGCGGTTAGTGTGAATGCCAACACGATGCACGCCTGGAGTCCGCGAGTGATCATGCTCAATGCCCGGCCGCCGAGCCGTCGCCATCGCGCTTGTCGGGCGCGCCGATGCGTTTGCCGGTGACGGGGTCGATCGCGATCGCATGCACACTACCCTGTTGTCCCTGCACGCGCACCTTGTGACCCATCGCCTCGAGCTGCATGGCGACCTCGGGTGTCGCGCCGTTCGCCTCGATCGTCAGCTGGTCCGGTAGCCACTGATGGTGCATGCGCGGTGCATTCACTGCGTCCTGGATGGTCATGTTGAAGTCCATGATGTCGAGCGCCACGCACAGCACTGTATTGATGATCGTGCGGCCGCCCGGACTGCCGATCACTGCGATGAGCTTGCCGTTCTTTGCAAGGATGGTCGGCGTCATACTCGAAATCATGCGCTGCTGCGGTCGTGCCAGGTTCGGTGACGTTCCGATCAGTCCAGCCTCGGTTGTCATGCCTGGCGCTGCATTGAAGTCACCCATCTCGTTGTTGAGCAGGAATCCCGCTCCCGCGACAGTGATCTTTGAGCCGTACGCATCTTCCAGTGTCGTGGTCATCGATACGGCCATGCCGTCCTTGTCGACCACCGAGAAATGCGTGGTGAAGTCGCTCTCGGCCGGAACATTGACGTCGCTCGTATTCGAGATGGACGCGTGCGTTTCATCGATTGTGGAGCGCTGCTTCGCCCCGTGCTCCTTGCTTGTCAGCCGCGCAACCGGCACTGCACTGAACTCTGGATCCGCCACATACAGTGCACGGTCCATGTATGTCCGCCGCATGGCTTCCGTCACGTGATGGATATACGGCGCGCTCATGTATCCCATCTTTCCGAGATCATAGCCCTCGAGGATGTTCAGCATTTCGGCTACACCCACACCGCCGCTGCTCGGCGGCGCCATGCCGATCACATCGTAGCCGCGGTACGTGGTGCGAATTGCCGGACGCTCCTTCGCCTGGTACCTCGCCATGTCTTCCTCGGTGATCCAGCCACCACCGCGCTTCATTTCTTCCGCCAGCAGGCGCGCGGTCTCACCGCGATAGAAGCCATCGCGTCCTTCCAGCATGATGCGCGCAAGCGTGCGGGCGAGGTCTGGCTGCTTGAAGATCTCGCCCACCTCGTATGCAACGCCGGCCTTCGAGTATGCTGCGAGGCTCGCGGGATAGCGGCGGAATGCGCTAAGCGTTCCTCTGAGCGAGCGCGCGAGGTTTGGTGTGACTGTGATGCCGGTTTCTGCGAGACGAACGGATGGCCGGACGAGCTCTGACCAGCTCATCTTCCCGTATTTCGCGTGTGCGGCTGCGAGACCTGCAACAGATCCCGGAACACCGACTGCGAGATGGCTGTTGTGATGGATCCCGCTCGAGTATTTGCCTGTCGAGTCGAGGAACATGCGCGGGTTGGCCTTCAGCGGCGCCTTCTCACGGAAGTCGAATGTCGTGGCAGTGCCATCCGGGAAGCGGATTACCATGAAGCCGCCACCGCCGATGTTACCGGCGGTTGGGTACGTCACCTCGAGTGCGAACGCGGTCGCGACAGCGGCGTCGACCGCGTTGCCGCCGTTGCGCAGCACTTCGCGGCCCACTTCGCTCGCGACGCCCGTGGCGGACACGACCATGCCGTGATCGGAAATGACGGTCTCGTGTAACGCGGGACCCGTTGTGGCGTCGGCAGCCGCAACCGATACGGTCTGCACTGGCGGAATGCGCTGGATCGCAGGCGTGCTGCCGCATGCGGACGTGACGAACGCGAGTGCCAGCAACAGCGACGTGTTACGCATGGATTCGGGTTTCATGGTACGCGCTCCTCAAATGTGAATGCCGGCAGCCTCAATGTGCGCCCGGCTCGCCGCTTTTCACCCACGCGGTCCACCACAGGTCGCGCAGCACATTGGCACCGGCCGCGAGACGATCGACGGTGAACTGCTTGTGTGCAGCACTCTTCGTGTCCGGACCGAAAGCTTCCTGCTTGTTCAGGTCGTACAGCTGATTCAACAGTGCGTGGGAGCTGTTGATGTGCTGCAGCACGGCCGCTCTTACATCGCCGACGCGTTGCGGATCGCGCGTCAGCCGGATCACATCCTCGTCCTCGATGTGCGTCTCGACATACTTCGATTCGAAGCGGCTGTGGAACCCTTTTTCCGTCGTGTAGTTGTTGGGGTTCGGATAGCCATCCGCCCATCGGTCGTGATGCACAGTTGTGTGATGCGGGTTGGCCGCGTCCGCGACATAGTGACCCATGATGCCCGCATCGTTGATGATCCGCTGCTCGATGAACTCACGCTGATGTTCGTCCTTCGCGTTGCGCCAGAGCTGGAACTCGTGCTCGAGGCGTTCGTACAGCTCGAGAATGCGATAGGGCAGGAATCCCGCGTCACCGACCTTCGTCACGCCGCCCGCCTGCGCGCGAGCCCAGTAGTCCCATCGATCGCGCGCATCGAGCGCACCCGCCGGCAGTGCTTCGAGGTCGACATAATGGTCGTACTGGAACGCCTGGTTCATCTCGCGCGAGAGCGAATCAGGCGCACGCCAGCGGTCTGGCTCGGGGTTCAGATATGTCAGCTGCGCAACCGACTTGCGAAAGAACTCCGGCATATCCTTCGGCAGGTTCGCGGCCGCGGCGTGACCTGTCATCTCGTGGCCGCGGTAGCCCCAGCGCATGACGCTCGTTGCGCCCAGTGCAGTTGCTACTGCAAGCGCTGCAGTCGCCAGTACCATGTATCGCTTCATCACCATCTCCATTTTCATTATCATGCGATGTCGTCGCTGTCTTTGTCACGATGCTGCACGAACAGACCGAGCAGTGCGGCCGCGAGGCCGCCAATCGCGAGGTAACGCTGCCGTGCGTCGGCAAAGAACGCGTACCCCGCTGCCACACAGAGCATTCCCGTAACAAATACGAAATGGCCCCACACGTTGCGCAGCTTCCTTCCATCCGTCCGCATCTGCAACAGAACGGGGATAAGCACGACGAGCGCTGTGATTCCAAGGATGATGCCGACCGCAGGACTCTTCTGTGTCATGGGCTATATCCGCGAAAGCCGGTGTCAGGCAGTGTGGCCCGTGTCGAGCGTGCGGAGCTGGGATACGGCCCACTCCGCGTCTACATCCTCCACCGGCACGTGATGCACTCCGCCCGGGAACCGCTGCTGCAGCAGCAGATACTGCCGCCACAGATCGGGGTCCGGGTGCTGCCACTCGTGCAGATAGTACACCGCCGAAATTCTCGCCTGCAGCAGTTCCTTCGCGCAACCGAAGCACGGCCGCATCGTAGAGTAGAGGACGGCGCCCTCGACGGGCGTACCGAAGCGTGATGCACTGATCAGCGCGTTCTGCTCGGCGTGCACGCAGATGCAGACGTCGTAACCCTGGTGTGCGCCGTACTTCGTGCGGTTCGAGCAGCGCTCGCAGCCGCCTTCATCACAGTTGGGCATGCCTTGCGGTGTACCGTTATAGCCGGTGGAGACAATGCGGTCATTGAGCACCAGGATTGCACCGACCTTGTTGCCGATGCAGTTCGCACGACGGCGCACGGCCATGCTGATGCCCATGTAGTAGTCCATCCGGTTGGGCCGGACATATGCCTCGATCACGATGGCCCCCGCAGTTTTGCGGCGTGCTTCGACCGAAGCTTCGCGAGTTTCGGCGAGATCACCGCCTGACAATACGGCTGCTCCTGGTTCCGAACGTAGTAGTCGCGGTGATATTTCTCGGCCGGAAAGAAGCGTGTGAGCGGCTCGATCCGCGTCACGATCGGCGCAGCATATATTTTGTCCTGCTCGAACTGCCGGATCACTTCGCGAGCCGAGCGCTCCTGCTCCGGCGAATCATGGAAGATCGCGGAACGATACTGCGTTCCGACATCGGCGCCCTGCCGGTCCAGCTGCGTTGGCTTCGTCGTCGTTGGTCAGGGCCAGG